>JBDTTL010000253.1:0-7316 GCA_039930665.1 Acidobacteriota bacterium
CGAGAAGTGCATGACAGGCAAGGCCTCATAGGGGCCGTCGGTATACGCGCGCTGGAAGCCCCTCCCACTGCTAAGGAACAATAGAGCGTCGCGCCCTGCCAGATTGTCGAAAGCACCCGGAAACTCAACAGCGCAAGCTTGGGATTGCAGATACCACAGAACGCTAAGCCGCGATCCTACGACCAGGGAATCGCGAGGTTTTAGCGTGGCTTTAACCTCGACCGTGACGCCACACAGATAAAAGGGGGCGTTCACGGGCCTGGCTGGTATCCCAAACCGCGGATCTGATTCCAAAACACGTTTCCCGGACACCACCCTTCCAATGAGCACCGTGTCCGCGTCGCGAAATAGGTTTTGAAATGACCGCTCCCGCTGCGCCAGAATCGGGCTTACCAAAAGGAGAAGAAGTACCGGCAAGTACCGCGAATTCGCTTTCCGCATGGCCGTCATGATCCGATCGCCGTCTATCGTAGCGTTTTTGCTTGCATGTGTATAGTAGACACCGCCGGCCGATTGGCGGTTTTACACCCTACAAGCGACTTGATATCCTGTAGCCTATGCAATACGGGATCATCCGCACGACTCTTCTGGTTTTAACGTTGTCGGCGAGTTCGGCGCCGCTCCTGGCGCACCACTCATTTTCGGCGGAATACGACGACTCCAAGCCCATCAAGGTCACCGGGGTCGTCACAAAGGTGGAATGGCAGAATCCACACGTCTGGTTCTATGTCGACGTGAAGGGTGACGACGGCAAGGTCACCACCCACGCCTTTTCGGGTGGCGCTCCGGGTCAGTTGATGCGACGCGGCATTATGAAGAGCGCGCTGATCATTGGGTCGACCATTACGGTGGATGGATTCAAAGCCAAGGACGGGTCCACCAATGCCTACGGTTCGAAGGTCACGTTCCCGGATGGCCGCATGGTTTTCACCTCCAACCAGGGCGCAGAAGAAAAGCATTAGGATAAGGCCATGAAGAAAACGATCTCGGGTGGTTGGTTGCGCAGCGCGATATTCTCAGGTGCAATGGCGATCGCCGCGGCGTTGGTGTTCGCGCCCGCGGGCGCCGCGCAATCCGGCGCGATGCCGGCGAACGGGTCGTTCACCATTCCGCGGACGCCCGAGGGCAAGCCCGATTTCAGCGGCATCCACCAATGGCCCACCTACATGCCGGGCGACCAGCGCGGCAGAGGCTCGGCCAGCATTTTCGACCGGAAGTATTTTGCGCCGCTGAAACCCGGGGGCGAGGCGTTTCTGGAGCCGCGCACGGGCGATCCCCGGCATGACGAGCCGCGCGATTTCTGCATGCCCGCCGGGTTGACGGCCGGAATGCTCTCCGCCAACGCTATGCAGTTCTTCCAGACCAAGAACTATTTGACCATCGTGCACGAATTCCAGCGCATGTCGCGCGTCATACCGCTCGACGGGCGTCCGTTCCGCAAGGATATCGAACCGACTTTCTATGGCGATTCGGTGGGGCATTGGGATGGCGACGCGCTGGTGATCGTCAGCACCAACTTCAAGCGCTGGATGTTGGACGACTATTTCTACACCGACCCCAAAGAATATCGCATGCATAGCGACGCGCTGACGACCACCGAACGCCTAGAGTGGAAGGATAAAGACACCATCTCCTACCTGCTGACGATTGACGACCCGAAGATCTTCACGAAGCCGTGGTCGCAACTATTTCAGATCAAGGCCAAGCCGGAGTGGGACAAGGCCGGGCTGTACGAATACGTGTGCGAGGAAAACAATCGCTGCCCCGGCGGCAAGTGCCAGGGGAACTGAGAGCGGATTCTCGCGGCCGTAGCGGCCCAGCCTACGGCAAGAACTTCAGGCTAGCGACCTTGATCTTATTGCCCTCGATTTCGCCAGTGACTTCGACGCGCATGTCGTCGTCCTTTTTCGAAGCCTCAATCAGAGCCAGGGCCTTCTGGTTGCCGGTCGGGTCAAAGAGCAGAAATTCATTGGTGTCGTTGGTAAAAACGCCGTAGCCGCTGCGCCGGCATTCGGGCAGCAGCAGGCAGCTTTTTGGGTGTATGTAGGCCGACAGGATGCCTCCCTCCAAGTGCGGGGTTGGATCGGGCACCATCCGGGTTTCGGCTCTCGCGGAGCAGTGCTGATCGATCAGAACTCCTTCTACCTTTTCTACCTTCGCGGAAGTTACCGGCGCGGCCGAACTCCCGATCGCGAAGCCAGCCAGTAGGGCTAGAGCGGAACACGCAGACACTGTCGGACGAAGTTGTCTCGGCAAAGTAAGAATTCCCCCTTCCTATTCAATTCGTACCACGACCAATTAGGAAGTGACAATACAGGATCTAAGGGATGTAAACGAGCGCCGGCTTGCGGCCTTCAGTTGACTGCGTACTTGGCTTTGAGTGCGAAGGGGGCGATTTCGATGTCGAACTGGTTGCCGTTCGCACGCGCCATCTGATAGGTGCCGTGCATGCTGCCGGTGGGAGTCTTGAGCGGACACCAGGACGAGTATTGGAACGACTCGCCGGGCGCGAGCACCGGCTGCTCTCCGACGACGCCCGGACCTCTCACCTCTTCGGTGTGGCCCAAGCCGTCGGTGATGATCCAGTGGCGGCTGACCAGTTGCACCGTTTCGGTTCCCTGGTTGGTGATGCGGACGGTGTACTGGAAGATCCAGTTGTCCTCCAGCGGACGCGAGTTTTCGGACGAGTAGCGCGAAAGAACCTCAACGCGGATATCTTTGGTGACGGCTTCGGAAATTGGCGACGGCTGGGGCCGCGGATCAGGCATGTCGGAATGCTCATGATAGCAAGGACAAAGCATCAGGGGCGGCGTCCGAGCGATCTAGAGAAACTTCACCAACGCATCGGTGGTCTTCTCCGGCTGCTCTTCCATCAACCAGTGGCCGCTGTTCTCGACCACGACGGCGGTCACATCGGAGGCGGCGAGTTTCATCTGACAACCTAGAAACTCTCCCAGGGATTTGTCGCCGCCGATAGTTAGCACCGGCATGGTCAGCTTGTTCTCGGCCAGCCGGGCGAAATCTTTCGCGGTCTGGGGAAACGCCACGAAGTAGTCCCAGCCGGCGCGCATCCGTCCCGGCTGCGAGTACAAATCCGCGTAAGCGTCGCGAGCCTCCTGCGGAATGGACCGCCATTTATCCGCGGCCAAATCGTTCCATAAATACTCGAAAAAGATGCGCTCGCGTCCGCGAACCAGCGCTTCCGGCGTCGGTCCATGGAAGCGGAAATGCCAAAAGCCGGGGTCGTTATAAATTGCTTCCCAGTCACCAACGCCGGGCAGGAAAGCGTCCATCAATACGAGCTTTTCCACTTCGTCGGGAAACTGCGCGGCGTAGGCATACGCAACCATTAATCCGATATCGTGGCCCACGACGCGTGCCTTCTCAATGCCGAGCGATCGAGCAAGCTGATGCATGCGAACGGCGGCGCTCTGCATGTCGAGACCATCCGCGGGGATGTCAGAATCTCCGATGCCGGGCAGGTCGGGCGCCACTACCAGGAACTTCTCCGCGAACTCAGGCATAATCGTCTGCCACATCAACGAAGTTTCCGCGTAGCCATGCAGGAGGATCAGCGGCGGCCCGCTGCCGACCGTCAGGTAATGCAGCTTGGTGCCATCGATTTCCGCGATGTGCGATGTAATGGCGTTGTCGATCATAGAATCCAGTATAGGCTTGAGCCCGCGCATTTCGGTTTCATGACTTGCTTCCGCTTCGTCTCCCCCTCTACCCTCAATAAGTGCCCATGCGAGGCGATGTCAGCAGTTCGCGGCCCGCGGTTCGCAAGAGGGCGAATCTCTCGCTGGTCAAGTTCCGGCTGATCGCGTTCCTGTCGATCCTGGGCCCGGGTTTCATCACGGCCAATGTCGATAACGATCCGGGCGGCATCCTCACCTATTCGCAGGCGGGTGCGAAATACGGTTACACGCTGCTGTGGACGCTGATTCCGACTACCATCGCGCTCATCGTCATTCAGGAAATGGCCGCACGCATGGGCGCGGTAACGGGCAAGGGCCTCTCCGATCTCATTCGTGAAGAGTTCGGATTGCGCGCCACCTTCATCACCATGGCCATTCTCGCGGTCGCCGACTTCGGCAACATCGCGTCCGAGTTTGCAGGGATTGCCTCCGGCATGGGAGTGTTCGGGGTTGCGAAGTACCTCTCGGTGCCCGTCGGCGCGGCGCTGGTCTGGATCGTCATCGTTAAGGGCAGCTACAAGCCGGTGGAGCGCATGATGATCCTGTTTTCGCTGATTTACTTCACCTATCCTGTCTCGGCGTATCTGGCGAAACCCGACTGGAAACTGGCGCTGCACGACACGTTGATCCCGCAGTTTCACGGCGATTCGCAATATCTACTGATGATAGTGGGCTTGGTGGGGACGACGATCACGCCGTGGATGCAGTTTTACCTGCAAGCGTCGATCGTCGAAAAGGGCGTCGACCGGCGGCATTACGCGCTCACGAGGCTGGACGTAATCCTGGGTTGCGTGATTACCGACGTCATCGCCTTCTTCATTGTGGTGTCGTGCGCGGCGACGATTTACCAGGCCGGCGGCGGGCGAATCGGCGCCACGGAAATAAGGGACGCGGCCGACGCCGCACTCGCGCTGAAGCCTTTTGCGGGGCAATTCGCCAGCGCGCTCTTCGCGATTGGACTGGTAAACGCTTCGCTGCTGGCCGCTGCGATCCTGCCGCTGGCGACTGCTTTCAACGTATGCGAAGGCCTGGGTTTCGAGGCCGGCGTCGAACGGCGCTTTTCCGAAGCGCCGATCTTTTACTGGCTCTACACTCTGCTAATCGTGGGCGGCGCGGGCTTCGTGCTGATTCCCGGTTTGCCGCTGCTGAAAGTGATTCTGTTCTCACAGGTAGCCAACGGCATTCTGCTGCCCTTCGTGCTGTTCTACATGCTGACGCTGATCAACCGCAAACGGATAATGCAGGAGTACACCAATAACTGGTGGCAGAATGTGGTGGCGTGGTCGACCGCCGTGATCATGGTGGCGCTGACGGGGGCGCTGCTCTGGAGTACGCTGCCTATAAGCGGCGCGCCACGACTACCGTAATGTCGTCAGCCGGCGGCGCGCCTTGCGTGAAGCGCGCGACTTCGGCGTGGACGGCTTTCACGATTTCCCGCGCAGGACGGTCGCGCAGCGATGCCACCAGATCCGCCAGCCTTTGCTCGCCGAAGTCTTCGTCCGACGGATTCGCGGCTTCGGTGACGCCGTCGCTAAACAGCACCAGCGTATCGCCAGGCTCCATTTTGGCGTGGACCTCGCTATATTCCGCCATGGGCAGAATACCCAGAATCATGCCGCCCCCGGCGAGCAATTCAAAGCCGCCCTTAGCGCGCACCAGCAGCGGCGGGTTGTGGCCGGCGTTGGTGAAGACCAGCTCGCCAGTGGCCGGGTCCGCGACGGTCATGAAGAAGGTGATGAAGCGATTGTCGGGAGTGTGGGCGGTGGTGGCCTTGTTGAGGCGCGTGATTTTCTCCGCCAGACGATCGCCATCTTCAAAGAGCACTTTGACGCGCGCCTGCAGGCTGGACATCAACAGAGACGCGGGCATGCCTTTGCCAGCCACATCGCCCACCAGCATGCCGATACGGCCGTCGGGGAACTCAAGGTAATCGTAATAGTCGCCGCCCACGGTGCGGCAGGGCGCGGTGCTGCCGAAGATGTCCATGCCGGCGACCTTGGGTTGTTCCGAGGGCAGCAGCCCCATCTGGATGTGCGCGGCCTGGTCGAGCTCCTTGGACATCGCGCGCTCCACCAGTTCTATTTCATTCAGCCGCGCGTGCTCAATGCGGATCGCGGCCACGTTCGCCATGACGGTGAGCAGGCCCAGATCTTCGCGCGTAAACTCGCGGATCATATCGGGCGAATCGACATAGATGAGTCCGATGACGCGATCATTGGTTTGGAGCGGCACCGCGATCATGCTGCGCACGGACTGCTGCACGATGCTCATCTGCGCCTTGAGCGCCATATCCATCTGCGCGTCGCGTACCAGCAGCGACGATTTGTCCCGGATCACGCGGTCGCGCACGGTGTTGGAAATCTTGAAGCCCGCACCGCGCGCCGCCCGCGCCTTCAGCTCATCGCCTTCGAGCGTCATCAGGACGCCGCGCCCCGCCAGCACGGCTTCCATCGAGAGGTCCATGATGACTTCGAACAGCTCATTGAGCGGACGGTGCCCAGCCAGTTCGCGCCCGGCGCGGATCAGCGCCTGCATCTGCGGATTGCCGCGGATGATGGAAGTCTGGTCCATTTCGCCGGATTGCGTCCCCAGCATTTCGTCCAGGCTGGCGACGAAGGTCGTGGAACCGGCAGTCGAGCTTTCGGGGGCCTCGACGAACTCCACTTTTTGGATTCCAGCGGCGCCGGGCAGCGCCGCCGACAATTCCAACTCCAGGTGTCCGGCCACGATTTTGTCGCCGACGCCTACGGGAGTCGCGCCTTCGATCCTGCGGTCATTGACCAGCGTTCCATTCTTGCTGCCCAAGTCTTCCACGATCCACTGGCCGTTTACCTGGGACAGCGCCATATGCTGGCGCGATAGTCCGGAGTCGTCGGGATAGCACAACTGGCAGGCGCTGGAACGTCCGAGCAAGATGCGGTCACGGTCGAGGGGCCGGTACGTGATCTTGCCTTCGAAGTCACGAATGAGCAGTTCTTTAGGAATAACGGATGAACTTTGCGGGGAAGGTGCCACCGATTTAGCGTAACACTGGCGGGGGCGGGACGGAACGATTGCCCGCGCGGGCGTGATTTAAATGAAGCGAAACGGGGCTTCGCGACGAACTTAACGGCGATCCGACGATGCTTCGGACGAGCTGCCTGTTAGAGTGGAGTTGGTATTCAATTCCGAGCGACGGAGCGCTCTCCAGGAAAATAATATGCCGACTTATTTAATGGTGGGCATCCCCGTCGCCATCATTTGTATTTTGGGTGGGTTGGTGGCGTATGAGCGCCGCGCCGAAAAGGCGCAAGAACTCAAGCGCCAGGACAGCCTCAAAAGCTGGATGGAATCCCAGGGTCCTCCGCGGTAGCCATCTCAACCGGGCCTGCTTTTTAAACAGACCTCGGGGCGGCGGGCGCGGGGGCGATGTGATCTACCAGCTTGCGATAGGCGCGCGGGTCTCCGTAGGGCACAAATTCCGGATAGCTTGAGTGTGGCCTGAGAGGCGGATGAGCGTGCTTAATCGGGCAGAAATGTAGTTCCGTGCGGGCAGCGATCTCCACCACGTAGGCCAGCAGTCCGTTGGCGTAAGAACAGTAAACGCATCCAACTTTTTCGATCACGTTGAGATACCTC
>JBDTTL010000254.1:0-7272 GCA_039930665.1 Acidobacteriota bacterium
CGTCCAAGCCCTGGGTGAAAACCAGCCTCGCCCCGGGATCGAAAGTCGTCATGGATTATTTGCGTGAGGCCCAGCTGCTGCCTGCGCTCGAAGCCCTGAAGTTCAACTTGGTCGGCTATGGCTGCACAACTTGCATCGGCAACAGCGGACCGCTGCCGGACGAGGTAGCGGCCGGTGTCACCCAGGAGAAATTGACCGTGGCCGCGGTGCTCTCGGGCAACCGCAATTTTGAGGGCCGCGTGAATCCGCTGGTCAAGGCCAACTACCTGGCCTCGCCTCCGCTGGTGGTGGCCTACGCCATCGCGGGTCGGGTCGACATAGATCTCACTCATGAGCCCCTCGGACAGGATCCCTCCGGCAAAGATGTTTTCCTGCGCGATATCTGGCCGTCGAATCAGGAAGTGCAGGCGGCAGTGAAGAAGAGCGTCCATCGCGAGATGTTCGCAAAACAATATGCGAAAGTATTCGAAGGCGATGCCAGTTGGCGCGGGATGAAAGTTCCCCAAGGCGATCTCTACGTCTGGGACGACGCCTCCACGTATATCAAGCGCGCGCCGTACTTCGATGCGATGGTCGATCCAAAGACTTTCGTCAAAGACTTGCACGGGCTGCGGGCGCTGGCGATGCTGGGCGATTCCGTTACTACCGATCACATCTCACCGGCCGGCAGCATTGCCAAGGACGGCCCCGCGGCGCAGTATCTGATGTCGCTGGGCGTCGAGCCGAAAGACTTCAATTCCTATGGCGCACGGCGCGGCAATCATGAAGTGATGGTGCGCGGAACGTTCGCCAACATTCGTCTGCGGAACCAAATGGCTCCCGGAACCGAAGGCGGCTGGACCCGCCACGTGCCATCGGGCGAGCAGATGTCGATCTACGACGCATCGGTACGCTACCAGGAGGAAGGCACGCCGCTGTTCGTGATCGCGGGCAAAGAATACGGCACCGGTTCATCGCGCGACTGGGCCGCGAAAGGCACGCTGCTGCTGGGCGTGAAGGCGGTGATTGCCGAGAGCTTCGAGCGTATTCATCGCTCCAACCTGGTGGGCATGGGCGTGCTCCCGCTGCAATTCGCCGAAGGTCAAACCCGCGAGACGCTGGGCCTGACGGGTCAGGAATCATTTTCGATCCAGGGAATCCCGGCCGCCGTCGATTCGGCGGGCAAGACTCGCGCGAAAGTGACGGCGACTCTAAACGGATCGAGCAAAACCTTCGAGGCCATCGTGCGCATCGACACGCCGCAAGAAGCCGAATACTACCGCAGCGGTGGGATTTTACCCTACGTGCTGCGACAGTTGGCGGAACGTCCGGCCGCCGTTTAGAATGTCTTATACGCGGGCCGCAGCGCGCGCTTCCACGGCTCCCAGCGCGCGCTCCAGTTCCAACTCCCGCAAGGGGCGCCCCAGCAAAAAGCCGCCGCTATCGTGCAGGCTGGCCGCCAAATCGGCGTCGTAACCATCGCTGACCAGAACAAATGAGGGGATGAGATCGCGCAGGCGCTCGTGAAAGTCGCTCCACTTTGCGCCGCCGGGCCGCAGCGCCCACACCACGCCGTCGAAACGCATGCGGTGCGCCAAATCGGCCGCTTCCTCGGCATACGCGGGAACCACGCGATGACCGCGTTTGGCAAGCAGCCCCAGCAACTGGCGATGCGAGCCCAGATCCGAATCCACCAACAGAAACGTCAGTGCTCGCCGCAGTGCCATTGATGTGTTTCTGCTGGGACGCGGGTCGGCGCCTTGCGCCAGCGGGAGATCGAGGTCGAAACTCATGCCGCCGGATTGACGCCGGATGCGCAGCTCCCCTCCGTGGTTCTGCGTAATCGCCCGGCACACCTCCAAGTTGGACTCGCCGCCGCCTGGCTCAGCCGATGCATCCGGGCAATGAATTTCCACCACTACGCGTCCGGCAATCAAGCTGCTTACAACCTCCAGCGTTTTAGCCTCCGACTGGGCGGCGGATTGCTCTGCGGAAACCAGCAGATTGAGCAATATTTCCTCGATTTGTCCGTCCACGCCCAGCACGAAAGCGGGCTCCGGGGATAACCGGTTTTGAACCCGCAAACCCAGCGCCTTCCATTCCGGCTCGCGGAATTGCATCAGGCCGCTCGCCAGCGTGTTCACATCCAGCAGGCGCTCGCCGGTCTGCGCAGGACGCGCGAACGAAACCAGGCGGTCTACGATTTCAGAAGCGCGCTGCGCTTCGGCGGCTAGCTGCTTCAGCCCGCGCTCGGTTTGCGCGCTGCTGTCGGCTATGGAGAGAGCCGCGGATAACTCCTGAATCCGTTCGAGCGGCGCACGGAGATCGTTGGCTACGCCCGAAATCAACTGTCCCGTAGCCGCCAGCTTCTCGCTGCGGAAGAGCTGCTCCCGCATCGCCTGCTGCTCTTCCAATTTCAGGGACGCCGCCACCTGATTGGCCAAATGCTGCAGGGTTGTTTTCTCTTCCGCCGTGAAATAACCCAGGCGGCGCAGACTGCCTACCTCGATGACGCCGAGCGCTTCCCCTTGCGTCAGCAGCGGAGCGAACATGGCGGAGCGGGGCAGCCCGGATTTCCATCCAGCGTTCACCAGAGAGTTGCGCCGCACATCGGGAATATTGAGGAGCGTGCGTTCCCGAAAGCATCTCACGGCTCCCGCGACCAAGCCCTCGGCGGCGCCGCCGAGCGAGACCGCCATCGGCTCGGGATCGGCAGTGCTGGGAACCGATTCCAGCGAAGTAGTTTGGCGATTCCACAGATACAGGCGGACACTCGAGGCTTGCAGGATGAAGGGCAGGGAAGCGGCCAGCTTTTCGGCAATCTCCGTCGAAGAGGGCGCGGCAAAAATTTGTTCACTTAACGCGTAGAAGGCTTGCATGGAGCGCCGCTGCGCGACCAGTTGCTGGCGACGAGCCCACCAGATGCCCGTCCCCAAAGCCAGCATCGCAAGCAGAATCAGCCAGTAATACGGTGGCATCGCCATGGCTTATTCGGGCCTCTGCGCGGATAACCAGGAGTCCAACTGCGGGTCGAGGAAATCCCGTATAGAAAACTGGATGTCGTGCAGTATGCTCGCATGGGTGAGCACTCCCACCACGCGCATTCCCGCGGCCACGGCGGCTGCCACACCGATGGGCGAATCCTCAAAGACGATGCAATTGGGCGGCGGAATCTCGATCAGCTCGGCAGCGCGGAGATAGACGTCGGGCGCCGGTTTAGGGCGATCCACTTGGGAGCCATCTACGATGGCAGTGAAGTGACGCCGCAAACCACCGCCATCTAAAACGAAGTCGACGTTGGCGGGTTCGGCGTTGGTCGCGAGCGCGATCGGGACATCCGAGACGCGCTCCAGCCATTCCGCGATCCCGCCGACCAGATGTTCCTGGAGCTGTTCGCGAAGCATTTCGCGATACAGCCGCTCCTTGGCTGCCCCATGCGCAACTATTGTCTCCAGATCCGCTTCGGGGCCCAGCAAACCGCGGACGATCTCTTCATTCCGCTGGCCGTGCATAAAATCCAGAGTGTCGCCTGGATCGATGCCAGACATCTCGAGATAGCGCCGCCATGCCCGCTGATGAACCGGCATCGAATCGACAATGACTCCGTCGAGATCGAAAATCAGGCCCAGGCCCGGCGCCGGATGAAGCTTCTCGCGATCATTTGCCGGCGGTTGCGCGTCGAGGGAATCGGCTCCTGTCACTCTGGCCGAATCATAGCATGAGCCGAATCATTATCGCCTAAAGATGTTTGGTAAGAGATGCTGCTAGAATCGGCGTCAATGGAACACCGCACTGCGCGGTATTTTGTGATCTCAGGCAGAGTACAGGGCGTGGGATATCGCTCTTTCGCCCAACACGCGGCGCGCGCCCTCGGAGCCACTGGATGGGCCAGGAATCTGGCGAATGGTGACGTCGAAGTGCACGCTAATGGCACTCCCAGCCAGTTGGATGACTTGGAAGCGCGTCTGCGGCAAGGACCGCACTGGGCCGAGGTGCGAACGGTGACCGCAACGGAGGCTTCCGTCACGGGCGGCTCAGGGTTTGAGGTCCGGTGAACTGTGGCGGCCTCGCTGCTATTTCTGCGGATAAATCTTTTTCACGTTTCCCGGGAGCTTCCAGGCGAACGCCGAGTCGGGAAGCGGCGGATTCACTTTGATGTCGGAATAATCCACCAGCTCGTAATTTTTCGATGGCTCGCTGAATTTTGCGCGAATCGGGTTACTCTGGCCGTCAGGAATCCACAATTCGATTTTGGTAATCAGCTTTTTCATCTCCTCCGCGCGGGGAGTCAATTCGATGCGTGTGGCATCTACGCCCGCGATCTTCTGCGCGCCGCCATCCTTGATGTCGTACGACTTCTTCAACTCCGCCGCCGACGTCCCAAAGCCCAGCAGCAGGATCTGGTCCATGTTCGACGAATACTTGCTGGCATCGTAGATCTCGACTGAATTCGCTTTCGGATAGTAAATCTGTACCTGCTTGCCATTGATGAAAACCGTTCGCTGCTCCGGTTGTTGAAATTCGACGATCCCCTGAGTGCCGGCTTTGGTGCGCCTTAGACGGAGCTCGCCTTCCATTTCAGAGGATTCGCTGAGGACCGCGGTAAACTGAACCCGCTTCATGTGGGCGGAGAGGGAACGAAAGTCCGCCGCCGCGCGGTCCATGTGAGCCAGCACCTCGGGGAGAGGCTCGGCCCCGGCCAGCGTAGCGCTCAATACTAAAATGGTGAGTGCGGTCTTCAAGATCGCGCCTCTCCTATTTCCCAGGAAATGCCAGGTAGCCCTTCAGCTCCTGCTCGGTGTCATCGTAAATCGGCTCGACGATCGCGATGGTGGTGTGGGCTTTGAATTTAGCGTTGATCACCGCCGCCGCACGCGCCGGCAGCATGGCTTCAGGCACTCCGGCAAGCTGCTGGGGCTCAATCCAATAGCCATCGCGCACGATGGCGATGCTGGCGGGCTTGGGACGATCGCCGAAGGAAAGGAATTGCGGGGTGACGAATATGAAGAGTACAATGGCGCCGACGATCACGTCGTATTGCCAGCTCGCCCGCGGATATTCCCACAGAATACAGCGCTTCAGCGCGTTCATGACTTCAGTCTAGCAGACGTGTCGCCGGGACCTTACGTTACGCGCGAGACATTACGTTACGCAGGTATTGATCCGCTGCCGCGGCGGCTTTGCGTCCTTCAGCGATAGCCCATACCACCAGCGACTGCCCGCGCCGCACATCGCCGGCCGCGAATACACCGGGAAGGGACGTCTGGTAGTCCTGTTCGTTGGCAGCGACGTTTCCGCGCGCGTCCAGGTCGACGCCGAGCTGTTGCACCAGACCCGCTTTCTCGGGGCCGGTGAAGCCCATGGCCAGCAGCACCAGATCCACGTCGAGAGTAAATTCAGTTCCGGGAATGGGCTCAAAATTAGTCACGCGCACGCCGTGAAGCTGCTTCACATTGCCTGCTTCGTCCCCCGAGAAATGCGTAGTGGCAACGGCCCACTCGCGCTGGCCGCCTTCTTCATGCGAACTCTCCATGCGCAATTGCAACGGCCACATCGGCCAGGGCGTCAAGGGTGAGCGCTCGGCGGGCGGCATCGGCATGATCTCGAACTGATGCACCGACGCAGCCTTTTGACGATGCGAAGTGCCCAGGCAGTCGGCACCCGTGTCGCCGCCGCCAATGACGATGACGTGCTTGCCGGTGGCGAGAATCTGATCCGGGACCTCATCGCCGTAGCCGCGCTTGTTCTGCTGCGGCAGGAAGTCCATGGCGAAATGGATGCCCTTCAACTCGCGGCCCGGCACCTTCAAATCGCGAGGGTGCTCGGCGCCCATCGCCAGCACCATGGCGTCGAAATCCTTACGCAGTGTTTCGAGCGGCAGGGTCACACCGATGTGGGCATTGGTGACGAACTCAACGCCTTCCGCCGACATTTGCTCCAGACGCCTGTCGATCCACTGCTTCTCCATCTTGAAGTCTGGGATGCCGTAGCGCAGTAATCCGCCGATGCGGTCGGCTTTTTCGAAAACCGTCACAGCGTGGCCCGCGCGCGCCAACTGCTGAGCCGCGGCCAACCCGGCGGGACCGCTGCCGATGACCGCGACTTTTTTGCCGCTGCGCACCTCCGCAATTTCAGGCATGATCCAGCCGTGATCGTAAGCGTAGTCGATGATGGAGCGCTCGATTACCTTAATGGCCACCGCAGGCTCGTTGATCCCCAGCACGCAGGCCGCCTCGCACGGAGCCGGGCAAATGCGTCCGGTGAACTCAGGGAAATTATTGGTGGAATGCAATACCCGGACGGCATCCTGCCAGCGGCCTTTGTACACCAGATCGTTCCAATCGGGAATGATGTTGGTGAGCGGACAGCCGGTGTGGCAGAACGGAATCCCGCAATCCATGCAGCGGGCGCCCTGCTCCTGGATCTTCTGGACCGGGAAGTCCTGGTAGATTTCAAACCAGTCGTTGACGCGTTCCGCTACGGGCCGCCTGGTAGGCAGCTCCCGCGCGTATTCCATGAAGCCGGTCACCTTACCCATGCGCCGCTACCGCCTTGCGCGGCACGCCCAGAACTCGCTTGAATTCGTGCGGAAAAACTTTGACGAACTGCGGCAGCAGGGCCTCCCAATTTTCCAGAATCCAGTTGGCGCGCGGGCTGCCGGTTTCTTCGGCGTGACGCGCGATCCAGTAGCGCAATTCGTCGACATCCTTGGCGTCTTCTACAGGCTCCAGATCCACGCTTGCAGGATTGCAGCGGGTCTTGCGGAAGTCGCCGGATTCATCCAGCACGAACGCGATCCCGCCCGTCATACCGGCTGCGAAGTTTTTGCCGGTCTCGCCCAGCACCATGACCAGGCCCTTGGTCATGTATTCGCAGCCGTGGTCGCCCACGCCCTCGACCACGGAAGTCGCACCGGAATTGCGAACAGCATAGCGCTCGCCGGCCACGCCGTTGAAGAACGCTTCGCCAGAAGTCGCGCCGTAGAGCACGGTATTTCCAATCAGGATGTTCTTCTCGGGCGGGAACGTAGAATTGCGCGGCGGATAGACGATCAACTTGCCGCCCGAGAGGCCCTTGCCCGTGTAATCGTTGGTGTCGCCCTCCAATTCCAGTGTGACGCCGGGCACCAGGAAGGCGCCGAAGCTCTGTCCAGCCGACCCGCTGAACGTAAAATGAATGGTCTCGGCGGGCAGGCCTGGCTGGCCGAACCTGCGTGCGATCTCGCCCGAGAGCATCGCACCCACGGTGCGATCCACATTGCGAATCGGAAGTTTGCAGTCGACCGCGGTACCG
>JBDTTL010000255.1:0-7272 GCA_039930665.1 Acidobacteriota bacterium
CACTCCTCCTCAAGCTCTTCTCCCCAAACTCTCGACCCTTAACGACGGATCACGGTAACGACAGGGGGGCTGCTGGCGCGCAGCGGGATGGTGTGGATATCAGCCCTCGCCGTGTAGAATAGAAAACAGGGCGCGGGAGTAACTCAATGGTAGAGTCACAGCCTTCCAAGCTGTTGGTTGCGAGTTCGATTCTCGTCTCCCGCTCCAGGATTTACGCGTTGCAGCCGTGACCCGCGCCATGCGCCTACTGCCCATCGCCCTTCTCGCAGTCACGATACTAGGATCCGTCTCTTTTGGGCAATCCGGGCCACCTTCCCAACGGGTGGTAACCATTGAGAATCTGAAGGTCAAAGGGACGCGCTTCCCGGCGCGCTCCATCCAGATTCTGACGGGCCTGCGTGAAGGGGATCAGATCGACGAAGCTGCAGTCCGCAAAGCCATCGAGCGCATGCTCGAATCCGGGTTGATCCGCAGCGTAAACTACGTCTACGAATCGCTTGAAGATCCGCATCAGGTGGCTCTCGAACTGGATGTTATCGACGAAACTCCTCTATACCCGGCGTCGATTGAGATCCCCGGCGTAGACCCCGAACCAGTGTGGCAATATCTGGAATCGGTAGATCCGCTGTTCACTCGCGAACTGCCGCGCACGCAAAAAGCTCTGCGCTTCTACGCGCACGCGATTTCCGATTATCTCCGGACGAATAAGCGGCGGGACGTGCTGGCCCCGGTCGTGACCGGCGACGCAGAAGGCCGGCCCACGGGCATCGTGTTCGCGCCGCCCCGGAGGCCTGCCGCCTCCCAACCCGGCTCGCGCCGCAGCGGATGAAGTTCCCAGGTCGGCCGAAAGCTCCGAGCTTTCACATGCCCGCTGCGGTGTTAAAATCTGACTGGTTGCCATCGGCTATGCGTCCAATCCTGATTCCTCTGCTCTGTTTGGCGCTCTCCGCCAGCCTGCTCGCGCAGAAGAACAAGAAGAAGAAACCGGATGTAGAGCCGCGCCCGCAAGCGCTGGAGGTGATTCCGGATCCTCCCGAAGCGGTGATTGCCGAGCCCGGGCGTCTTTCGTTTCAGGTTTCGCCGCTCTCCGATAAGGGCTTGCTGTCGCAGCAGGTACACGATGCGCTGAAGGCCCTGTTTCGTCTGAACCACGGCGCGCCCATCTTAAAGGTGCGCGCGTTCGTGGCGGGTTCTGGCGATCTGCGCCGCGTCAGAGACATCGTCGCCGAAGATTTCAGCGACAAGAAAAAGGATCTCCCCGCCGTCAGTACCATCCAGGTCGGCGCCCTGCCGCTGGCCGGCGCCCAGGTGGTGATCGAGGCCACATCATCCGAGAAGAAAGTGGTGAATTCCGGAGGCGTGGCTTTTGTTGCCGCCGCCCAGAGTGCCACCGCCGCCGCTGCCGTGGCGCGGATGGATGGTGCGATGAGCGGCGCGGGCGTGAAGGCGGCCGATGTCCTCCGCATCACCTGTTTTATGAGTTCGCTTGCGGGGGTGGATGCGGCGCGCTCGGCTGTCGCCAGCGCATTCCCTTCGGCCGTGGCGAATTTCGTGCAGATGCAACGGCTGGGCCTGCAGCAACAGGTGCTGTGTGAAGGAGCGGCGCGGCTGACCTCTGCTCCGGCGTCGCCGCTGGCGGTGGTAAGCGGCGTCGCGCTGGTTAACTCGCCGAAGATTGTGCTGACGGCCACGCAGCTTGCGTTCCGAGATCAGGATTCCGATTTTCGCCTGGCCTACCAGCGCTTGGCCAAGACTATGGCGCCGCTGGGAGCTACCTTCAAGGATGTCTTTTGGACTGGAAGCTACGCGCTCACGTTACCCGATGCGGCCAAGATGGAAAATCTCCAGTGGGAGTTTCTGGATCGCGCACATGCGCCCGCGAGCACAACGCTGCAAATAGAGGGATTGCCTTCTAGCGACGCCACGGCTGCCATCGAATTGATGGCCGTCGCTCGCTGAGGCATCTCGCAAGCCTACTCTCCACGGATCAGGTCTTCGTAGGATTCCCGCTCGCGAACAATACGCCACTGATCGCCTTGTACCATCACTTCAGCCGGGCGGCGGCGGGCGTTGTAAGTGGAGGCCTGCGTAAACCCGTAGGCGCCAGCGGTCGAAATCGCCAGCACGTCGCCAGGCATCGCATCGGGCATATCTCGGTCGCGCGCCAGGAAGTCGCCGGACTCGCACACCGGCCCAACCAGATCGGCACGGATTCGACGGTGGTTCTGGCGCACCGGCAGGATATCGTGATAGGCGCCGTAGAGCGCAGGGCGAATCAAATCGTTCATCGCCGCGTCTACGATGACAAATTCTTTTTCGCCGGTCGTCTTGCGGTACAACGTCTTGGTCAGCAGAACGCCGGCGGCCGCCACGATCGATCGCCCCGGCTCCAGCACCGCGTGCAGTTGACGGCCTTCGAGCCGCTGCTTTAAGGCGGCGACGAAAGCCTCGATGGAGGGTGTAACCTCATCCGCTTTGTAGGCGACGCCCAGACCGCCTCCCAAATCCGCGTGACGGATGTCGAAGCCTTTGGCCCGCAACCGTTCGATCAGAGCCAGTACGCGATCTACCGCTTCCATCAGCGGCTCTGAGTCCAGCAGCAACGACCCGATGTGACAGCTCACGCCTTCGAGCAACAGGTTCTCGTACTGCCGCGCGCGCTCGTAGATTCCTTCGGCTTCCGCGATATCGACGCCGAATTTGTGCGCCAGCTTGCCGGTAGAAATATAGGCGTGCGTGTCGGTCTCGACGTCCGGATTGACGCGCAAAGCCACGCGGGCCTTCACGCCGCGGCGGTGGGCGAGAGCGTCGATCAGCGTCAGTTCCGGCTCCGACTCGGCATTGAAATTGAAAATACCCGCCACCAGCGCCTCGTCAATCTCAGCCGCGGTCTTTCCTACGCCGGAAAACACCACTCGCGCCGGATCGCCGCCGGCCTTCAAAACGCGAAACAGTTCGCCGCCGGAAACGATATCGAACCCGGCCCCGGCCTCAGCCAGCAACCGCAGAACGGCCAGGTTTCCATTCGCCTTCACCGCATAGCAGATGGTGTGCGGCATGTCGCCGAAGGTCCGGTCGTAGGCCTGGAAGTTCGCAAGGATGGTGGCGGCCGAATATACGTAACAGGGCGTCCCGGCGCGCGCGGCAATTTCCGCCAGCGCGACTCCCTCGCAATAGAGCGCATGCTCGCCATACTTGAACTGATTCATCTTTACCCGATCACCTTCATCGCAACCGCGGTCTGGTCGTCGGTCAGCGCCACGCCGTCGCGGAATTGATCCAACTCAGTGAAGATCTGATCGACGATCGCGCGCGGGGCTTTTTTGTCGTGCTTGGTCAACAAGCGCTGGACCTGCGGCCGCCCAAAGTGCTCTTCGGCGGCATTCAACTGGTCTTCGACGCCATCGGAGAACAGCAGCAACGTATCGCCGGATTCCGCCTGATACACCACTTCTTCGTAGCTCTGATGTTCCAGCAATCCGATCGGCACGCCCTCGGCCTTGGCGGCAATGATCTCTCCGCCGCGGGAGATCAGCAGGGGCTCGGCGCCGGCATTCGAAATTGTCATGCGGTGGGTACGCGGCTCCCACAATAGAACCATAAGCGTGGCGTAGACCGCATCCACTTTACGTTCCAGCAGCGCTTCGTTGAGCGACTGCATCAGCATGGCGGGGCTGCGCCGGCGCGGCGTGAGAATCCGCAGCAGCCCGCTGATCAGCGCACCATAGAGCGCGGCCGCGGCGCCCTTGCCGCTTACGTCGCCGAAAGCAATCACGGCATACTCGTCGCTCTGTTCAAAGAATTCGTAAACGTCTCCAGAAATCTCACGGGCGGCACGCGAACGGATGGCGATCTCCAGGCCGCGGATGTCCGCTTCGCGCGGGAGCAATATTTTTTGAAGCTTGCGCGCGGCCTTCAAGTCCTGATCCATGCGCTGCTCGCGGCCCGCAAGCTCTTCGTAGAGCCGCGCGTTTTCGACCGAGCTCGCAATCTGCGGAGCCAGCAGCGCCAGCGTCCGCTGATGCTCTTCGGTGAAGTTTCCGATGCGCTCGCTCTCCATGTTCAGGACGCCGACCACGCGATCCTGCACCATCAGCGGCACCGCCATTTCGGAATAGATGTCGGGTTGCGAAGCGATATAGCGCGGATCTTGCGTGGTATTCACTACACGCACGGTTTGGCGCGATTCGGCCGCCGCACCCGTGATCCCCTTGCCCAGCGCAATGTTGTCGAGATCGACGCGCTGGTCGTATCTAACGCTGAAGCGGTGGCGGAGCAGTTTCTTCTCGGCATCTACCAGCAGGATGCTGAAGGCATCGTAGTTGATCAGCGCCCGCACCGAGGCGGCGATCTTGCCCAGCAGTTCGTCCAGATCCAGAATCGAGCTGAACTCCTGTGAGAGCTGCACCAGTCCGCGGAAAGTGCGGTTCTGTTGATGCACGCGCCGGTACAGGTTGGCGTTTTCGATTGAACCCGCGACGCGCGAGGCAATCAGGCGCATGAGCCGGCGGTCCTGGTCGCTGAACGCCCGCAAACGGGTGGACTGCACGTCGATCACGCCCACCAACTTGCCCCGCACCAACATTGGGACAGCTAGTTCGCTCTGCACCGCATCCAGCGCCACCAGGTAACGCGGTTCTTCGCGCACGTCTTCCACCAGCACCGGTTGCCGGCTGAGCGCCGCGGATCCCACTACGCCTTCGCCGAGCGGGATTACCATGTTGCGCACGACTTCTTCGCGATGGCCGATGGCGTAGCGGATGCGCAAGCCCTGGGTCCGTTCGCTGTAGAGCAGAATGGCGAACAAATCGTAGGGAACTACTTCCTTGATGATGCTCGCCACATTCGCAAGCAACTGGTCGAGGTCCAACGTCTCGGCTGTGATGCGGGAAACTTCCAGCAGGAAGTCGAGCATCTCGGCGCGTTCGCGGAACGCTTCGCCGGTCTTACGTGGAGTTGCCATGCGTAGGGGCTAGGCCGCCGTGGCCTCGACAATCTTGACGCTGGCGCTTGCGCCCACGCGGTTGGCGCCCGCCGCCACCATGGCCTTCAAGTCTTGGAGCGTGCGCACGCCACCGGACGCTTTGACGCCCATCGCCGGACCGACGGTACGACGCATCAGCGCGACGTCCGCGACAGTGGCGCCGCCGGGACCAAACCCGGTGGAGGTTTTGACGAAGTCTGCGCCGACTTCCTTAGCGAGCAGAGACGCGGCTATTTTCTCTTCGTCATTGAGCAGCGCGGTTTCCAGAATCACTTTGACGATGGCGCCGCCGGCGTGCGCCAGGTCGACGACGGCCCGGATGTCGCTGCGGACCACGTCCTGATTGCCGCCGCGCAATTCTCCAATATTTAATACCATGTCTATCTCTTGCGCTCCGTCCCGGATGGCCGCGTCGGTTTCCTCGACCTTAATCTCGGTCGCGCTCGCCCCTAGCGGGAAACCGACTACGGAGCACACCTTCACCGGCGAACCCGCCAGTTCGCCAACAACCAAACGAACCCAGTAAGGATTCACACAGACGCTGGCAAAACCGTAGTGGCGCGCCTCCGCGCACACTTTACGGATGTCGGCAGCGGTGGCCTCCGGCTTTAATAAAGTGTGGTCGATCATGGCTGCAACTGCAGCGGCAGACAAATCGAATTCCGGCACAGAACTGATCGTAGCATAGGGGTTTTTCGGCTACTTTCGCTATACTAAGTGGATGGAAGCCACTATATCGCCCACGGTTGTCGATCTAGAAACGCAGTACCTGCTGCAGAATTACGGCCGTTACCCTGTCGTGTTGCAGCGCGGCAAAGGCTGCTACGTTTACGATACTTCGGGCAAGCGCTATCTCGATTTGCTGGCGGGCATTGGCGTAAATGCACTCGGATACGCGCATCCGCGCTTGACCAAAGTGATTCGCGAGCAAGTAGGCCGCCTGATTCACACTTCCAATTACTACTACCACGAGTATGCCGGGCCGCTCGCCGAACGTCTGTCCCGCGCTAGCGGTTTGGCACGTATTTTCTATTGCAACTCCGGCGCGGAGGCCAACGAAACTGCTCTGAAGATGGCGAAGGCCCACGGCCATGCCGTCTCCCCGGAAAAATTCGAGATCGTGTCGCTGGATAATTCTTTCCATGGGCGCACGATAGGTGCGCTGTCTGTAACGGGACAGGAAAGCTACCGCCGCGATTTTGAACCGCTGATGCCGGGAGTGCGTTTTGTCCCGCGCAACGACATCACGGCGCTGGAACAAATGGTTTGCGACCGTACGGCCGGAATTATTCTGGAACTGGTGCAGGGCGAAGGCGGGATTTATCCCTTGACGGAAGCGTACATCCGCAAGGCGCGTGAGCTGGCGGACCGCTACAACGCGATCCTGATTTTCGACGAGATCCAATGCGGCGTAGGGCGCCCCGGAACCTACTTCGCCTACCAGTTGATGGATCCGCCCGTGATGCCCGACGTGATGACGGCGGCGAAGCCGGTGGCCTGCGGACTGGCGCTGGGCGTGGTGGCTGCAAATGAGCTCGCTGCCGTGGGACTCGGCAAGGGTAAGCATGGGACCACCTTCGGCGGAGGTCCGCTGGTCTGCCGCGTGGGCCTGGAGTTTTTCGATATTCTGGACGGGTTGCTTCCACACATTTCGGAGGTCGGAAGCTATTTCCGGATGCGGCTCACGGAACTTTCCCGCCGCTATTCGTTCATTAAAGAAGTGCGCGGTGTAGGCTTGATGATCGGCGTCGAGATCGAGTTCCCATGCAAACAAATCGTGCTGGATTGCATCGAGGAGGGCGTTCTGCTGAATTGCACGCACGACTATACGCTGCGTATGCTGCCGCCGTACATCATCACGGAGCAGGAAGTGGACCGCGCGATTACAGTGCTGAAGCGCGTGTTCAAGAACGCGAAGCCGCCGGCGTAAACTACAGGAGGTCGTCGCGACCGGCTTTTTCCAGACGCCGGACCAGTTTCCCGACTTCCTGCGCCCGGTTGCGGTCGGCGATCAGCAGGGCGTCGGGGGTATCGACGACGATCAGATCCTTCACGCCCAGCAGTGCAACTAGTTTGCCATGGGCGTCGACGTAATTGCCGCTGCTCGCCTCGACAATCGAATCCGTAAGCAGCGCGTTGCCTTGGGCGTCGCGCTTTTGCAGTTCGTAGACGGCGTTCCAACTGCCCACATCGTTCCAGCCGATATCGCCCGCTGGGATACCGGTAACGTTGGGAGCACGCTCCATTACCGCGTAGTCGATCGAAATGTTGTCGCACTGCGGGAAGGC
>JBDTTL010000256.1:0-7257 GCA_039930665.1 Acidobacteriota bacterium
AACGCCCACCATCAAGTCGATCGCCCGCGCGCACGTGAAAATTCATCTGGCGTAAAGCCGGACGCGGATCAGACGCGACACGTCACCCGGGCGCGCGACGCCAGGGGCTTCCATTCCAGTGCGGGATGTGCTCAAAATATTTACTGAGCCATAAAAGTTTCAGGAGGAAACGCATGTCTGCAAGAAACACTGAGAGCGGGATCAGGAGACGCGACTTTATGTCTTCCGCACTGACATTATCCGGCGTGACGGCGGCTGCGGGTCTCGTGGGGCCATCCCAACTGTGGGGCAAGGTATCCCGTCAGCCGCTCGACCCCATCAATCCCGACATCCTCTTCGGGACTACCAGTTCCATTTGGGGCGCGCAGCACGATGTCGTGTGGGCGGTAAAAAGAATCGCCGCTTTGGGCCTCCAGGGCATTGAGCCGTACGCCAATAACATCGAGCAATATCGCAAGAATCCGCTGGAGCTCAAGAAAATTTTCGACGAAGAGGGCGTCACCCTCATTGACGTGTCCAATGGCGCCAAAGGCCAGTCGACAAATTTCATCGACAAGGAAGCGATCCCCAAAACCATCGCCGACCATGTCGCCTTCGTGCGCGATTTTCTGCAGCCCTGCGGCTGCGGCCACTATAAGGTCAATATGGGGCAGCGTCCGCCGGGCGGCCCCAGCGATGAACAGCTCAAGCGGCTCGCCGACACCCTCAACGAGATCGGCAGACAGACCATTGCCATGGGAGTCAAAATCGCACCGCATCCCCATATCTGGGGACCAATGGAGCGCGAGAAAGACATGCGCCGGACTATGGAACTCACCGATCCGAAATATGTCTGGATGACGGCCGACACCGGACATCTGGTCCTGGGCGGTGGAGACCCGGTGAAAATTATCAGCGATTATTTCCCGCGCATCGCCGAAGTGCATCTCAAAGACACCTACGCCAGATTCCGCGGCAACACCTCTACACCAACGCAGGAAGAGCACAAAGTGGCGAGCGTCTATCACAATCTGGGCGGCGGCGGCGTCGATTTCCCGGCAGTCTTCAAGGTACTGCGCGACCGGCACTATAAAGGCTGGGCGATTTTCGACGTGGACGGCCCGCGCAAGGGCGACGACGGCTTCGATTCCATCGGCGGGAATCTGGACGTGGCCGTCGACGACTACATCGCACACAACATCAACTATCTGCGCGACGTTCTCGGCATCAAGCTGCCGCCGGCCGCTTGATAGTAGCTTCGGCGATGGGTCATCATCGGCAATATGGGTCGGGTACCCGTCTGGTTCGAACGCAAGTTTGAGTTTTCGTTTCCGGTCGCGCTGCTGCCAAATTTGCGCGCGCGTCTGCGCGGCACGCCGGCCAGACTGGAAGAGGTGTTGCGCGGCCATCCGAACGAAATCCTGATCGCTAAAGCCGGCGAAAAGTGGTCGGCTCAGGAACACGCCGGTCACCTGCTTGATCTCGAACCGCTGTGGCTGGCGCGCGTAGGCGATTACGTGGCAGCCGGCGATCGACTTACCCCCGCCGACCTGACTAATCGAAAAACCGACGAAGCCAATCACAATGCCTGCCCACTCGAACAGATTTTGACGGGGTTTCGTGCAGCGAGAGACACACTGCTGACGCGTGTGGACGAATTGGATGCGTCACCTTTTGCGCGGTCCATTCCCCACCCGCGTTTGAAGACGCCGATGCGGTTGGTGGATCACTTGTTTTTTGTGGCCGAGCATGACGATCATCATCTGGCGCGAATTTGGGAGCTGGTTAACGATAGTCGGTAACGACAGCCGGTAGAGTTACCGGTTAGCTTGTCGCCACCCGCCCGGTTGCAATCTGATGCGCCCAGTCGGCGCGGCCCAGTTCCGCCGCCGTCCGCGAAGCCTCGCGCGTGTCATATGGGACTTTTCGGAACGTCGCGTCCCAACCCGCCGCCTTCTTTTCGAGAATTGCGTACGAAGCATACGGCGAATAGGCCTCCATCGCATACGGCACGGGCTGAGCGTCACTGTAAGCTGGAAGGCCGACGCTTCCCGGATTCACAATCGTCTGTCCGTTCGTCAGGCGGACGAGCCTCGGAATATGAGTATGCCCGCAGACGATCATCGGCTGCGCCGCATCCTTCAACAGCCTGACGATCTCCGATTCCGCGCGCACCACGGGGTGGCCATTCGTGACGTCCTCTAGCAGATAACACAGGTCGTCCCCAGGTGACCCGTGGCACAGCAACACTTCACCGTCGAATTCCGCAGTCTCCGGCAAACTGCGCAGCCATTCGATCGCCTCCGGACCCAAGTCGCCCAGCATCCAGGCTTCCTGGCGACGGGCGGTTCGTTCCTGCCCGGCCGCCTCGATCAGGTCGCGGTCCTGATTGCCGCGAATGGTTAGCGCTATATCGGTGCTGCGTAACAGGTCGTAAGTCGCACGGGGCATGAGCGGACCGTGCAGAATATCGCCCAGATTCAACAATAAGTCCACGCCCTGTTTACGCACGTCGGCGAGCACGGCTTCGAGCGCCCAAACGTTGGCGTGAAGATCGCCCAGCAGCGCGATGCGTTGCCGCATAGTTCATTTAAGCGTACTTCGTCGCCGCGCAGCTTCGCGTTTCAGATAAACTGATATTTTTATATGATCTACTCGCGTTCCGCCGAGTACGCCCTCCGCGCCCTGATTCAACTGGCTGCGCTCCCGCCCGACGAATACGCGATGGCGAAGAATATTGCAGCCAAGGGCAACATCCCCGCGCATTTTCTCGCCAAGATTTTGCAGGACCTGGCTCGCGATGGCTTCCTCAAATCCAACAAAGGCCCGCGCGGCGGATTCCGACTCGCCCTGCCCGCCGAAGACCTGTCCATGCTGCGCGTCGTCGAAGCAGTCGACGGCGCCGGACGCTATGATCGCTGCATCGGAGGCAGCCCCGAGTGCAATGACCGCGCTGCCTGCGGCATGCACGATTCATGGAAGGCTCTGCGGTCGCGTATCATAGAGTACTTGGGGGGGACTTCGATCGCCGATCTGGCGCAAGCCCTGGGTGAGAAGCGCCGTTTGCTCGCCCGGCCCCGCCGCAAGTGAAGGAGAGTTACGTTATGCAGAATTCCGTCCTGGTCCCGATGGTGGTCGAACAGACCTCGCGCGGCGAGCGCGCTTTCGACATCTACTCGCGCCTGCTGAAGGAAAATATCATTTTCCTGGGCACGCCCATCGACGACAACGTGGCCAATCTGGTCATCGCGCAGATGCTGTTCCTGGCGGCTGAGGATCCCGAAAAGGACATCTCGTTGTATATCAATTCGCCGGGGGGCTCGATTACCGCGGGCCTCGCGATTCTCGACACCATGCGTTTGGTCGAGCCCGACATCGTGACCTATTGTGTGGGTCAGGCGGCTTCCATGGCCGCGGTGCTGCTCGCATGCGGGACTAAAGGCAAGCGCCACAGCCTGCCGCATTCGCGCATCCTGATTCATCAACCGTCGATGAGCGGACTGGCCGGTCAGGCGACCGACATCGACATCTATGCGCGCGAAATCCTGCGCATGCGCGAAACCTTGAATCAGATTTTGGCCGACGCTTCCGGGCAGCCGGTGGATCGCATCGCACGCGACGTCGACCGCGATTACATTCTCGAACCAGACCAAGCGATGGAGTACGGCCTGATCGATCACATCATCGCCAGCCGCGCTCTGCAACCTGTGAAGTAGCGCCCCGGGCGTTATCTCACGCGTTACGCCAGGAACTTCAGCAGCTCGCGCTGGAACACGTCCGGCGTCTGGATGTGCGGGACATGCCCCACGTTCGGAATCAGCACCAGTTCGCCATGTGGAATGGTGTCGGCGACGTGTTTCGCCAGCGCCGGGAAATTCTCGCCGTCTTTATCGCCGCCGATCACCAGTGTTCGGGCTTGAATGTGCGCCCAGTCGTAGACCACCGGGTCCAGATACGGCATTTGGCGATAAATGGCGCGCACCATCGCGAGGCGAGGCCAGTCCGCGCTCAGGGTCGGGGCATACATGATGCGCACGAATTTTTCATATTCCGGCTTCCAGGCCGAGAGGAAATAGCGCTCGATAGTTTGCTGAAACCCTTTATACAATTGATCACGGCTTTGCGCCATGGTGGTCTGGTACGCATCTTCCGCGCTCGGCCAAGGCGCTTTCCAGCGCAGGTCGACCAGCCCAATCGGATTGTTTAGCACGGCGCGCTCCACCGAATCCGGATAGGATGCGCTGAATCGCGCTGCCAGCATGCCGCCCATAGAATGGCCAAAAATTGCAGCCTTCGCGATGCCGACTGATTCGAGCAGCTTCCGCGTATTCGCCGCCATGTCGTGAAAGTTATAAGGGATGATTGGCTTCGACGACCGCCCGAATCCGATTTGATCCGGGACCACGACGCGAAACCCTTCTTTACGCAGCGCCTCGATAACCCCACCGAAATAGAAGCCGCCGAAATTCATACCGTGCAGCAGGACCACGGCGCGCCCGTTCGCCGTGCCCGCCGGCGGCACGTCCATGTAAGCCATGCGCACGTCTTGCCCGTAAAGGGTCAACGGCAAAGTCTTGACCGGATGCGGATAAGGAATTTCTTCGTAGGTGATGCTGCCGGGAGCGACGTCGGCAGGCGCCTGCGCGAAACCCTTACTTTGCAGCGCCGCCGCCATTCCCGCTAAACCACCCAGCGCATTGCGCCGCGATACCGTAGCCATAAACACCTCCCTGGGCGCTAGTGTAGCGCGCCATGATGTGCATTATCCCGCTAAGACTTTATGCACGAACTGCACAGCCATCGATCCGTCGCCCACTGCGGCAGCGACGCGTTTCAGGCTTCCGGCCCGGATGTCGCCTACTATCACGCGCCGCAAATTCGACCTCGGAATTTCGAGCAGGTTGCTGGCTTCGCGCGCGCGGCAGCGAACCAGACTGCGCCGGCCCGAGATCTGGTTCACTTCGCCGGTGAATTCTCCGGCGTGGAGCACGCGCAGAGCGTCCTCGTGGTCCTTCGACACATTGGCGACCTCTATGCTGCCATCCAGCACAACATAGACACCGCGACTGGCATCCCCTAGATCGAAAACAATTTCACGCGGCTCGACGGTCCGCCTCTGACCGAAAGCGGACAGCCGCCCGATCTGAGCTGCTGTCAGTGCCGGGAACATCGCGTCGAGTTGTTCAGCCGTTTCGGACAAGATGTATTAATTTTAGAACTGGTCAGCCGGCCAAAGATACTTTCAGAGCCTGGGGTGGCGAGCCGCACTCGCACGAGGGGAGAACACTCAGGTAACTTGGAATAGTCGAGGTCCGTGGGAGATCATTCGCGCCGACAGTGGGAGCTAAAATGGTGGAATATGCATGTTGGAATCTGCACGGATCACGGCGGATTTGAGTTAAAGAACAAACTGGTGGAGAAGCTTCGCGCCGCAGGACATCAAGTCACCGACTTCGGCGCTGTCGCACTCGATATGCAGGATGACTACCCGGATTTCGTGATTCCCCTCGCCAAGGCAGTTGCCGCGCGCGATGTGGAGCGCGGGGTCGCCGTTTGCGGCAGCGGCGTGGGCGCCGCAGTCTGCGCCAACAAGATTCGCGGCGTTCGTGCGGCTCTGATCGGGGATCATTTCTCAGCGCGGCAGGGCGTCGAGGACGATCACATGAACATCATTTGTTTAGGTGGCCGAACCGTCGGACCGGAGCTCGCCTGGGATCTGATCGAAGCGTTTCTGGCAGCCGAATTCAGCCAAGCCGAGCGGCATTTGCGTCGCTTGGGCAAGGTTGCGGTGCTGGAACAATAACCATCGGAACGGGCGAACTGCCCCAAGCCGGCAGTTGCGCTCCGGGCCGTACGCGAGAATAAATATAGTGCGTGATGGGAAGGGAGCGGCTCCGGATGTTTGAAAGCATTCTCTGTCAGGTGGCGGAATACGATCCGGAGATCCTCGAGTCGCTGATGGGTCTGGCGGTCGAGATCGCGCGCGAAGGGCGTGAGGGAAGACGCATCGGCACCTTGTTCACGCTGGGCGACGAAGAGGCGGTTCTAGCAAAATCGCGTTCGCTGATTCTTAATCCGCTGGAAGGGCATCCGGAAAGCGCCCGCCACATTACGGATCCTAATCTCCGCGGGACCATCAAGGAACTGGCGCAGCTCGATGGTGCGTTTGTAATAAGCGCGTCGGGCATCGCGATCGCCGCGTGCCGTTACCTGGACGCAGCCGCGGCCGCCATCGATCTTCCGCTCGGCCTGGGTAGCCGGCACATTGCCGCGGCGCACATCAGCTCGGCCACCCACGCGGTGGGCATCGTTGTCTCTGAAAGCGCCGTGGTCCGTCTCTTTTGCCACGGCGCGCTGATCGGCGAGATCATTCCCGAACTATGGATGCTGAAGCGTTATGACTTTCAAGCCGGTGGCCCGCTGGTTAAAGAAACAGCTGGAGATCTCGCAGTGATTACGCCGCGCCGCCGCCCCGGCGCCTTTTAAGAGGATCCACCGCATGACTTGCAAGCTTAGAGCGGAGTTCCTGCTAGGAATCATCGCGATAGCAATTCCCGTCGCCGGCGCAAACTCACTCGACGAATCGGGCGCTCAATCTTCCTCAGTGCAGAATACGGTCACGAGTACTCAGCACATTGATTTCGCTCCCGGGAGGACGATCCACATTGACGGGTCGTACGGCATCTTACATGTCGAGGGATGGGACCGGCCCGAGGTTGGCATCACCGTGACCAAGTCCCTGCCCCGCGGTTATGAACGGAAGCATCCCGAGAAGGCTGCGCAGTATTTGGAAAGTATTCGCGTGACTGCGGAGCGCCGCACCAATAGTGAATTGGCCATCTCGACAACCAAGAGCGACCTTGGGATGGAGTACGAAATTCAAGTGCCGCGCAACTCGAGTCTGACGATTCATCACCGCGTCGGCTACGTATCTGTGAGCGGCGTGAACGGCAACATCGAAGCCACGTGCCGCCGCGGCGACCTGGTGCTCTGGCTTTCGGAGAAGGCCTCCTACGCAATCGACGCGCGCAGCAATGTGGGAACGGTAGCTTCGGATTTACCGGGTACTTTTGCCGTCAGGTATCTGATCGGCCAAAGATATTCCCGCGTAGATCCGTCCCCTTCGCGCCGGATCTTTCTTCGCACATATTTCGGCGGCATTACCATCCAACCGATTCTGCCGGAGTCTGAAGCGCCTATTGTCGCCGGCCGCTAGAGATCACGCGATAATTCCCTTCCTCACGGCGTACAAAATCACTTCCGCGAGGCTATGCAAGT
>JBDTTL010000257.1:0-7224 GCA_039930665.1 Acidobacteriota bacterium
CATTTGCCCAGGCTCTGCTGAATCCCGGCATCGTATTGGTTGCGGCTGCCGAGGGCGATGGGCTGCTGGTCGGCCGTTCCCCTAAATAGATTACTCGCGAGCCCGCCGGAACCTGTGGAGCTCGACGCCACCAGATTCTCATTCGTGGGTGTCTCGATGGTATGGGTGTAGCCACCTCGAATCACGGTGTTCATCGGTTTGATCAGGTAGGAGAATGCGGCGCGTGGCTCCATCCCGCTCCCATGCGTAAGGCCGTCATAGCGGTCGAACCGCATGCCGAAACTCAAAGTCAGACCGCCCAGCGTGAGCGAATCCTGCCCGAAGAAAGCGATTTGATGGATGTTCGCGTTTCCGCTGAACTGATAGAGCTCGCCTCCGCGGGTGAGGTCATACGCAAGTAGGCTGCTCAAGAAACCGGGATTCGGCCGGAGACCGAACGCGCCGCATTGCGCCGGATCGCTTAGCTCTGGCAACGCCCCGCCGTTCGCGCACGGAGAATTGTACGCGGGATCGGTGATTCCCAGGCTGAAGTTTTCGTCGAGCCGCGTTTGTGTCGCCTGCAATCCGCCCTTCCAGTTGTGCCGTCCCCGGACGCTTGACAGATCCGCATGGATACCGAAATTCGTAAGCGAGCGGTCCTGCGCCAAAGTCGCCGGGGAATCGTCCAATGGATCGCGGCTCGGATAGTAATCGACCTGATCGCGGCGAAGGAACGCGTTGACGCTGAGGAGCGTATGGGCATCGACGCTGCGCTGGTATCCAGGCGCAATGTTAAAAGAGACGACCTTCTGTCGCTGGTCTTGCGGACCTTGATCGTAAGTGTTGGGCACCTGCATCCAGTTGCGTGCGGCCATGAGGTTCAGGTGTAAGGCGTCCTTGCCATTGGGTTGAAAGTCCATGTGATCCGCTGATGTCGCGGTATTCCCGATATCATGCATGGGCCAAAACTCCGGTGTGTCGAGAAAGCGGCCGGTGCGTTCCGAGTTCACCACTAGAAAATTACCCCAGCGTCGGCCGCCCAAGCCGAGGGTTGCTTCCTCGCCGATCGCGCCGAAAGAGCCGTAACTTGCGAGAAAACTTCCCGACGGCTTCTGACCGAGGCCGGAGCGGGTGATCGCATTGATTACCAGGCTGGTCTTGTCTCCGTATTCAGCCGGAGGCGAGCCGGAGATCACTTCCATGGACTGAATGGCATTCGCCGGGATGGAAGTTGAGAAAACTTTGTTGCGCTGATCGGAAATCGTCTGGCCATCGATCACGTAGGTCACTTGAGCGTGATCCCCCAGCGGGTGAAAAAAACCGTTTGAATCGGCGGCCACTCCCGGGGTGGTGTAGACGATTGCATCGTTTAATCCGGAATCGGGGGCAGATGCCGGCAGCGCCGCAAGCAATTGGCGATCCACCGTATCGCTGGCCGTAACCTTGTTGTCGGCGAGGTTCTCCCGGCTAGCTTCAACCGTTACGCTGGCCTGCTGTCCCGCAACTTCCAGTTGAATATTCAGAACCATCGGGACTGCGCTTCGTATCGCGACGTCCCTCGTCTGCGTCTGGAAACCGCTGAGCGACACCACCAGCCGATAGCCGTTCGGCGCGATGTTGTTGATCAGGAAAGCGCCGTCTGTTCCGGTCTGCGTCCGGAGCGAAAGGCCGGAAACGGCGTTTGACATTTCGACCGTCGCGGACGGCACAGGTGCTCCACTCGCGTCGTCAACGATCCCCTTCAGCGTGCCGGCGCCTAGAGATTGAGCCGATACGGCTGGATCGAGGGAGATGGACGACAACAGCACGCACGCGTGGGCTAGAAGCAACCGCATGCCCGGGCCACGCGCATTAATCCCAGCGTTAACCCATATGTTAACCATGGTTAAGTATACTTCAGAAATGGAGACTAACGCACTTCATCCGGCCGGGTGGGGACCTGCGCCCGACGGAAGCGGGCGCAACCAGCGACAATCGCAACCGCTGTCGCTCTCAACTTTGACGGTAGGCTGCCTCCAGCCCGGCGATGTCGATTTTCTTCATCTGAAACATCGCCTTCATCACTCGTTGCGATCGTTCCGAGTCTTTGTCCTGCAACAGCTCAACCAAGGCCCGCGGAACGATTTGCCAGGACATTCCATACTTATCTACCAGCCAGCCGCATTGGATTTCTTTTCCGCCTGCTGTAAGTTTCTCCCAATAACGATCCACTTCCTGCTGCGTCTCGCAGTTCACGACAAACGAAATTGCCGGAGTGAACTGGTAGACCGGCCCGCCGTTCAACGCCACGAACTTTTGCCCGTCGAGTTCAAATGCGATCGTCATCACGCTGCCTTTTGGTCCGGGGCCCGCGTCGCCGTAGCGAGTGACGGTCTCGATCTTTGAGTTCTTAAAAATGGAGGTGTAGAACTCCGCCGCCTCTTCTGCTTGGTCGGCGAACCACAGGAATGGGGTGATTTTCTGGATTGGCTGAGACATAGTCGTCATCATGACACGCTAGCGCGGCCAACTCCCCAAAAGTGGCACATCGCCTTGTTCGGTGACGATCGTTGCGGGCGGTGGTTTATCCGCTGGACATCCGTTATCGTGATCGCCGGGATATTCTTTTGCATAGAGCAGACAGAAATCAGTTCGTAGTCTGCGATTGTTGCCAGCGGTGAGCAGCCGCCTACTATCTCGGTCCGCGAAAGTCTCCCACCACCTTGCCACACTCCAGCCCTCGGCATGTCTGCGGGATGCGGCGACGCTCTCAGCCGTGCAACAGAGATAGCCGCCATCGCGCAGGCGCGACCTATCGCTCTCCGACAACGTCTCCCAGCATTCATCCTGGTCCCAAGTCTCGAGCATAAGAAGTTCTCGGCAGGCTGGTACGCGTACCCCTGCGCTAGGGTGGCGAACCAATCCACGTTCTAGCTTGACCATTCTCCAAAGACCGAGCGTCTGACCGGGATCGCTATAGCGAAAGTTTGTGATTCGAGCGGTATCGTCGCTTCGCTCGATCCACAGATTCATAAGCGCAATCCTTTCCCACAGGGGTCTCGATTCGTCCAGTGGCAATCGGGAATGAGGACCACTGGATACCGGAAAAATGCTTCGCGACCAATCACGCACCACATGGTAGACACCATTTTCCACGCGAACCAGAAATAGATCGCGCTCACCGTCTCGTGTAGAGTTCCAGTCTCCTGTCGTACCGCCCGTCCAGAAGATCTCGTAGACATCGATTAACTTTCGGGATTCCATTCCCCGAATCACCATCTCGACGCGAACCCTGCGGCGGAGGACTTTCCAATACTTGGCAGTTGCGGGATTCTCCCCCGCGAGGTTCAAGCGAAAAAATGGCCAGAAATCGAAGTGCTGTGATTCGATAACCCCGATGAAAACGAGGTCGGCTCGATCCAGCATTTTATCACCCGAGGAGTTGAAGGTTAGGCCGGGCCCACAGCTACTTAGTAGAAGGCATGCTGCCACGAGAATGAATCGCACGTTGGTCTAGACACCTCGCGAGTCTTGGATGTTCCAAGTGAAGCCCATGCTGCTGGGTGCGGGATTACGGCCGCACACCTCCCGCACTCAGTTACCCCCGAGCACTCAGTAGCCCCATCGACATGATATGCTGTTCTGTCTTCGATGCCGCCGCGAATTGCATTCCCGCGCATCTGTATCGCTCTCGGCTTTCCCGATGCTGAGGCGCTACTGGCGCATGCGCGCAGTGAATATGACGCAGGCGAGCGCTTCTTCGAGTTCCGCCTGGACTATCTCCCGAAGCCCGAGCAAGGTGTTGCCGCGATCCGCAAATTTCTGTCGCGCCATGCCGATTGCGTGATTCTGGCAACCTGCCGCCGCCACCAGAATAGCGGCCGCTTCAACGGCAGCATCGAAGAGCAGTTGCGGGTGCTCGAAGCCGCCATCGCCGCCGGCTCCAAGGCCGTCGACCTCGAAATCGAAAGCGCCGAGGGCTGCCGTCCTCGCCTGGAGGGGTTGCGCTCGCGAGCCTACCTGTTGCTTTCCTACCATAATTATGGAGGCACTCCGCCAACCGACGCCGTGATGCGCCGCATGCAGCGCGTCGCCGCCGACGGCTATAAGATTGTCACTACCGCTAAGAAGCCTTCCGACAACTACAAGGTGCTGGAACTGGCGCGGGCCTATCCCAAGGTCGATACCGTCCTGCTGGCCATGGGCGAGACCGGCTTCCCCACGCGCGTCCTCTCGCCCGGGTTCGGCGCAATCTACACCTACGCGGCGCCCAACGCGGCCGGTGGAACGGCAAGCGGACAGGTATCGGCCTGCCAGTTGCGCAATCTCTATCGCGTGGAGAAGATCTCACGCAACGCCAAGATTTATGGCGTGATTGCCGACCCGGTGCGCCACTCGATCTCGCCCGCCGTGCACAACCGCGCGTTTCAGGCGCGGCGCGTGGATGCCGTGTACCTTCCGTTCCTGGTGCATCCGGTGCAGCTCAAGGATTTCTTCCACCTGGCGGCCAAACTGCCGCTGTCCGGTTTCAGCGTCACCCTTCCGCACAAGCAGAAAATCATTCGCTATCTGGACGTGGTCGAACCGCTCGCGCGGCGCATCGGCGCGGTGAATACGGTGTGGCGCAAGTCCGGCAAATGGCGCGGTACTAACACCGACGCGGACGGCGTGACGCGCCCCTTGGCCAAGCGCCTGCGGCTAGGCAAGGCTACGGCATTGATCGCCGGCAATGGCGGCGCCGCCCGCGGTGCAGTCTATGCGTTGGCGGAGGCCGGCGCGAAGCTTGCGATCACTGGACGAAATCTGGACCGCGTGCGGGTACTGGCGCGCTCCGTGGGAGCCGAGCTGCTCACCCGCGAGCAAGCCGATGCACGTATGTTCGATGTCCTGATCCATGCCACGCCGCTCGGCATGACGCCCCGCGCAGGCGAGTGTTTCTTCAACGGGCGCATTCCCGCAAAGCTGGTTCTCGACATGGTCTACAACCCGCTTGAGACCCTGCTGTTGCGCAAGGCTAAGAGCCAGGGCGCGGAATGCATCAGCGGCCTGGAGATGTTTATCGAACAGGCGGTGCGCCAGTTCGAGATCTTCACAGATGACAGCGCGCCGCGGGCCGTCATGGAGCGCGCAGCGCTTGAAGCGCTGTCTCAAATGCACGACCACCAGAACGGAAAGACGGCAACCTCCGCCACCGTGCGCTAAGGAGTTCAACGCATGCAATCGAGATTTGTGGTCACCATGCTGGCGATGGTGCTCAGCGCGTCTGCGCTCCCGGCCCAGCCGCAGCCTCCACCTGCGCCGTGGAGAGGAGCGGGTGCGGCGCCCTGCGTCAGTTCCGATGGCGGCATTTACAAGTGTGCGCCCGCTCCGCGCGTGATCGCGGTCCGCGCCGGACGTTTATTCGACAGCACGACCGGCCAGATGCGGACGCGTCAGGTGGTTCTGCTCACGGGCGAACGCATCACCGAAGTCGGCGCCGAAGGCCATGTGAAAATCCCGGCGGGAGCCGAAGTGATCGATCTCCGGCAAGCGACGGTTCTACCCGGCCTGATCGACGCGCACACGCACATGTTCAACGCCCGCAAGCCCGATGGGACGAAGGAAACCGCCATGCTGCTGGCCGTCCAGAACGTTCAAAACGACCTGTGCGCGGGCTTCACCGCGGCGCGCGACATGAGCACCCACGGCAACGGCTACGGCGACATCGCCATCCGCGGCGCTATCAACCGCGGCGTGATCGACGGTCCGCGCTATCAGGTATCGACGCTTGGAATTGTTTGGGGAGACAAGCCTGCCGATCCCTCGAAACCCGACAACCCGCTCGCCGGCACAGTGGTTCGTTCGGTCGAAGACGCCCGCGCCGCGGTCCGCGAGCAGATCGCGCACGGCGCGGATTGGATCAAGCTCTATCCGGCAGGCGCGTACTCCTTCACGCCCGAAGGCAAGGATGTGTACGTCGTCACCTATCCGCTCCCAGTCTTGCGCGCGCTGGTCGACGAGACCCATCGCCAGGGTAAGAAGGTCGGCTGCCACGTCTATGGCGGCGAGGGCCAGAAGAACGCCATCGTCGCGGGCTGCGACACCATTGAACACGGCTTCGGACTCGATCAGGTGCAAGTGAATATGATGGCCGCCAAGGGCCTGTACTATGACCCCACCGGTATTCGCTACACCGAACCCTATATGGATGACAACGATGCCAAGAACACCGGCGGCAAGTACCGCATCATTCCGATTTTTGAAAAGGCGGCGACGATGGCGGCTGCGACCAAGGGCATCAAGGTGATGATGGGCAGCGGAGTCGACGGCTCGACGTTCGCGCATGGCACGCAGGCGCTTGAATTCGAGTGGCTGGTGAAACACGCGGGCCTGACGCCGGGGCGCGCCATCCAGGCCGGAACCACGATCAACGCCGAAGCGCTGGGATGGCAGGATCAGATCGGATCGGTCGATAAGGGCAAGTACGCCGACCTGATCGCGGTCTCCGGCGACCCGATCGCCGACATCACCGAACTGCAACGCGTGAAGTTCGTAATGAAGGGCGGCAAGGTGATCAGGAACGAGATGGCACCAGGCGCCCCGAAGTAAGGCGTTCATACACTGCACCCGTCACTCAGATGAGTTTCGATCTAGCAGTTTGGTACAGCGACAAGCCGGTAACCGTTGAGGAATCTGGTGGTCTGTATTTGAAACTCTGCAATCAAGAGTGGGTTCCCACCGACGAGAATCCTTTGATCGAATCGTTCTATCAAGAGTTGTGCCGAACCTATCCTGAAATCGACACATTACCTGAAAATCAGGTTGACGAATGCCCTTGGTCGTGTGCTCACGATAGGTCCGGGCTTCATGTTTTGATGTGCATGGGTTGGGGCGGTAAAACAACGAAGGTTGCTGAATATATTGTGGAGCTTGCGGCGAAGAACGGTCTTGTATGCTATGACCCACAAGGCCCGGATGTCTACCTTCCGCCTTCTCTGAAACTTCAAACACCAACCCGTTCTCGGTTCCGGCTTTGGTGACTGAGCGTGCGCCAAATATATAGATGTACCAAATAGCGCCATAATGGCGATATGAAACCTCCTGGTTTAGCCAGAGTTGGCCTGACCCGCCGTGGACTCGCCGGTTATCTCGCGGCTCCAATGCTGCTCAGTGCGACCGCTCAAGCGCAAGCCCCCGCCGCTCCGGCGCCGACTCGAATTCAAGACGCCTCGCGTGCATTGGCCGCCGTCAAACTGCCGCGCTCGACCGAGCCGGCGACGCGCTTCG
>JBDTTL010000258.1:0-7218 GCA_039930665.1 Acidobacteriota bacterium
CCTTTCGGCTCACCCCTCAGAACTTAACGTGCGAACCATTGGGACGGGAGACTAGAAGGATTTCACGCACGTTCCGACGATCCTCCGGCGACAGGCGAGCGAATTTTGGGCTGGTATCTTTTCCCGTAAGAACGTCATAAAGCCTTTGGTACACCGGTTCTCGAACCAGGTCCGGCATGCTGTCAAAGGCTTCGCTATAGATCATGTAACTCAGCGGATACCGGAACAGGCGCGTCTTGAGATCGAAATCACGAAGCGAGCGGCCCTTTTTGTCTCGCGGCCCGCGTTGCGGGAAGGTCTTGGTAAACGTCGAGTTGCCAGTGATCGGATCCCGGATTTTCGCTTCTTCCGCAAAGAGCATGTAGGTGACTATTTGGTCTACGCCAAAGTTAAGCCGCTCTTGAAACGCGTCCAACTTTCCTTCGGACAGGGCAATGCGGGCTTCCCATCCGAAGCGGGTGATCAGGTTGGTCATCCGTGTCTGGTGTTCCAGTGTCATCAGCGCAACAATGTCGCTGGTAGGTTCAAGATAGGGGGGCGGTATCAAATTTGCCCTGCAAGCTGGTGAGATTCTGACTGTTGTTCGAATCGAATTGCAGATTGTGCGACACCGAGTTTCCACGATGTTGCAGCTCGCCAGCAGTACCGGTTACGTACCAGCCGCCCCACCGTTCGTTCAGGGGCGTCCGATGATCGGTAATTTCTTGCGCCCCACGGGAAGCGGGTGTCCCGTCGGCACCCGGGTAAGACGAACTGATCAACAGACCAGGCACATTCAACGCGCCAGGGCTCATGTGGCACTGCAGGCACGCTATTTCACGGCGGACCGTAATCCGTCGATAGCATCCGCTCGCTGGCACTAGGGCTTCCGTTCGACACAAGAACCACCGGCACAGAGCCGCCATACGACAGTATCCGGCCGCCACCTATAGGGTGAACGCTCCCAACCAACCAGACGTGCCCCTACTTGCGTTCCGGCCCTCGCCGGTGGCTCTTACGGACGGATTGCGGGCGGACGAAAGCGGGCCTCTGGCTCTGACTCACGTCCAAGGTATAAAACTGGGCACCCTGCTTAGGGTCTAAAGACAGGAACTCAAGGACTTCGCCGTTTTGAACCGAACCGACATACACGTCGTCCGTGAAGTAAAGAGCCCGCGGCTTCGCAGGGGAGATCAAGGGGAATTGAAAACTGGTTTTTGTGAAAACGAGCACCTGCGAATCGCGGTTGATATCGAGGCGTTTCAGAAGATCAGGCAAATAGCCCCGCTGGGGATCGTAGGTGAGCTTTGTTTTGCCGGAATCTATGTCCTTCTGTAATCTTCCGACGGGGTCATTGGGAGTCTGCTGCAGGTACTGAATGGCGGGGTGATCGTAAGGGATCCATGGAAAATTGGCGAATTCTTCATTGCCGGCTCGCGCGGCCGTCGTTATGGCTATTAGAAGGACGCTTGCCATGTGCAGTCGAAATTTACGGTTCACTCAGCGTCCTCCACCTCAATCTCAAGTCCTTGGCTACTAAAAAGCACGTTAACCGAAATGACTCGGACCGGTCAAGATCAACTATGCATTTAGTATGCATAATATAATGCGGGTTAGTCAAGGTGCGGATCTCGCGAAGCGGTTGCTGGGAAGGGAAGTGTCATCTTGAATCCAAGCTATCTCGTCACCCCAGAATTGATTTAAAACTTGATATACCGCAGCGTGGCATCGTCATCGTAGGATTGTGGAAGTGATTTTCGAAACCCGGAAGAGGTGACCGATGGCGTGCAACCCCGAATCCCTAAGAAACGTTCCCCTTTTTGCCTTGCTCGACGACGATGAATTGTCAGTGCTTTCGGGACAAGTTGACCTAAAGCGCTTTGCGCCGCGACAACGCATCTATAAGTTGGGCGATCCCGGCGGGCGCGCCTACGTCTTGCTATCGGGACACGTGAGCGTCACGACAGTCGATGAAGATCACCAGGAGGTGGTGGTGTCCGAGCCGATCCCCGGCGATTTTTTTGGCTTCGCTTCGATGTTAGAAGAAACACCGCATCAGACCAACGCCGTCGCGCTCGACGAGACGAATTGCATCGAGATGGATCGCCACGACATCACCGTGCTGCTGGAGCGGAAACCGCACGCCGGGCTGGATATTCTCACCGTGATGGCGCGCCAGATGCATGCCACCCAGGAACTGGCGCGTACGCGCTCCATGCGCAATCCCAACCAAGTGATCGAGGAGGAAGCAACTTTAGGTGAGCGCCTGGCCGACGCTGTTGCGCGCTTCGGCGGGTCCTGGTCCTTCATCATCGCCTTCGGTCTCGCGATCGTCACCTATTCCGCCATCAACGTGGGCCTCGGGAAAGGGGCGTGGGACCCATACCCATTCATCCTGCTCAATCTGTTTCTTTCGATGCTGGCGTCAGTACAGGCGCCCGTGATTATGATGAGCCAAAACCGCCAGGACACCAAGGACCGTTTACGCGGCGAGCTGGATTTCGACGTCAACCGGCGCTCCGAGTCGGAAATTCAAGGCCTATCGCGCAAGCTGAATCTACTGGGAGAAAAGATGAGCGATATCGAGGATCTGCTGCGAGAGACACAGGGGAGCAACCCCAAGCATTCGTCTTGACAAAGTATCACATTAGATATAGTGTAAATAGTTCATGGATGTCGCGGCGATCAAACAGTCCTTAGAGGGCGGCGGATTGCGGTGCACTCCGCAGCGTTACGCGGTGATGGCTTTCTTGAGCAAACACACCGGGCATCCAACGGCTGCGGAAATCTTCGACACTGTGAATCGCCTGGATCCGCGTTCTTCAAGGGCCACAACTTACAACAATCTACGAGACTTGGTGAAGGCGGGTTTGGTGCGTGAAGTGGCCGTCGAAGGCCGGGCCGCGCGATTCGATGCGAAAGGCATGCGGCATCACCACTTCATCTGCGACCGCTGCGGCAATGTTGAAGACATGGAGTGGTATGACGTGCCCAGGCCCGCCTCGGGCTCGCTTCGTAAACGGATTCTTCGTGAATGCGAACTCATTTTTCGCGGGCTTTGCGCGAAGTGCGCTCCGCGGCACGCCCGCCCTTAGCTTTCGGGAACGTGTGGACGCGCCGAGCAGATGCCGCGCGGCGATGGGTTTATAGTTCGATGCAGATTTTTAACTCATTTGAAGGAGAAGGAACAGATGGATAAAGAAATCACAGGGACAGCGGCGGCGGTCCCAACGAATCATCAAGAGCAAACCTCGGCAATCCCAGCCAAGTGTCCGGTAGCGAATGGCGCTCGCAGACACACGGTCGCTGGGGGCCCGACGAATGCGGGCTGGTGGCCCGATCAGCTGAACCTAAGGATCCTGCACCAGCAGTCCCCCGTGTCCAATCCCATGGACAAAGAGTTCAATTACGCAGAGGAATTCAAGACTCTAGACCTGAATGCCGTGATCAAGGACCTGCATGCCCTGATGACGGATTCGCAGGAGTGGTGGCCGGCCGACTATGGCCATTACGGGCCGTTTTTCATTCGTATGGCGTGGCACAGCGCGGGAACCTACCGCATCGGCGATGGCCGGGGCGGGGCAGGCTCCGGCACACAACGTTTTGCGCCCCTCAATAGCTGGCCGGACAATGCGAGCCTCGATAAGGCGCGCCGCTTGCTCTGGCCAATCAAGCAGAAGTACGGCCGGAAAATTTCCTGGGCCGACCTCATGGTTCTCACCGGCAACGTCGCATTGGAGTCGATGGGGTTCAAGACCTACGGTTTTGGCGGCGGCCGCGAGGACGTCTGGGAGCCCGAAGAGGACGTTTTTTGGGGGCCTGAAAACAAGTGGATGGGCGATGAACGCTACAGCGGCGATCGTCAGCTCGAGAATCCTCTCGGCGCGGTTCAGATGGGCCTGATTTACGTCAATCCGCAAGGGCCTAATGGAAATCCGGACCCGGTCGCCGCGGCACGCGATATCCGCGAGACGTTCGCGCGCATGGCGATGAATGACGAGGAGACGGTTGCGCTCATCGCCGGCGGCCATACGTTCGGCAAAACCCACGGAGCTGCCGACGCGGGAAAATATGTTGGCCCCGAACCGGAAGGCGCCGCCATCGAGGAACAAGGCTTCGGGTGGAAAAACACCTATGGCAGCGGCAGCGGCGCCCACGCGATCACTAGTGGATTGGAGGGCGCATGGACCACTACGCCAATCAAGTGGAGCAACAACTTCCTGGACAACCTGTTCGCCTTTGAGTGGGAACTGGTGAAGGGCCCGGGAGGCGCGCACCAGTGGGCTCCCAAAAACGGCGCTGGAGCCGGAACTGTTCCGGATGCCCATGATCCGTCAAAAAAGCATGCTCCATTCATGCTCACGACGGACCTTTCCTTGAGAGTGGACCCCGTCTATGGGCCGATTACAAAACGATTCCACGATAATCCTCAGGAGTTCGCAGACGCGTTTTCCAAGGCGTGGTTTAAACTGACGCACCGCGACATGGGGCCTCACTGCCGCTACCTCGGCCCGCTGGTTCCTAAGGAGCCTTTGTTGTGGCAAGACCCGATTCCCACCGCGGATCACAAATTAATCGGGGAGCAGGACGTTGCCGCTCTGAAAGACAAGATCCTTAAATCGGGATTGCCGATCTCCCAACTGGTCAACACCGCCTGGGCGTCGGCGGCGACGTTCCGCGGTTCCGACAAACGTGGTGGCGCGAACGGAGCGCGCATTCGACTTGAGCCGCAAAAGAACTGGGAAGTGAACCAGCCTGCTGGACTGGCGAAGGTCCTCGAAACACTGACGGCGATCCAGAAGGAGTTCAACGGTTCGCAGTCCGGCGGTAAGAAGATCTCGCTCGCCGATTTGATCGTTATGGGCGGCGACGCTGCAGTCGAGGCGGCTGCGAAGAAGGCCGGGCAGGAGGTTAAGATTCCCTTCTCGCCCGGGCGGGCGGATGCTTCGCAGGAGCAGACCGATGCGCACTCCTTCGCTCCACTGGAGCCGGCTGCGGACGGGTTCCGCAATTATCTCCGGACTGGCGAGCAAACACCGGCGGAGGAATTGCTGGTGGATCGGGCGCAGTTGATGACGCTGACGGCCCCTGAGATGACGGTCCTCGTCGGCGGTCTGCGCGCGTTGAACGCGAACGCAGGGCAGTCCAAACACGGTGTCTTTACAGACCAGCCAGAGACGTTGACGAACGATTTCTTCGTCAACCTGCTCGACATGAAAACCAAGTGGCAGGCCTCTTCAACCGACGGGGTGTTTGAGGGTCGCGATCGCGCGACGGACAAAGTCAAATGGACCGGCACCCGTGTCGACCTTATCTTCGGTTCAAACTCCCAGCTCCGGGCAATCGCGGAAGTCTATGGATGTGACGACTCGAAGGAGGCGTTTGTGAAGGACTTCGCGGCTGCGTGGAACAAGGTCATGAACCTTGATCGCTACGACCTCGCCTGAACTTGGCCGAAAAGAGGGCGGCGAACTTCGTGTCGTTTGGATCGGTGTTTGGATCGGCAACACGGAAGTTCGTCCTTTTTCTTGGCTCGATGTGTGTGCGCGTACCTGTACCTCTGCCGTGCAGGATTGCGCTCGACCGTCCAACCGGACTACGATTGAGAATTCTCAGTCGGAAATACGGAAAGGATCGCCATGACGCGCACAAAGAGATTTATCGGGAGCATGCTCTATTTAGGTACGGTTCTGGGAGTGGGACAAATCGCGTTTGCGGCGAGTAGCGCGGCGCCGAACTTCCAGGTAGATGCGTCGTGGCCTGGCCAATTGCCGAATAAGTGGACGATTGGGCAGGTGAGCGGACTCGCCATTACAGCACAAGACCACATTCTGCTCATTCATCGCCCTGGAACCATCGGTGTCGATCAAAAACTAGCGGCCGCCAATCCTCCGGGCGCCGAGTGCTGCGTTCCGGCTCCTCCGGTGATTGAGTTTGAACCGAGCGGTAAAGTGGTTCGCGCTTGGGGTGGTCCCGGTGCCGGCTACGATTGGCCGCAGACGGAACACGGTATCTATGTAGATGGCAAAGGGAACGTGTGGGTGAGCGGCGTCGCCGGCAAAGACTTCGGCCGCATTCTAAAGTTCACCAGCGACGGCAAGTTTCTGATGCAAATCGGAGAGACGCTACCCGCTGGACAAGCGTTCAACAACAACAGTACGACCGCTCTGGGCCGGCAGCCCGCCGATATGTTTGTCGATCCAAAAACCAACGAGCTGTTCGTGGCGGACGGCGATGGCGGCGCGAGCCGGATGATTGTTTTCGATTCCGAAACCGGAAAATTCAAACGCATGTGGGGCGCTTACGGCGAAAAACCTGGCGACCTTCCCGCACCCAAACACGATCCGAGCGCGCCGCCGTCCAAGGTATTCTCTTCGGCGGTGCACTGCGTGAAGGAAGCCAAGGACGGCTCTCTCTTTGTCTGCGACCGCAATGGCGATCGCGTGCAGATTTTTAAGAAGGATGGGACTTTCGTCAAGGAAAAGGTCATCGCACCGCAAACGATGGGTACGGGCTCGGCTTTTGACGTCCAATTCTCGCCGGACCATAAATATCTGTATTGGGTCGACGGTGGAAATCAAAAAATTCGGATTCTGCAGGCCGATTCACTCGAAGAGCTGGGATCGTTCGGCGGCGTAGGGCAGGGAGCTGGACAGTTCCGCAATGCGCATTCCATCGTGGTCGATTCGAAAAACAACATTTACATCTCTGAAACGGGCGAGGGCAAACGCGTTCAGAAGTTCGTGTCGAAATCCCGATAAAATTGCGCCAGCGGATGAGACACCGGTGGATGGCTGCGCCTGAGCTTATGCGAGGGCCAGTTCGTTAAACTCGCCGCGCTCGTCAATCCAGCAACGATACTTGGTCGAAACTTGATTCCTGTTTCTAGAACAGGCATCGGCCTGAAGCATAGTGGCTTTGTCGGACTCCAGTACGCTGCGCTTGGCTTGATCAATAGCTTGGCCGAGCGAAGAACAGGGTATCTCGGGATACAAGTGCTTTACGAGCGGTGCCGAGCCGATGTGCCGGCTTTCCTTGCGTACATCTCTGGTGCGAACAAAGTATTGCACTGAAACCCTCTGCTACCAGGATAGCGGTAATAGATTCTCGCAAGGGTGGGGGCAAGAATCGAGTGAGAGATTGGTCGAGTAGCTCAGCCATTCAGCTTCGCCCTCACAGATCCATACGGGCGGATTTCCCGCATACGGCTCTTCCCGAAGGTAACCCCAAAGCACGCGT
>JBDTTL010000259.1:0-7117 GCA_039930665.1 Acidobacteriota bacterium
AGTCTTTGATGTTTTCGACTTCTTCTGGGGTCCGAGTGCGCCTAGCGTTAGTCACGGCCTCTATATAGGTATCGTTTAGATCAGATTCGAGCAATATCAACCCGGGTGGACCATCCTTGATGATCTCTCTGTCCTGGGCGCTGCAACGCGCGGCGAAGAGATGAAGGGTCGCTCCAAGCACAATCACAAAAGCCATGATCCGCAACATAACTACCTCCTGGGTTCAATCCTAGCTGAATTGGGTGAACCCGGAAGGGAAAAACCGCCCATACTCAGATGGACTCATTAGCCACACACATTTATCCGACTACCCGTCGACCGGCTCGTCAGTCGAGTTCGAACGCGGTTTGGTGTTCCTGCTTGAGTGCGGGCTCCTGGTCTTCTTTGCGCAGGAAGCAGTCTCGATTCGGCTATGCGAGCTAAATAGTTTTAGAATGCGCCGTTGCCGACGCGGCATATTCCTTCCTATGTCGTCGCATGACTGGCCGCTCCGGCATAAAACGACACTTAGTACCTATCCCCGGCCCCTCCCGTCGTCGATTCTATGCTTCTAAGGGAAACTACGTGAATCCAGTCAGGGTATTCGCTTGCGAAGCGCAGCCAATCGTTCTCGAAGGTTTGGCGAGAGTTCTCGATCAGGATGGCGAGTTCGAGTACATTGGCGCGACGGCCAGTCTTTCAGACGCGTTGGATGCGGTGCGCGAACGGCAGCCCGACGTTCTGCTGGTGGATCAAAGCGCCGGACTGAAGCAGATCTTTCAATTTGTATCCGATGCGAAAAGCACCAGGCCCCGCTGCTATCCCATCCTGTGGATCAACGATCTGGCTGAAATCGATTGCTTCCGCGCGCTGCAACTGGGTGCGCGAGGCATTCTGAAGAAGTCGGCCACCATCGCGGCGATGAGGACCTGCCTGCGCGCCGTCGGCCAGGGCGAAGTATGGATTGAGAACTCGCTTTCGGACCGGGCAGTGAGCCCTCTCGACCGGCGCTCGGCGCCACGCTTGACGCCGCGCGAAAAAGATATCGTGCAGCACGTCTGCGGCGGGCTCAAGAACAAGGAGATCGCGGAAGCGCTGGCAATCACTCCCGGCACTGTGAAAGTCCATCTGATGCACATCTTCGAGAAGACCGGCGTCAAGGACCGCTTTGAACTCGCGGTACAAGGGCGGCGCTTATTGGGAACCGAACGCCCGCAGGAAGCTGCGCCCGACGATATTCGCGTCGAAAAAACCTTTGCTTGAGTTCGTCGCATTGTATCCGCCGCTAAAGTGAGGGGCCCTAACTGGCGAATAGGTAAGCAGGCCCAGACTTGTCCCGATGACTCCGCAATCCACGATCGGAACACTTCCTCCCCCAGCATCGGCTAAAGAGGCCCCGCGCAAAGTCTCAGGCAGGCGCCCCTCCAAACGCATGGACGCGCTGCTGGCGCACCGCTGGGGACGCCTGCTGGTCCCGTCTCTCGCGGACTTCTTGTTTATGGCGCTGATCGCCTGGCTGTTCATGAGCAGTGGCGCACACGGCTGGCAATCTCTGCTGGCGGATGCCGATGTCGGCTGGCATATTCGCACCGGCGAGTATATTCTCGATCACCACCAGGTTCCCTATCACGATCTGTATTCGTTCTCCAAGCCCGGCGCACCCTGGTACGCATGGGAGTGGCTGACCGATGTTTTCGACGGCCTGCTTTACCGCTGGGCCGGATTAAAGGGCATTGTGCTCGCGGCAGGGGCGCTGATCGCACTCTTCGCCACTACCCTCATGCGCCGGATTGTGGACGCCGGAGCCCACTTGTTTGTGGCGCTCTTGGTAACGCTGTTCTCGGTGGGCTCGGCCTCCATGCACTTCCTGGCTCGGCCGCACATATTCACACTGCTGCTGCTATCGATCTCAATGGGCATCATCGAAGCCGACCGCAGAGGCGCGAATCCCGCGCGTATCTGGTGCCTGGTTCCGATTGCTCTGGTGTGGACCAATCTGCATGGGGGGTTCCTGGTGTTGATTGGGCTGCTGAGTTTGGGGGCGATTGGGGCCACGGCCGAAGCCTGGCTGCGGAGGCCGCAGGGTGGGCGTCCGGATTGGGCTCCCGGGCTGCGCTGGGCCAAACTCGCGGCGGCCGGTGGAGCCGTTTCCTTTATCAACCCCTATGGTTGGGAACTGCACCGGCACGTCATCGAGTACCTGCGGTCGGATTGGATACGGAAGGTGGTTCAGGAATTCCAGTCGCCCACTTTCCGGGATGAGAACATGTTGCAGTTCGAAGCGCTGTTGTTTATCGGACTCATCACCGCTGGCGCCCGCCTCCGCCGCGGGCAAGTGATCGATGGCTTGTGGATCTTGTGCCTGGGTTACATGTCGCTTTCAAGCGTGCGCCATGTTCCGATCTTTGTGACCGTGGCCGGCCCCATCATCGCCGTCGAAATGACGGACTGGTGGAAGGCTTGGGTAGGCGACTCGTCCGCCAAGTCGGCGCTGGGCATTTTGAACCAAATGGGTCGCGATATCGTACCCGGGTTTCAACGGTTCACCATTTGGATGGCGGTTGCAGTGGCTTTGCTCGCATCGAGCGGTTCGGCCATTGCATGGCCCCAGGATTTTCCCTCTGTGGTATTTCCGACGGCTATGGTCCATGCCCACGAGCAGGAGATATTGCAGGCGCGCGTGCTGACCACCGACCAGTGGGCGGACTACCTCATCTATCTCCATCCGGAGCAGAAGGTGTTCGTCGACGGCCGCAGTGACTTTTACGGCCCCGAAATCGGCGATCAATTTCTGCAGGTGATGCGGGGGATGCCCGGCTGGGAGAAAGTGATCGAAAAATACCACTTCAATTTGGCGCTGATCCCGGTAGATACGGCGGTGGCTCAACTGCTGAAACAACGTCGGGAATGGCGCGTCGAGGCAGATGACGGTAAGGAAATACTCTTAGTCCTCCGTGAAAAGGGATCCGCGGTGACGCAAGCAGCCAAAGGCGGCATCGCCGGGAACCAAGGTTCTACGGAGAGACGCGGTGCACCAACCAAGCTAATGAAAACCACCGACTCGACCGAAGTAGTTAAGGGGAGCAATAAGAGATGAAGTCGGAGAATCCCGGGCCGCGCAAGACCGGCGCGGGCCGCGGCAAGAGCAGCGTCGGAATTCCCCATCTGCCGATGGAGTGGATGGATCCGATGAGCTGGCGGCTGCCCTCGGGCAAAGCGCTGGCGGAATTCGCGCTACAGACCGGCTTTTTGGCTCCGCTGATTATGCGTGCTCCTAAGGGCAAGAGGAAACCGGAGGCATCGGAAAGCACGATGAATCCGGGCGTAATGAACCTCCCGGTGACCAGGGACCAGGTTAAGGAGGCGCCGGCGCGTACGGCGTCGTTTCGGTAAGACAGATGAGCATGCAGGTTTGGATCGCGATCGTAGTGGGCATGGCGGCGGTGATTGACGATCTCGCCCGGCGCCACATCGCCAACTGGATTCCAGCGGCGGCCCTGGCAGGCGGCTTCGGATGGCACATCGGTCGCGGCGGCTGGCAGGGTGCGCTGACGGCGCTGGGCGGCACGGTAGCGGGATTTGCGGTGTTTCTGATTTTTTACTTGCTGGGTGGAATGGGCGGCGGCGACGTAAAGCTGATGGCGGGCTTCGGAGCGTTGCTGGGCGCGGGACGGCTGCTGGAGGCTGCGCTTTGGACCGCTGGGATTGGCGGAATCATGGCGGTAGCGGTTCTGGGATGGAAGGCTCTGCGGCGCTCTTCGCGGGGTCCCGAAAGTCTCACTGCGGAACAACGGGAACGGGAAGCGTCCATCCCTTATGCTCCGGCGATTGCGCTGGGCGTATGGCTGTCGTTAGTGCCTAAAGGGTGAAGCGAACGGGCGGAAATTTGGGCCCGGTCACAGGAAATTCTTGAAGTAGAGGAAGAGAGTCTTCCGGCGGGAAAACCGCGAGGGAGGCGGAGGAGAAAAGAATGGATCGCAGGTTTCTTACAGTATTGGGTGTCAGTCTGGTATTCGCTCTGGTGGTCTCGAGCGTGTTCTATCAGATGACGGCGCGATCGGCGGGTCCTTCAAAGAGGGCCGAATCCACCGATCAAAAAGACGTCGTCGTTACCGTCCGACCCTTGGGTGTTGGCGTGATGGTAAAGACCGCCGACGTCAAGACCGTCAAGATAGCCGCCTCGGCATTTCCTAAAGGCGGATTCTCCAAGGTGGAGGATGTGCTCGACCGTCCAGTGATTTCAAATATGCTGCTCGAAGAGCCAGTCCTCGAAGGCCGACTGGCCGCGAAGGGCAGCGGTCTGGGACTGGCGCCGACAATCCCGGTAGGAATGCGCGCTGTCACGGTGCGCGTGAACGATGTCGCGAGCGTGGCCGGTTTCGTATTGCCGGGCATGCGGGTCGACGTACTGGTTACCGGCCGGCCACCGACCTCCGATGGCGATATGACCTCGACGGTGCTGCAGAACATGCTGGTTCTGTCGGCAGGCACGACCATCCAGGCGGACGCGCGTGGCCAGGCGATACAAGCTCCCACCGTGACGCTGCTCGCGACCCCCCAACAGTCGGAAACATTGACGTTGGCGGGTAATGAAGGACGGCTTCAACTGGTACTGCGCAATTCGAGCGACCAGACGGTAGAGCAGACCACCGGGCGTTACATCAGTGAACTCTATGGAGCGCCGCGCAAGACCGCCGCGCCTCCTGTGGCAGCGCCCCGGCCCGCGCCGCGGCCGGTGGTAATTGCGGCAGCGCCTCCGCCGCCGCCTCCGCCGCCCCCGCTGGATCAGATCGTAGTGATTCGCGGCACACAAAAGACCATCGAGACCATGCCCAACCGGGTAACGAATTAAGGGAGCCAAGCAAAATGAATCGCAACTCTATATCTCAATCCGCCGGCTTCACGCGGCCGGCGCACTCGCGCAGCGCACTCGCGGCCCTGGGCATCCTGCTGGGTGCGGTAACGGTTTTCGGACAAACCGCCGAAGATCTGCGCCTGACCGTCGGCAAGAGCGTCGTGATCGACTACCCTTCCGATATCCGCCAGATTTCGACCAGCAGCCCGGACATCGTGGATGCCAGTCCCGTCACCACGCGCGAGATTCTATTGCATGGCAAGGGTCTCGGCAACGCCACCCTGGTGGTCTGGAGCAAAACCGGCGAGCGCACCTTCTACAACGTCACGGTGGATTTGAATCTCGACTCGCTGCGGAAAATCCTCAAGGATTCTTTCCCCAACGAGCAGATCGTACCCGAGAGTTCCCGCGATTCACTAACCCTCAATGGCAAAGCGTCGAGCAAAGAAGTCGCCGACCGGGCGATTGCACTGGCCAGCACCTACGCGAAGACCGTGGTCAATAATCTGGATCTCGGTATCCCGCCGGTCGAAAAGCAGGTGCTTTTGCGGGTGAGATTCGCCGAACTCGACCGGAGCAAGGCCGAGGAATACGGGGTCAACTGGTTCTCCCAGGCGGGCCAGACGAGCTTTTTCGCTTCCACCCAGCAGTCCCCCATAAGCGTGACTCCGGGCAGCGCGGGCGGCCAAAGTGCGCTGAGTATCGGTTCGGCACTGAACCTCTTCGCGTTTAATCCGAAGCTGAATCTGGGTGCTTTCCTGCAGGCTCTCCAGTCCGAAAATATTTTGCAGATTCTGGCCGAGCCGAATCTGGTAACCACCAACGGCAAGGAAGCCTACTTTCTTGTCGGCGGCGAGTTCCCGGTGCCGGTCCTGCAAGGGGGCGGCAATGCGGGATCGGTAACCGTCCAGTTTAAGGAATTTGGCATTCGCCTGCGGTTCACCCCGGTGATTACCGGGAACCGCACCATCAAACTCCACCTGACGCAGGAGGTTTCGACTTTGGACGCGGCCGATGGCGTGACTTTCAACGGCTTTGTCATCCCCGCCATCGCAACCCGGCGCGCCGAAACCGACGTGGAGCTGGGCGAAGGGCAAAGTTTCGTGGTAGCCGGACTCCTCGACAACCGCGATACCGAGAGCTTCAGCAAGTTACCGTTTCTGGGTGATATTCCAGTGCTGGGCGCTCTTTTCAAGAGCAAGACCACGAAGAAATCGCGCACCGACCTGGTGATGCTGGTCACACCCGAGGTGACTGAACCGCTGGGGCCCAACGACCCGCGGCCCGAGATCGCCTTCCCCAAGGACTTCCTGGTCCGCCTGACGGAGGCCGATATGCAGAATGCCAAGAGTAAGGCGGGGAAGAAAAACTGACGTGAGGCGCGCTGCGGCGCAAAGGGAAGTTTGCCGGAGATGAGCACACCTGTTCAGAAAGACTCGCAGATCACCGCCCTGTTGATTGCGCCGAACCGCGAAATGGCACAGCAATTCGTGGCCACGCTGCCCCAAACCCGCGCGTTCCAGATTCTGGCCGACTTAAAGAGTTACCCTTCGCCGCAAACTCTAGAAGTGCGCGTCCGGCAGTTGAAGCCCAACGTTATCCTGCTGGACCTGGCTTCCGGCCTGGCGGGGGCGACAGAGCTTATCCGGTTTATTGCGGGATTAAAACCGCCGGTGCAAGTAGTGGGCTTGCACACCCATAACGATTCAGACGCGATTCTGCAATCCTTGCGCGCCGGCGCCACCGAGTTTCTGGCGGCCCCGTTTGAGCTGGCCTCGCAACGGGACGCTATCGCCCGGCTCCGCCGCCTGTGCGGATCGGAAATCGTGGCCGACACCGGAGCGGGGCACGTGATCGCTTTTTCGAGTGCCAAGCCGGGTTCGGGAGCCTCTACGCTCGCTACCCAGACGGCTTTCGCACTGCGCCGGCTGACGGGCCAGCGGATACTGCTCGCGGACTTTGATCTTACCGGCGGAACCATCGGATTTTATTTGAAGCTGAGCCATAACTATTCAGTGGTCGACGCCCTGCAGCATGCCGAGCATCTGGACCCTACCCTCTGGAGTTCGCTCGCGGTGAGCCACGGAGGGTTGGACATATTGCCCTCGCCGGCAGCGCCTTATGCCGAGCCGATCGACGGCGGCCGGCTGCGCCTGCTGATCGACCATGCGCGGCAACTCTACGATTGGGTAATCCTCGACCTGCCGACGGTATTCAGCCAGATCAGTCTGACGGCGCTCGCCGAATGCGAGCGTGCCTATTTGGTCAGTACGTCGGAGCTGC
>JBDTTL010000260.1:0-7098 GCA_039930665.1 Acidobacteriota bacterium
TCTATATGACCAACGGATTTGCCGAGCAACTTCTCAGACTAGACCTGAACGGCAAGGTGCTCGCCGCAATTGGAAAGCCCGGAAAAGGCGTCGGCGAATTCACGGAGGCTCATACGGTTGCGGTGAGTCCGACGGGGGATGTGTGGGTGGCGGATTCGGTCGGCAACGCGGTGCAGAAGTTCGTGAAGAAGTAGCCGATCGAGCTACCCTCAAAGAACCATTGACACTCACATCTGTTGGAGCGAAAATGCAATCGCAAGCGGAAAACGAGTTAGAGTTCGAAACGGCCGCGCCGCTCGCGGCTTCAAACAGGAGGTGACGACATAGAACCCGACCACACAAGGGGCGGCGCAAGCTGAGCGGTTTTGAATCGGACAGTGGCTGAGTCTCAACACCAGGTTGCAATCTATTGCAACTGCACGCGCGGTTCGCGCAACGGACGCCAAAACGAATCGCCCGGACCTAGCTGCCCCCAACTAGTTTTTCCATCTTTGCAAAGCTATTGGAGTCTCGGTCGAAGCCTCCGCTGCTGCAATTTCAAGCCTAAAGCGCCTATGGGGCGCTTGACAAACGGATAAACCCAATCCTAGCATTGAGTTTGGAACGCAGGAGGCGGCTTTGATCAAACTCGACATTATCAATGAAGTGGTCAATCGGACGGGCATCACAAAAACCAAGGCCGAGATGGCCGTTGAAACCGTCTTTGAAAGCATGAAGCGTTCCCTGGAGCGCGGTGAGCGCATTGAACTGCGAGGCTTTGGGATCTTCAACGTGCGCCCCCGCAAGACCGGTATCGGACGTAACCCGCGCACGGGGGCAGAAGTTGCGATCCCGCCGGGTAAGGCGGTCCGCTTTAAACCGGGCAAAGAACTACAGGCGCTCGAATAGAATCTCCTGTGTCCACGAACGGCTATCCGCGGCCGGGCGGGGCTTTCGAGGGTCATCTCTTCGAAGACCTCAACGAATCAGAGTTAGATGCGCCGCAGCCTCGCCAGCGATATTGGTTACATGTCCTGCTATTTCTGCTTACCCTGCTGAGCGCTACTGTGGTCGGCGCGGGGCTGCAAGAAAGTTTTGCCGCGAACCGTCCGGCCGATTTTGATGCCGACCTTTACGGCTATGTGCGCATGTGGCACGATCCCCGGTTTTTGCTGCACGGGCTGCCATTCTCACTCACCCTGCTGACCATCCTGATGGCCCACGAGATGGGCCACTACCTGACGGCGCGCTATTATCGCGTGGACGTTTCCCTGCCGTATTTTCTGCCCGCCCCGACGTTGATTGGCACCCTGGGAGCGTTCATCCGCATCCGGTCGGCCATCTACTCCAAACGCGCCTTGTTTGATATTGGTATCGCCGGGCCATTGGCGGGTTTTGTAACATTGCTGCCGCCGCTGGCAGTAGGTTTGTCGCTATCGAGGGTGGCGCCGAGCCTGGTCCATCAGGGTGGCTTGATATTCGGCAATCCTCTATTGCTGCGCTTGTTCGAGTTAGTACAATTTCCGGGGGTCCCAGCCGGGGACATCTACCTGCATCCAGTGGCCCGCGCGGCGTGGGTGGGCTTGCTCGCAACCGCCCTGAACCTGTTGCCCATCGGTCAACTGGATGGGGGCCATATCCTTTACTCCTTCGTCGGCGAGAAAATGCGCTGGTTATCGAGAATCTTTGTGGCGCTGCTGATTCCGATGGGGTTCTACTTTGCCTATAGCTGGTTGTTGTGGGCCGCGCTGCTATTCTTCTTCGGAATGCGCCACCCGGTAATTTACGATCCCTACCCGATCGGGCGGACGCGGACATTGCTGGGGATCGCCGCGCTGCTGATTCTGATTTTGTCGTTCACTCTGTCGCCAGTCCAGGCCAACAGTTTGTGAAGATATCGGCCACCATCATCACTTATAACGAGGAGCGGAATTTGCCGCGGGCACTGGAGAGCCTGCGCTGCGCCGATGAGATCGTCGTGATCGACAGCGGCTCTAGTGACCGCACTGTAGAGATTGCACAGAAGCTGGGGGCCCGTGTGGTGGAGACGATCTGGCGTGGCTATGCCAAGCAAAAAAATTTCGCCGCCGAGCAGGCGGCCCACGACTGGATTCTTTCGCTGGATGCCGATGAATCGCTAAGCGAGGCGCTGGAAGCCGAGATCTGGCGCGTGAAGAAACACGGGCCGCAATACGATGCTTTCACCATGCCGCGCCAGGCACGCTACCTCGGCCGCTGGATTCGGCACTCGGGCTGGTATCCGGATCGCAAGGTGCGGCTCTACGATCGGCGTAAGGCCAAATGGGTGGGCGATTACGTGCACGAATCGGTCAAAGCCGAGGGCACCGTCGGCCACCTGGATTCCAATCTGCTGCACTTTACCTGCGATTCCTTGTCGGAACACTTAAAGACTATGGATCGCTACACGACGCTCGCCGCTGCGCAGCTGATCGACGCCGGAGAAAAGGTCACCTGGGGACGTCTGATCTTCGAGCCGCCGTGGACCTTCTTCCGCACCTATTTCGTAAATCTCGGGTTCCTGGACGGCGTCGAGGGGCTGGCGATTGCCAACCTGGCGGCGCTGTACAACTTCCTGAAGTACGCGAAAGTGCGTTTCATGAGTCCGGGGAGATAACGTGCAAACATTGCACGTAGACAGCGGACGCGAAATGCGCGGGGGGCAGTGGCAGGCTCTCTATTTAGTGGAGCGATTGACGGATGCGGTTCTGCTGGCGCGCGCAGGGTCGCCACTTTACCAGGAAGCTCTACGGCGTAAGCTGGATGTGCGGGCGCTGACGCTTCGCAGGCTGACCGCGGCGGCGAAACAGGCGGACCTGGTTCACGTTCACGATGCGCGGTCGCACACCTTGGCGGCGATGGTGGGCGTGGTTCCCCTGGTGGTGTCGCGGCGCGTGGCGTTTCCGGTAAAGCGCGGCTTCTTCTCGCTGTGGAAGTACGCAAGGGCTGCGCTGTATGTCGCGGTGTCGAAATACGTCGCCGCACGACTGCTGGACGCGGGAATCCGGGACGCCAAGATCCGTGTGGTTCACGACGGCGTGCCGATCCCCGAGATTGCCCGTCCGCAGGCTAATCGCGTGATTGCACTGGCTTCCAAGCCCGTGGAGATTCCCGGCATTTCTGTCGATCTGACTTCTGACCTGTGGCAGGATTTGTCGACCGCCAGCGTGTTCGTCTATAAAAGCGATATGGAGGGGCTGGGGTCGGGGGTGCTGGCGGCGATGGCAGCGGGGGTACCGGTGGTTGCGTCGAACGTCGGCGGACTGAGCGAAATAGTGGAATCGGGAAAGACCGGTTTCCTGGTCGGCGACGGCGATTTTGCTACACCCGTGCAGCGTCTGTTGAAGGACGCCGAGTTGGCCGCGCAAATGGCTCGGGCGGCCAGGGAGTGGGTGCAACAAGAGTTTTCAGTGGAAAGAATGGTGGAGAAAACTGTGCGTGCTTATCGTGAGGTCTTAGGATGATTTTTGCGCTGCTCGCGTTCCTGGCGGGGCTGCTCATCGGCAGCTTCCTGAACGTCTGCGTTTTCCGGCTGCCGCGGGATCTCTCTGTGATCACGCCGGCCCGCTCGTTTTGTCCGGAGTGCGAGAAGACAATCGCCTGGTACGACAACATTCCGGTGATCAGTTATTTCACGCTGGGCGGAAAGTGCCGGCACTGCAAGGCGCGAATTCCGGTGCGCTATTTGCTAGTGGAAATCGCCACGGGGGCAACGTTCGCGCTGTGCGTAGGCTATCTGGGACTGACGGTTGCGGCGCTCAAATACTCAATCTACTCGGCGATCATGATCGCGCTGATCGCGTCCGACCTCGAAGAACGCATCCTGCCGGACGAGTTCACGCTGGGCGGCACAGTTGTGGGCCTGGTATTCTCGTTTTTCGTGCCCTTGGAACATTATTTCGCGGCGATGTTCATCCCGTATTCCGCGGGCGAGCGCTGGCAGTCGTTCGGCGAATCGGTATTTGCGGCGGCGGTGGGCAGCAGCTCTATCTGGATGGTCGGGTGGCTATACCAGAAGTACCGGCACCGCGAAGGACTGGGCTTTGGCGACGTAAAAATGATTGCGATGATCGGCGCATTCGTGGGCCTGCGGCTGTCTCTGATGACGCTGATCCTGGCGTCTGTCGCAGGGTCGGTCATTGGACTGGCGTACATCAAGCTGACAAAGAAAGACGCTTCGACGTACGAATTGCCGTTCGGCAGTTTTCTAGGTGCTACGGCGCTGGTAGTGGCGCTGTGGAGCGATGTGATTTCGGCCGGACAGTGATCCTAGCGCGGAGGGCGCAGCAGAACTTTTAGAACACCCTTTTTGGCGGCTTGTGCGAACGCATCTGCTGCGCGGTCGAGCGAGAATTCATCGGAGATCATGTCCGCGACATTCAACTTTCCCGACGCCAGCAGGCGGATGGCGGGCTCGAAACGTCCGCAGCGTGAGCCTCCAAGCTTGATTTCATTGACGATCACGGGAGCGCTATCGATGGTTACCAGCCCCTGTACCGTGGACTTCATAATGACCGTCCCGCGCGGTTCACACATCGTCACCGCGGCGCGCAGGCCTTCGGCCGAACCGGTAGCATCCACCACCCAGCGGTAGGCGCGTTGGGGAAGCTTCTTCGGCACCAATTCAGCGGTCACGCCGGCCTTCTCAACCAAACGCATCTTCTCGCGATGACGGCCGAACAGATGGACGCGCGCTCCGTGGGCTTGCAGAACCTGCGCTACCAGCAGCCCTAACTTGCCATCACCCAGCAGGGCGACTGTGGTCACCCTTGGGGATCTTAACCTGATCCAGAATCTCGCAGGCCGCCGCCACGGGTTCAATGAATGCGGCGTGCTCATCGGCAATCGAGCCGGGCACGCGATGCAGGTTGTGAAGGGGAAGAGTTAGGAATTCGCGGAACGCTCCGGGGTGTTTCACGATGCCCAGGACGGTGCGGGTCGGGCAGTGGCGGCCGAGGCCGCGAGCGCACCATTCGCAATGGCCGCAGGCGAGATTAATTTCGCCTGCCACGCGACGATTCATCCACTTTGATCGATCCGGACCCTCGTCGACCGCTACGACTTCGCCCACGAACTCGTGCCCTGGCGTGCCGGAGAAGCCGTAGTATCCGCGCTGCAATTCGAGGTCAGTGGAACAGATGCCGGCGGCCAGCATGCGAATGCGGGCGAAGCCTTCGGGCACACGGGGCATGGCCTGGCGGCGCACTTTGACGCGCCCGAATTCGAGATGAACGGAGAGCATGCTGGTCTACACTTAAAGAATATGTCTTCCAGCGTGCAGGCCGAACTAGTCTGCTTTGAGGCGTCCTGCCGTGAGCGGTTCCCTATCACCGAGGTGCTTTACAATTGTTCGAAATGCGGCGGATTGATCGAGGCGGCCTATAGTGGGATACGGCCCGACGCTGCCGAGTTGCGAGATCTGTTCCGGCGGCGCCGCTTGAGCAATGCTCCACTTGACGCCAGCGGCGTCTGGCGCTATCGCGAGCTGTTTCCTTTCCTCAACGACACCTCGCACGTGGTGACACTGCGGGAAGGGAACACGCCGCTGCTGGATGGGCCGATTGCGGCGCAGTACGGCGGGCTCGATCGGATCACATTCAAGCATCAAGGATTCAATCCGACGGGATCGTTCAAAGATAATGGCATGACCTGCGGCGCGTCACAGGCGCGTCGCCTGGGGATGAAGCGCGTGGCGTGCGTTTCCACGGGGAACACTTCCGCTTCCATGGCGGCCTATGCGGCGGCCGCTGGACTCGAAGCGCTGATCTTCCTGCCACACGGCAACATTTCGTTTGGCAAACTAGCCCAGGCTCTCGAATACGGCGCACGCACGCTCGAAGTGGAAGCGAACTTCGATCAGATTCTGGCGCTGGTGCGGGTGCTGGCCGAGCGGCTGGGGATCTACCTGCTGAACTCGATGAATCCTTTTCGCGTCGAGGGCCAGAAGAGCATCATCTTCGAAATGTTAGACCAGCGCGATTGGAGTCCGCCGGATTGGATCGTACTGCCCGGCGGCAATCTCGGCAACACGTCGGCGTTCGGCAAGGCTCTACGCGAAGCGCGCGAACTGGGCCTGATCGCGAAGATGCCTCGGCTGGCGGTGATCCAGGCCGAGGGTGCCGCGCCGTTTTACGAAATGTTTCATAAGGGTGGAGAATTGCAGGCAGTGGAGAATCCTGAGACTCTGGCCACGGCCATTCGCATCGGCGATCCGGTTTCCTGGTCCAAGGCGCTGCACGAAGTCCGTTCGTCATGCGGAACGGTGGAGAAGGTCACCGAGCAGGAGATCGCGGACGCCAAGGCCATGATCGGCCGCGCCGGCATTGGTTGCGAACCTGCTTCAGCGGCCACGCTCGCGGGCATTCGTAAACTGACGGCGGCGGGAACGATCCGCCAGGACGCCGATGTGGTGGCGGTGCTGACCGGTAACGTCCTCAAGGACCCGGATTACATTTACAAGTACCACACCGGAAAATTGGAAACTCCGAGCGGCGCAAAGATTCGTTCCACGTTCGGCAACCAGCCGATCGTGGTTCCCAACGACGCCGACCGCATCGCGGCACTTTTACAATAAGCCTCGGTATAATCGAATCTGTGAAAATCTGCGCGCTGGCGGTAGCTGCCGTGGTTCTGGCGGGTTGCTCCAAGAACATCCAAAATCCCGAAGCCGTAAAGCAGGGAGTGGTCGACTACCTTAAACAACGTGCGCCCACCATGGGTCTAGATATGAGTGCGATGGACGTGAACGTGGGGTCGATCTCCTTCGAGAAGGACATCGCACGCGCCAACGTTTCATTCGTGCCCAAGGGGATGCCCGGGAGCGGCGGGATGATGATGGATTACGTCCTGGAGCGTAAAGGCGACAAGTGGGCTGTGAAGGGGCGTCAAGTGAGCCCTGGTAATTCGCACGGCGATCAGCCCTTGCCGGGAGCTTTGCCGCCGGGGTCGTTGCCTCCGGGACATCCTCCCACGGATCAACCTCCTGCAGGTCAGCGGAAATGAAGACAGTTGCCATTCTGGGCGGAGGTCCAGCGGGTTCGTTCGCCGCGGAGCGGCTGGCCAGCGCGGGTCTACGCACCATCGTTTTCGACGAGAAGCTGG
>JBDTTL010000261.1:0-7073 GCA_039930665.1 Acidobacteriota bacterium
TCTCGGTGATCTCGGGATAGGTGATGCCGAGACGGCAGCCGCGATGGCCGAGCATGGGGTTGAACTCGTGCAGCTCTTCGACGCGATGCAGCAGCGGCGGGAGCGACTTCTTCAGTTCGCCAACCGGGATGCGGTACTTTTCCGACATCTCCTTCTTGGCTTTGGAATCGGCGTAAGGCAAGCGGGCCAGATCGACCATCAGATCCTCGCGTTTGGGCAGGAATTCGTGGAGCGGGGGATCGAGGGTGCGGATCACCACCGGGAATCCGTCCATGGCCGTGAAGAGGCCGGCGAAATCTTTGCGCTGCATGGGCAGAAGTTTCTTGAGCGCGATGCGGCGGTTCTTCTCGTCGCGCGCGAGGATCATGGCCTGCACGTGCGGGATGCGATCCTCGGCGAAGAACATATGCTCGGTGCGGCAGAGTCCGATGCCTTCGGCTCCGAAGAGACGCGCGGCTTTCGCATCGCGCGGGATGTCGGCGTTGGCGCGCACGCCGAAGTTGCCGCGGAAGGTGTCGGCCCACTTCATCAGCTTGCCGAAATAGGAGGAGTTGGGATCAGGCTCGTTGGTCTGCGCTTTGCCGAGATACACGTTGGCGGTGGTGCCGTCGATTGAAATCCAGTCGCCTTCCTTGACGGTGAGCGGCTTGCCGCCGACGGTGGTGGTGAACTCTTTGTTGCGTTCACTGATGGTGATGGAGCTGGCGCCCACGATGCAGGGGCGTCCCATACCACGCGCTACCACAGCGGCGTGGCTGGATTTGCCGCCAACGGCGGTGAGAATGCCTTTGGCGACGTCCATGCCGTGGATGTCGTCGGGCGTAGTCTCTTTGCGGACCAGAATTACGGGACCGTTCTTGGCGAGTTCGACCGCGTCATCCGCGCTGAAGGCGCAGCGGCCCACGGCGGCACCGGGCGACGCCGCGATGCCGTTGGCGACGAGAGTGAGTTTCTTGAGCGAAGGCGCGTCGAACACCGGGTGCAGAAGCTGATCGAGCTGATTGGGAGCCACGCGCAGCACGGCTTCCTTCTTATTGATCATTCCCTCTTCGGCCATCTCGACCGCGACGCGTACGGCGGCGGGACCGGTCCGCTTGCCGTTGCGGGTTTGCAGCATGTAGAGCGTGCCGTCTTCGATGGTGAACTCGAAATCCTGCATGTCGCGATAATGCTTTTCGAGGCTGTCGGTGATGGAGCGCAGTTCCTTGTACGCGACGGGCATGATCTTTTCGAGATCGTGAATCGGAAGCGGCGTGCGGATACCGGCGACTACGTCTTCGCCTTGCGCGTTCACCAGGAACTCGCCGTAGAAGACCTTCTCGCCAGTGGCGGGGTCGCGAGTGAAGCCGACGCCGGTAGCGGAGGTGTCGCCCAAATTGCCGAACACCATTGCTTGCACATTTGCGGCGGTGCCGACTTCATCCGGAATCTTTTCCATCTTGCGATAGTAGGAAGCCTTGGGGTTCCACCACGACCGGAACACGGCGTCGCGCGACATGGCGAGCTGTACGTGCGCGTCCTGCGGGAAGGGCTTCTTGGTTTCCTTCTGGACCAGCTTTTTGTAGTCCTCGATGATGGCCTGGAGGTCGGCGGCGGTCAGATCGGTATCCGCCTTCACTTTGGCCTTGGCCTTGCGCGCATCGAAGATGTGATCGAACTTTTCCATGTCGACGTCGAGAGCGACTTCGCCGAACATCTGAATGAAGCGGCGGTAGGAATCGTAGGCGAAGCGCGGGTTGCCGGTGAGCTTGGCGAGACCCTCGGTGGTGGCGTCGTTCAAACCGAGGTTAAGAATTGTATTCATCATGCCCGGCATGGAAAAGCGCGCACCGGAGCGGACGCTGACCAGCAGGGGATTCTTGGGATCGCCGAGCTTTTTGCCGATCTGCCCTTCGAGCTTCGTCAGCGCCTTGAGTACCTGCTGGTTGATCTCGGCGGGAACGTTGTTCTTGTTCTCGAAGTAGATGTTGCAGACTTCTGTCGAGATCGTGAAGCCGGGAGGCACGGGGACTCCCGCGCGGCACATCTCCGCGAGGCCGGCGCCTTTGCCGCCGAGCACGTCTTTCATCTTGCCGTCGCCGTCGGCTGTGCCGCCGCCAAAGCTATAAACGTAGTTCTTCATGATTTTATTTGTGGTCTCCTGAGGTGACGATTTCCGAAAAATCGGCGATCGTCGAAAATTCGGTTAAAAGATTGTGCAGTAAAGTGAGGCGATTGTTGCGGACGCGTTCGTCCTTGGCATTCACCAGCACTTTGTCAAAAAAAGTGTCGATTGCGGGGCGCAGGGACGCGATTTGTTCCAAACGCCGCTGATAGCTTTCGATAGGGGCGGCTTCGCGGACGCGCACAAAATCGGTGTGGAGATCGCGCTCGGGTCCGGCTTCCAGTAAGGCTGGATCCAGGTCAGCCACAGGATTGAATTCCGCTTGGGTGACGATGTTTTGAATACGCTTAAAACTGGCTGCGAGGGGTTCGAAGTTCTCGGTGGGCCGGACGGCGGCCAGAGCCGTGAGGCGCGCTTCGACGTCGCCGGCAGAGTCGAGAGCCAGCACCGCGTTCACTTCGTCATACTTGAACCCGCGTATCTCGCGGAAGTAATACTTGATTCGGTCCAGCAGGAATTCGCGCAGTTCGCCGGTCGCGAGATCATTCAGCAAGTAAGGGAGCTGGGCTTCGACCATGATCCGGACGACCCCCTGCGCGGCACGGCGAAGTGCAAAGGGGTCCTTAGAGCCGGTTGGCGCAAGTCCCACTCGGAAGCACTCTCGAAGGCTATCTAGTTTGTCCGCGAGCGCGACGATCTGGCCTTCGTGAGTGGACGGAATCTCGCCCTCCATGCTGAGGGGCTTGTAATGATCGTAGATCGCTTTTGCAACTGCTTCGGGTTCGCCCTGATGCCGCGCGTAGAGTCCCCCGACCTGGCCTTGGAGATCGGTGAACTCCTTCACCATTTCGGTAGTGAGGTCGGCCTTGCACAGGTAAGCGGCGCGTTGGGCGTGGGCATTGCCACCTAACTCTTCAACCAGTTTCACAATCCGCTCGGTCTTTTCGAGATACGATCCGAGCTTGGCTTGAAACGTGACGTGGCTCAGGTCGTCGACGCGGTCGGCGAGCTTTTTATGCTGATCGACATCCCAGAAAAAGCGAGCGTCGTTAAAGCGCGCTTTGAGCACGCGTTCATTCCCGCGCTTGACCAGACCTTCGGGATCGCCGCTGGTATTCATCACGGCGACAAAGTGCGGGGCGAGTTTGCCGGGGGCGGATTCCACAGAAAAATACTTCTGGTGATGGCGCATCACGGTGGTGAGGACTTCGGCGGGGAGTTCCAGATAGGCGGGGTCGAAATCACCGCGGATGGCTGTCGGGTATTCGGTGATGAAGGTCAAGGTTTCGACCAAATCGGTGTCGGGCTTGGCGTCCACAGCGGCGATCTCGGCCTGAATCTTACTGCGGCGCTCATCGGCGGAGAGGATCACGAAGTTCTTGCGGAGTTCGCTCTCGTAGGTATCGAACGTGACGGGAATCGAGGACGAGCCCAGCTTGCGATGGCCTCTGGTGACGGATCCGCTCTTGACGGCGGCAATCTCAAAGTGAATGACTTCATCGGCAAGTAGAGCGACGATCCAGCGGATGGGGCGGATGAAACGCGGACCGGTTTTCCCGCCGGTCCAGTACATGGTCTTGGGCCATTGAATGCCCAGGATGTCTTTGGGCAACCTTTCGCGGAGGATGTCGCGCACGTCGCGGCCGGGAGTCTTCTTGTGCAGTCCGTAGTAGTCGCCGATCTGCACTAAGCTGCTGGGGTCAACCTGCTGTCTTCGAGCGAAGCCTGCGGCAGCCTTCTCGCCTGCGGATATCGGCGGGCCCGTAACTGTCAGTTCCTGGTTCGGCGTTTTCGGAACAACGTTGGTAGCCCGGACTACAAGACGGCGCGGAGTTGCGTCAACTTCGGGGATCGCCCCGAATAAGTCCATCGCCGCGAGTTGGATTAGCGCGCCCGGAATCATCCAGTGCGGGATTTCTTCGGTGCCGATCTCGAGCAGGAAATTCATGCTTGCTGATCCGCCCACATCTTTGCCGTCCCCACCGCCAGATCGCGCACCCGCTTGATGACACCTACTCGCTCGGTCACTGATATCGCCCCGCGCGCATCCAGCAGATTGAAGAGGTGCGAGCACTTCAGCACCTGGTCGTATGTCGCCAGCACCGGGAAGCCATGCTTGTCAGGATAGTCTTCGTATTGCGCGAGCAGTTCCTTGCACTCGGCTTCGTATTCGCCGAGCAGACGCCACAATCGCTCGACGTTGGCCATCTCGAAGTTGTAGACCGAGAACTGCAACTCATCGGCGAGGCGCACGTCGCCGTATTTCACGCCTTTGGTCCACTCAATGTCGTAAACGCTTTCGACGCCTTGTAGGAACGCGACCAGCCGTTCCAGTCCGTAGGTGATCTCGGCAGGCACTAGTTCCAGATCGATGCCGCCGCATTGCTGGAAGTAAGTGAACTGCGTGATCTCCAGGCCGTCCAGCATCACCTGCCAGCCGACTCCCCAGGCACCCAGCGTGGGCGATTCCCAGTTGTCCTCTTCGAACTTGATGTCGTGCTTCGAAAGGTCGATCCCGATGGCTTCGAGGCTGCCGAGGTATTGATCCAGAATGTCGTCGGGCGACGGCTTCAAGATCACCTGCAACTGCATGTGCTTATACAAGCGGTTGGGATTTTCGCCGTAGCGTCCGTCGGCAGGACGGCGGCTGGGCTGCACGTAGGCGACTCGATAAGGTTTGGGGCCGAGCACGCGCAGGAAGGTTTCGGGGCACATGGTTCCGGCGCCGACTTCGACATCGTAAGGTTCCTGAATGATGGCGCCGCGCTCATCCCAATAGCGTTTCAGCTTGAAAACGGTTTGCTGAAAGGAATCCATTGCGGACGCTCCAGCGCCTCCAATAAAGGAACGGTCAGAAACCGGCGCTCGGCGTGTTGTTCCATGGTGCGGATGAGAATGCGGCGCAGATCGCTGGCGGTGTTTTTGGTCCAGGTGCGCGGAGCGAGATTGGTGATGGGCTGCTCGAACATTTCGTGCACGATTTCGACGGTCTCATCGCTGACGCGGGCTTCGGGCCAGAGGCCGAGAAGGCGGACGGTCCAGACGGTGAAGTAGGTGACTGCTGTCCAAGTTCGAACGCGCACAACGCCTTCGGCTGTGCGCTCGGTATCGTCGCCGGAACGCAAATACGCCAGCATCGCCACCATCAGGCGGAAAAACTTTTCGTTCGGTTCATGGGCAGGCAACAATTGCTCGGCAACCTCAGTGAAATAATCCAGCACTACGCTCAACGCATACTCAGACTGCAAGCCGAACTGCGACTCAATCAGCTCGCAGCCGGACAGATTGACCAGCTCGGCGTTCTCCTTCTGGAAGTAAGCCATGCGAACTTGCGACAGCCGCTCCAGCCCCGAGCCGAAGGGACTCTTCGGCCGGCGCGCCCGCCGGGCCACTCCACGCAACTTTCCCAGATCACGGGTTAGAAAACTGACGATCAGGTCCGCTTCCCGGAAAGGGTATGTGCGCAGGACGAAGGTATCGCTTACCCGCGCAGGCATAGACTAAACGCAATATCTCAGGTTAGCATGCGGGGCAGCCGGAAAAGAGGGACGGAGCCTGATTATGATTCCATAATGAGGCTCCGTCCCTATTTATTAGGGCTGTGCGCCCAGGCGTTTCCGGGCTGCGTCAGCCGGCTTGGAGCCCAGGAAGATCAGTATGACGTCGACGGTCTTGTTATCCTCGTTGACCTTGGTCTGCGTACTGGTCTCACCCAGGTTGTCGAAGATTCCCTGGTTTCGGACATCCTTCAGAAACTCGTCGGGATATTCCGCGTCGAAAAGCTTGCCCGCTTTGGCGCCCCACATCTTGCGGATGGCCGGTTCGCTGATCACATCCAAACCGCGGATTTCGAGCGCGCCGTATTTGAACTCCGGGCCGGCGTCCACGTTCACAGCGAGATCGACGGTGTGCTCTTTGTCGTCAATGGTGCGGTCCGCACGAGCCATCGCGTGGATATAGCCGGTGGTCTTGTAGCGCTTGACGATGCGGCCCAGCCCCGTCTTGATCTCATCGAAATTGATGGTCTCGTCCTTGCGCCACTTGACCAGGTCCTCGAGTTCCTTGGCCTGGCGCGCCGCCGCTCCGGTGAAATGCACGGCGCCTAATTTGTAGGGCGGTCCTTCCTCCACGCTGACGGTCAGCGAAACGCCCAGTACTTCTGGCTGCTTCGAAGGCTCGGTCACGATCTTCGGAAAAGCCACCCGCACCTTGCCGCGCGCTTCATAGAGCGGCCTGATACTGGCGTCGAGCAGGCGGTGCACGGCTGGTTCGGTGAATTCGGCGCCGACGGCCACATCGGCGAAGGTGTTCAGCAACTGGGTCGCGGGCACCGATTCATTGCCTGTGAAGTGAACCTCGGAGATGCGCGGCCGATCTGCCTTGGGGCGAAACAGAATCGTTGGCTCACCGGGCAGATCGTAGCTCAGCTTGCCTTCCACTATGACTTGGTTATCCAGCAGCTTGGTCAGTACGCTTTGGTAGCGGTCCAGCACCTCTCGCGTGGCAGGAATCAGGTCGCCTAATAGGACGGACTGCTTGGCGAGCGCCACGCGCAGAGTTGCCTCGGGGGCGGGGAGGTCCTCGAAGCGGTAGGGGTAGAGCAGCGCGACCTCGGCTATGTCAAACGTCGCGTCGTAGCCGGTCTTCGCCGCATCCGGCTTAAATTCGTAGCCCACGCTTTCGAAAGCGCCGCTATCGAGCAGGCGCGCCCGCGCCGCGTCAAAAATGTCTTTGTTGACGATTTGTCCGATCTTGAGGCCGGCGGCTCCGGCGATTGCCGCCGAAGTGAAGTGTTTATTTCCCCGGATGGTCAGGTTGGTAAGCGGATAGGGGGCGGCGGGGGACTGCGCATAGCCATGCAGAGGCAGGAAAATCAGGCCTACTAAGAACAGGCAGCGGAGCCACGCACGCATATGTACAATTCTACGTGGCTCCGGGCGCTTGGGTTTCCTTAGAAGTCCCGGCTACT
>JBDTTL010000262.1:0-7068 GCA_039930665.1 Acidobacteriota bacterium
AGGCCGATGCGCAAGCCGACGCACTGGCGGGTAATTGCCAGACCGTGCGCCGCCTGGGGCGTCCCGCCATGGCGCTGGCGATGTGCGGCGGTGCAGCCCATGCAGAAACACTCGCCGCGGAGACTTCGAAGCTTTTTCCAAACGGAACCATCTGGAATGCAGTACAACTACCCGAGATTCGAGCGGCGATCGCGCTCCAGCGCGATGAACCTGCCCGGAGCGTTGAACTGCTCGCATCCGCCGCGCCATACGAGCGGGCCCATCTCGATGCGGTTTATTTGCGTGGCCTGGCTTACCTGGGTCTCCATAAGGGCGCAGAAGCAGCCGCTGAGTTCCAGAAAATCGTGGATCACAAGGGGGCCAATTGGGGCAGTGCCTGGCGCTACCCCTATTGGGCACAGTTCTATTCGCTCTCTTATCTCGGGGTGGCGCGGGGCGCCGCACTCGCGGGCGACAGGGCGAAAGCCAAAAAGGCGTTCCAAGACTTCTTCGAATTATGGAAGGACGCCGACCCAGACCTTCGAATTCTTTACCAGGCCAAAGCCGAATACGCCGCACTGCGGTGAGAGAATCTTACGGGCATGGATAAACTATCCACTTGGACGAAAAACGCGCAAACCGTACATGTGGTTTCCGCCAGCTAAGGCTTGCGCGGCCCGTTATTCTACATTATCGGCCAAGACCGCTGAAAAGGATGGCACCGCTAGTGCGGAGAAAACTCTCCGTTTCCTTGGCGTTTAGACCATCCGGGATATGGGAAAAGTTCGCGACGGCAAAACGGCTTTTGGGTGTGTGTCCGCAGTCATCAAGAATTTTGAGGCAAGTGTCCATATCTAAGGCCGGTTCCCGATTGACGTTTTCCCGACTGACGAGGACCACTGGGTATACCCGGCACTTCTGCTGCGCCAACCGAAGTGGCTCCTCAAGTCGGTGAAGCCGCCTAAGGATGGTCTTCACGTGTTTTGCGATCCGCCTTGGCCCTTAATGGGAAACGATTCGATGAATTGTTCGAGGTCTTCATCGCTAATACCGTCGCGGCTACCATTCAAAAACACGACCTCCGTCAGCGAACCGTCTGCGCATCGCATCCGGCTGCAGGTCGCTCTCGTCAAGTCGGTCGCCCACGGGCCAGGTCACGACGACGCGGAACAGCTCTTGCTCGGCGCTTTGCTGCCGCGTCTCCAGGCGCTCGATTCTGTTGTTTAATCGTGCCCGCATGCGATTTCCTGAAGGTGCGCCTTCAATTCCTGCGTCGTGATCCCCAATGCGCGAGCGAACGCGCCGGCCAGGCTTTCCGTTTCCCCTCGCTCGATGCCGCAGGCGTTCAGAATCTGCCGGAGCCACTCAGTGGCGGACCCGTCCATCCACGGTGCGGAACTGGCCAATCTGGCTGCCTCGGATACTCGCTCAAGTGATGCAAGCCGCGTGTACAGGGTCCGGCTCATCGCTTCCGGCCCACCTTCGTCGCTTCTGCCGCCCTCTCCAACGCTGCCACTCGCGCCTCGACATCTTCGATTTCGATAGCCTTGGCCGCTTGGGCCAATACGCTTTCGGCAGACCTTACGCGCGTAGACGCGGGCGTGTTCGGGTCCACCATGACTTTGAGCAAGGTCGTGGCTGCAGCCGTCGACCCCTGCTGCAAACGTGCGATGGCTTGTCCATACGCTTTCCGCCGTGCTGCGCGATAGCCTGCATCGAACTCAGGCTCCAACATCCAGCGATACAAGGTGCGTACCGGGGTATTGCACGTCCGAGCGGCTTCCTCTACGCTCCGCTGCGACAGCAAGGCAACGATAGCTTCTTCCTTTTTGCGTCCGAGTTTTGCCTCAAAGTCTGCCATTCTCTGCCATCCAATGCCATCGTTCCGCCCGAATCGCCGTTTGATCGCCTGGGCGGTTTAGACCCGATTTTGCTTGCGTTTCTGAGGGACCAGAGCGATTCATGTCGTCACGCGGAATCGCCGCGCAGAGGAGAAAGCCAATGACATCGAATACTGAAGAAACGGGCGCACTCGCCCAGCCGAAGACCCCGAAAAAGGCCCGCGCTAGCGCACGTCGCGCGGACAGCGCGCCTGCTAAGCCCAAGGCGGGGAAGAAGGCCAAAGCCGCCAAGAAAGCGCCCAAAGCGCGAGAAGCGGCTGCCGGTGCCCGCGACGGCAGCAAAGCCGCGAAGGTGCTGGAACTGCTGAGGCAGCCGGGCGGTGCCAGCCTCCAGGCCATTATGAAAGCCACAACCTGGCAGGCGCACAGCGTTCGCGGATTCCTCTCCGGCACGCTCCGCAAGAAGCTGGGGCTGACGGTCGAGTCCACCAAGGCCGAGGACGGGGAGCGCACCTACTCGATCAAAGCCTGAACCCCACCGATTCCGCCCGTATCGCGCCGCCGGGTTTCTACCTGGCGGCGTTCCTCGTTTTGAAGTATCCGTAATTCCGCCGACCAGTCCCTGAACGCAAGGCACAAGCCGGGAAGATCGGGATTGCCGGCGCGAATCTCCACTTCGATGGCCGCGATCTCGCGTCGACAGCGTTGCATTCATGCGGCCACTTGGCGACGCTCCCGAGCAACGTCATCGAAGGTTCTGCCGTCGACCTCGAGAGTCGCCTGCTTGCCGGTGTACTCCTGGTACCGGCGCACGATGCAGTCAACATACTTTGGATCGATTTCCATCAGCCGTGCTTTCCGTCCGCGCCGCTCGCACCCGATGAGCGTCGAGCCTGATCCTCCGAACAGATCCGCCACGATGTCGCCGGCCTTACTGCTGTTGAGGAGCGCGCGTTCCACCAGTTCCACGGGCTTCGCGGTGGGATGTATTCGGTTCGCCGCGGGTTTTTTTCGTGCCACAGAGTCGATTGCGATTTATCACCGTACCAGGCATCTTTCTGCTCCGCGACGTGCGCGTAGAAAATTGGCTCATGCTGGAACTTGTACCGGCCGAAACCCCAGGCAAACGTGTTCTTCGCCCAGATGATCTGGCAACGGACCTCGAAGCCGGCAGCCTCTAGCGCATTCTGGAATTCGCGCTGATAAGAGGAGGAGTGGCAGACGTACATTGACGCGCCGGACTTCACAATGGCGCGGTACGAGCGGAACGAAGTCTCCAGGAATACCTTGAACTCCGCATCCGACATTCGGTCGTTTTTGATTGTGAGCTTTTCCTCCGCGTATCCCTGATAGTCCACATTATAGGGAGCGTCAGAGAAAACCAGATCCGCAGCGTCTTGGGCCATCAGTCTCGTGACATCCCCATGATTGGTCGCATCACCGACTAGCAGCCTGTGATCCCCGAGGACCCAAAGATTACCCGCTTGCGAGATGGGTGTCGCCGGGAGCTCGGGAACAGCGTCTTCGTCCGTGAGTCCCTCCGCGGCATCCTGCGCGGCAAGTAGGCGCGCGAGTTCTTCGTCCTCGAAGCCGATCAGATCAAGGTTGAAGTCCTCCTCCCGCAGTGCCGCAAGCTCAGCGCTCAGAAGCTCATCGTTCCAACCCGCGGTAAGTGCGAGCTGATTATCCGCAATGATGTAGGCCCGCTTCTGGGCCTCAGTTAGGTGGTCGAGGACAATGACGGGCACCTCCTGAAGCTGCAACTTCCGCGCGGCGAGGAGACGACCATGACCCGCGATGATGCCAGCCTTCGTGTCCACAAGGATTGGGTTGTTGAATCCAAACTCGGCGATACTAGCGGCGATCTGAGCGACCTGCGCGTCGGAGTGAGTCCTCGGATTTCGGGCGAACGGGATCAGCCGGTCGATTAACCACAACTCGATATGCTTCACCACGGCTTGCAAGCCCATAAGAATCTCATTAGCGAGACTTCCGGCAGCATCTCGCACGCCCGATTATAGGGGCGAACAGATTGTGTGTAAAGGATTGGATTAGCTGATGGTTACTCGTTGCTAAGGAGGGATCAGCGGTGCTAGGAACCCGAATCAACCGTGCGAATCAGCGGTCCTGGGGAGCGATGGTCGTCGCATCGGCGATATCAGCCCGGGAGCCGACTATTGTCACTTTTGTCACTAGTTTCCCAAAATGCCGAACTGAGGCTCGGACACATGAGATCCATTGACGAGTACCGATTATCCCAGCCTGTCCCGACGAGGAACCAACAGATTGGGAATTAACGTGCGCGCGAATCGAGTTTTGCGCAGCATTGTGAAATAGCATCCCCACAAAAGTCCCCACACTGTTGCCGAGATAACAAGATTTCCAGGGAAGCGAAGTCCGTAGGTGTTTGAAAAGTTTGGCTCCTCGGGTAGGATTCGAACCTACAACCCTTCGGTTAACAGCCGAATGCTCTACCATTGAGCTACCGAGGAACGATTCGAGGCAGGCTTATCCATTAGAACAAACACCGCCGCGCGATGTCAATTTTGGCGGTCCCACAGCTAAATTCCGGCGTGCGGAACCCGCTCAGCCCGTGCGGAAGAATCTGGGGTTGCTTACGCGGTGGCGATCTTGCGAAGTCTGATCGTCAGCCGGCTCTTATAGCGGGCTGCCGTGTTCTTCTTAATGATGCCCCACTTGGCCGCGCGGTCGATCAAAGAATAGGTCTTCGGCACCAGTTCCGTGGCTTCCTTGACATTCTTGGTCTCCAGCAGCCGCCGCATGGCCCGAATGCCATGACGCAAACGGGTCTTGCGAGTCCGGTTAATCAGAGTACGGTGTTCGGTCACGCGCACGCGTTTCAGCGCAGATACAGTATTTGCCATTCGAATTTTTAGGATACAGTAGTCGGCCCGGTCGGGTCAAACCCACTGGGATGCGGGTTTCGGCCACTCCGACGGCGTCACGCGGCCCCTCTCCGGTAGAATTCTGGCGACTCTAAAAATCCGTGGCCCTTCTTCGGGTACAATAGCCCTCTAGGGCCGGGCGCGAAAAGCTGCCCTCGGGAGGTCACATGTCACTCGATCGAATGACTCGGCGCGATGCGCTTTTTATGTTTGGTGCGGCGGCCGCAATGCCGCTGGCTCGCGCGGAAGGGCAGGGAATCCTCGCCCACGCCACGCGTGTCGACCACGTTTCGCTGGCGGTCGGCGATATCGACAAGGCCATGATCTTCTACCGCCGTCTTTTCGGCAATGAAGTTTTGAAAGATGCGAAGACGCAGCGCCGCTACCTGCGCATGGGCCCGTGCTACGCGTCGATCGCTCCTGCGCCGGCCGGCGAAGCCAAACGCATCGATCACTTCGGCGTCGGCATTGAAAATTTCAACGCACCGGCGCTAAAGAGCGCGCTCGAGAAGGCCGGACTGAAAGTCACCGGAGGCAACGACGGACTCTTCGTCGTCGATCCCGACGGCACCCGCGTGCAAATCGTTGCGGCCGAATCCTGGAAGCTGATCAAGAACGCCTCGCCCGATACCGGTCCGAAACAGGAAGTTCTATTTACCACTCGCGGCATGCACCACCTGGCGATTCAAGTCGGCGGTGACATGGCCAAGTCGGCCGAGTTCTATGGCAAGTTGTTCGGCGAATCCACGCCCGGGAACGGCAATCCTCCGCAGCCAAGTTTCCAGGCCGGCGAGACCAGAATTCTGCTCTACAATCCTTCGCCTGCCAAGCCGACTAAGATCGACCACTTCAGCAATTTGGTCGATAACTTCGACGCCCCCGCCGCACTCAAGGTTGTCCAAGGCCTCGGCGCCAACGCGAAATTGTCGGCGCAGGGAACGCTGAACGAATTTTTCGATCCCGACGGCATCCGCCTCCAGGTGACCTTTCCCGGGCAGACCTACAACGCCCCCGCGAAGAAGTAACCGCGATTGGACGCACTCACGGGCATCGGCTCCATCGTTTTATTCGTCTAACGTATTCGCTGAATTCGCGTGTGAAAGCGCGTCCCCCGTTTGAGGCTTGGGTACACTCCCGCGTAAACTTGGTTTTCTCGGCACAAGAACGATCACATGAGCCGATTCCAAGTTCTCGAAACCATCTGGCAGGATACCCATTCCGGCCTACGTGCCCGCCAGTAGATCATATCAGGCGATTACCAGCAAACAGCGCCGATGGATTCACAACAGTCACATGGATGACCAGCTGAACATCGTTAACATTCTCTCTTGCATCCTGGGGCGTAATAAGACGGTCCGTTGTCACCGTGACGCTGGTGATGAGTTGATCGTCTTCGAGCAGGCAAAAAATGGGTCTTCGTCCTGTTCCATTGCGTATCCCCCAAGCTCGCTCACTGTCTTAGGCATCCTAAGCCCGTCAAAAAGAACCTTGATGCGATTGTCGATGTCACCACCGTTCGATATCAAGTTGCTCGGGTTGTCGCGCCTCAAGAACAGAATATTCAGGGCGCACGTAAACCCACCACGATGACTGATGAGTGGGACGAACTTGCCACCACACCTGACGTGATCTCCTGCAATGTGTTCCAACCAAGTTTTGGCGTCTGGGTGATCTGCGAGCGTGCCTGTAGCCTGAACGATCTCCGTCACATTCGGGCCTGGATGACTGACCAGATTGGGAGGGGTGGTCATCTTCACGAATTTGCTGCTAGCCTGTTCCCTCAAGTCAGGATGTTGTTTCCACAGTTCACGCAGTTGCGGATGAAAGAGCTTGCGAAGCCTATGTTTGTCTTTGGCCCGTCCCTCTGGGCCGCTATTAATGCCGCGTTGTTCAGCAGGCAAAGCTCCTTGGTAAATCAGCCGAAACTCCATTAGGCTCACCTCCGGCTCCGCTCATAAAAATTGAGTCACTGAACCCTCGGAAGATCGTAACAGGTTTGGTCTGTCATGTGAATTGTTGCCAACAATTGTTGCCAACAATTGAGATGCGTTAGTGGCGTTTAGTACAGCGATAAACACGGGAGCCCCTGTGCAGCGATGGCAAATGTGGATGCTTCTACGGATGCCTGTAAACGCGGTCAACCAATGTTCCACTACCCGCCCCCCTGCCTCTTCCATCTTGATGCGATATGCTCTTCCTATGAAACTCTGCCTAGTCGCACTGCTCGTCCCGGCCGCGCTCTTCGCCCAGTCGAACTCGCTCCTGATTGAGGACCTAACCTGGACCGAGGTCCGTGATGCGATTGCCGCGGGCAAGACCACGGCCATCTACTACGCCGCGAG
>JBDTTL010000263.1:0-7057 GCA_039930665.1 Acidobacteriota bacterium
TAAGAATTGCCGGAGCTGGAATCGAAATTCTCCCAGATCCTGATAGTCACGTAGCCTAAGGTCCATACTACGATATATCGTAACACGATATATCTACATTTAAGAAAGGTGCGTTTCGGCGAAAACCTAAAGCAACCGTGGAGCGTTTCGGAAGCCTCCGTATCGGTATTGTTTTCGGCCCCACATTCGGTAGCGCTTTGAAGCCGCCACATCTTCTAAGGCGCGGGAGCGAGTGAGTACAGAATCATTGGATTGTAGGCAACATACTAAACGCGTGAAGAACTCCACCGACACTCAAGAGATTTCACCGCCGGCGCCAGAGGACGCAAGAATCATTTCCCGCAATGGGCTCTCGGTACGCAGAGCGCGTGTAGGACCAGCTATGATCCGGGCGATTCCCGAGATCAGTCCCCTGAACGGTAACGGACCCAAATCCAGCGCTGCGCTATACTATGCATGTAAGATGCAACTTTTGTTGAAGTTCTGAATCTAAACGTCCTGAGAGGAAGAGTCAATGACGTCTCGATCGATGGTTGTGCCTAGCGCCGTCGGCTTACTGGCCGTATCCGCTGCGATGTGGGCCTTGGCGGATTCGGTTGATTTTGATTTCCCGTACATTCAACTGGATCATCCCGCCGTTCAGTACGACACGGAGACAGCGAACGATCCGATAGCGCGGCTGCAAGGGCAAATCGATAAGGGCGAGACGAAACTTGAGTATGAGTCGAATCGGCTTGGCTATCTACCAAGCTTGCTGAAGCACCTAGGAGTGAATGTGGATTCGCAAATGCTCGTTTTGTCTAAATCGAGCTTCCAGGGTCCGAAAATCTCTCCGCGCACGCCGCGGGCACTATATTTCAACGACGATGTAGCCGTTGGGTCCGTACAACACGGCGACGTGATCGAACTGGCCGCGCTCGATCCCAAGCAAGGAGTTATCTTCTATACCCTGGATGTCGCGAAATCCGAGAAACCAAGTTTTACGCGCAGCGATAGTGCTTGCATGTCGTGCCATCTCATCCCGGGCACGCTAAACGTTCCCGGCCTTCTGACGACTTCCGTAATCCCTAGCAGGGACGGATCTCTACGATTCCCAGGCAAGGGCCTGATCGTCGACGGTCGCACTCCTGTGGACCAACGATGGGGCGGGTGGTACGTAACAGGCACGACCGAATTTCAACATCGTGGAAACTCAGTGGCTTCGAATCCCGATCAGCCGAGTGTGCTCGACCTGCGAGGAAATCAGAATCTGGTCAGCCTCACGGGGAGATTCGACACAAGTGCCTATTTAACCTCCACAAGCGATATCGTGGCTCTGATGGTTCTTGAACATCAAACGCGGATGACAAACTTAATTACACGGCTCGGTTGGGAGACACGGGTCGCCGTCAAAGATGGAAAGCTCGAGGAATCGCGCCCTCGTCTGGAAGCCTTGGTAGATCAGATGACGACTTATATGCTTTTCGCCGACGAAGCATCCATTGGTCAAGGGATTGGGGGCGTTTCTACTTTTACCGAAAGCTTTCCCAAACGAGGCCCACGGGACCGGCAAGGCCGGTCGCTTCGCGATTTTGACCTTCACCAAAGGCTTTTCCGTTATCCGCTCAGTTACATGATCTACAGCGAGGCTTTTGACGGGATGCCTGGAATTGCAAAAGATTGGGTGTACCAGCGCCTATATGACGTCCTGAGCGGGAAAGACACCAGCCAGAAGTTCACGCGCTTTTCAGCCGAGGATCGCGCTGCCGTACTCGACATCCTTCGAAACACGAAGTCAAGCTTGCCACGCTATTGGAAAACTGCCCCTGACGGGAAGACCGCCAGCGAATCCACATGCTGTAATTGAATCAAGTGCAACTAACTCTACACTCCGAGTATGCGTTGCGGGTTCTTCTATATCTAGGTTCCCGCCACGGAGAAATCGCATCCACGAAAGAGATCAGCAACACTTTCGGCATATCTAAAAATCATCTGGTTCGCGTGATCCAGACATTGGCGGATGCCGGCTACCTTCGTGTGAGTCCCGGCCGGGGGGGAGGAGTATCGTTGGCGATGGAGCCTTCCCTGATTCGCCTCGGCCATGTCGTCCGGAAAGCCGAGCCGACTTTTCGAATCGCGGAGTGCTTTGACGCCGAGAGGAACACCTGTGTGATCGCTCCCGTCTGCTCGCTTAAGCCTGTATTGAACGAGGCCCTCAATTCATTCCTGACAACTCTGGACCGCTATACACTGGCAGACTTGTTGGCTGGCGGCGCTCAGCGGAAGCTATCAAAGGTATTTACGCTCATTACAACGAACGGCCACCGGGTGTAGGTTTCTGCATGATGAGCAGTACTTCATCCATCGCGGACGTACTGAAAAAGACCGCTCTATTCTCAGCACTTAGTGATGCGGAACTGGGATCACTCGCAACGCGTACTCTCATCCGCTCCTACGCACCTGGCGAGTTGCTCTTCTCTGAGGGCACATCATGTGAAGGCCTCTATATCGTTTCTAAAGGACGGGTTCGCATCTTCAAAACTTCGCCCGCCGGCCGCGAGCAGGTTCTGGCGATCGAAGGTCCAGGCAGTTCCATCGCGGAACTCCCGGTTTTCGACGGAGGACCGTATCCGGCCTCGGTCACGACCGTTGAGCCTTCCGAACTCCTGTTCATCGCGCGTAAAGATTTTAGAGCGCTTTGCATGGAGTATCCGGAAATCGCACTCAAAGTCCTAGAAGTGGCGGGCGCCAGGCTTCGCCGGCTGGTAGGCATTATCGAGGAGCTGTCGTTTACGACGGTTCGTCATCGCCTGATCTCCTGGATCCTGCGCGAGGCTAAGGCTGAGAGCGGAAGTAGTTTCACGCTGCAGGCGAGCCATCAGGAGCTCGCGGCGCAAATTGGCACGGTCCGCGAACTCGTCTCCCGCAACCTGGCCCGGCTTCAGGCGCAGGAATTCATTGGAATCAATGGCCACCAGGTCACTATCCTCAACCTGGAAGGTTTGGAGGCGGAGCTTTCTTCCGTGATCTAGCCGATCTGGTGACTTTAGTCACTGCTTTCTTCAGGATGCCCGCTTATTCTGGGTTGGGAGACAAGCCCTATGAAACCGGATCTGAACCAGACTGTACGAGAAATCGCAATCGAACATCCCACCACCGTGAGGGTTTTCGAGTCGCTGGGAATCGATTATTGCTGCGGCGGCAAACGAACTCTGAACGATGCGTGTGAGCGCGCGGGCGTGTCCGTGCAACGTGCGCTGGATCTGCTGGCGGCGGTGGAGGAGGAGGCCTCCGTGGACGTCGCAAACTGGACCGCGGCCGGCGCCGCAGAGTTAATCGGCCACATTGTCGGCCGCCACCACAACTACGTTCGTAGCGAGAGCCCGCGCCTGGTCATCATGCTCGAAAAAGTTGTGAGCCGTCACGGCCAAGAGCACCCGGAGCTAGCCTCGATTCGCGACTTGTTCGGCGCGTTGACGCAGGAACTCTCCGCTCATATGCTCAAGGAAGAAAACATCCTATTTCCCTACTTCGAACAAATGGAATCAGCCGCTTCTCGCGGAGCCGCCCCACCGCCAGCGGTCTTCGGTTCGGTCGAGACGCCCATCAGTCGTATGCTCGCAGATCACGACGACGCCGAGGAGTTGCTGGCTGAGATGCGCGGGCTGTCTTCGGGATATCGCGTGCCTGCCTCCGCGTGCCCCACTTATCGGGCCCTTTATCACGGATTAGAGGAATTCGAACGCGACCTGCATCACCACGTGCACCTGGAAAACAATATTCTCTTCCCACGCGCGCTTCATCTGGAACAGCGGGTCTCAGAGGCCGCACATGAGCACCATTAACCTAGTTGTCGCCGGCCAAACTGCTCTGGTCGAGCGTGAAATGAAGATGCAGCGCATGTTAATTGCGTTCATCCTCACAGGCCTTGTATTCCTACTATTGCCGGGCACATTCTTGGGCGTCTGGAACCTGATCTCGATCAGCAGCCGCCACTCGCTCGACAGTCTGTCCCCAGCCTTTCTGCAAGCCCATGGGCACGCTCAGATCTTCGGGTGGATTGGGACGTTCATCCTAGGCATAGGACTCTATTCGTTGACCAAAATGGGTAATCTGCCTGCCTTCGCCATCCGGCGTGGGTGGTCTTGCTACTGTCTATGGACGGCGGGAATCACGCTGCGCTGGTTTGAAGGAATCGTGGGATGGCAGTGGAGAGTTTTGCTACCTTTTTCTGCCCTATTGGAACTCGCGGCATTTCTGATGTTTTTCCGGACGGTCTCCCGTCATCGTGCAGCGGCGCCGGCGGCCACCGATGTCCCAAATCCGCGTAAACGCGAACCGTGGATGTGGCTCGTAATGGCCTCGACCCTAGGTTTTCTGGTGACCCTGGCGCTAAATCTCACTGCGACGATCCAGGTTTCCATCGACAACACGGGACCCGCACTCGCGCATGTGTCTGACCAACGTCTGGTGACGCTCGCGACGTGGGGCTTCCTGGTTCCTGCCGTATGGGGATTCAACGCGCGGTGGCTGCCTGTGTTCTTGGGACTCGACCAGCCACGGCCGCGCTTCCTGTTTCTCGCTCTTGCCCTCGCCTGGACGGCGATTCTCGCGGAGTTCGCGGGCCGACTCACGTGGTTCGCGGCACTGCTCCCGTTTGCGGCTCTGGCCGCCGTGTTCGCCCTGCACATTGCCGAACCTTCGTCTCGTCCCGCCAAGACGACTGGTGTCCATCCGAGCTTTCCGTTCTTTGTGCGCCTGGCATATGTGTGGCTGCTGGTCGCGGCGGCTTTGTCCGTACGCGCCTCCTGGAGCGATGTGAATGGCGGCATCTGGGGCGCGTCGCGGCACGCCCTCACCGTGGGATTCCTTTCGACCATGGTCTTCGCCATCGGCCAGAGGATTCTGCCTGCCTTCTGCGGTGCGCGCGTCCTATACAGTCCTCGTCTGATGCTGGTTTCGCTGTCCGCGCTTAATATTGGATGCGTTCTGCGCGTCGCCGCTGAAATCCCTGCGTATGAGGCGAACTTACAAATCGGTTGGCATCTGCTTCCGTGTTCCGCCGTGATCGAACTATTGGCAGTGAGCTTGTTCGCGGCGAATATGGCTCTTACGTTGCTCCAACCTCCGGCTCATCTGCGACCAGCGGTTACGATAAGCTGACGAGTGCAGACACACAGCCACTCGCCAACTCGCACTCGGCGCCATATCGGTTGCGATCTGTTTTACGGCATGTTCGCTGAGGCAATATGATCTCTTTCGATCCGGCACACAGAGCCGTCCACTATCCACCCGATCGCCGATTTCGTATCTGGATTCGATCTTCCATCCTGATGGGAATCGGTATCGCGATCCTCTCTGTAATTGCCGTGTCTTGGATCGAAGTTGCCGTGGCCGGCCTGCCTCAGGTTCCCGCCGTTCCTCAGATATATCCCGACAACTTCGTTGGACCGCACGGGTTTCCGGTCTGGGTGCGTTACTGCCACTTCTTCAATTTTCTTTTCGTGATGATGCTGATTCGCAGCGGTCTGTCCATCCTGATGGACCATCCTCGTCTGTATTTCAACGATGGCTGCACGCCGGGGAGCGAATGGATCCGACTTACACCCCTAAAAGTCCCAAGCGATCGCATCTGGACCGCAAAAGACGACGCCCGCTATATTTCGCCGCTAGTCGGGACGCCGGGCTACCGACACACAGTTGGTATTGCGCGAGTTTGGCACTTCATCGACGTTCACGGCTTCATCATCACAGGCATTCTCTTCGTCATCATGCTCTTCGATACCGAGCAGTGGCGGCGTATCGTGCCGACTTCGCCTCTCGTCCTCTTGCAGGCATGGAACACGTGGGTGCACTACGCGACGTTTCACTTGCCTGCAGAACCGAACGGGTTTTATGGCTACAACGCATTGCAGCAGATTGCCTATTTCACGGTCGTCTTTGTCTTCGGCCCTTTGGCGATTCTTACTGGGATGGCCATGTCTCCCGCTGTGGTGAATCGCTTCCCCTGGTACGCGCGCATATTCGGTGGGAGGCAATCGGCCAGATCGATCCACTTCCTGACCATGCTCAGCTTTTCTGCATTCATCATCGTACATGTCACTTTGATAGTGGCCACCGGATTTGCACGGAATATGAATCATATTGTGCTCGGCACGAATGATCCGGGGCATCTGGGCATGTATCTGGGGTTTGTGGGCATAGGAGTAGTTGTCCTCTCGTGGACCTTGGCGCACTACATCTCATGGAACCACCCGCGCGGATTGCAGCATGCGCTCAAGTCCGTGACTTATCCGATGCAGCTTCTTACGTTGAATCGCCTGACTCCGCGGCAGAAGTACACTGAGGAGGAAATCTCGCCTTACTTCTGGCCCAACGGGAAGATACCGATCCGGGACGATTGGAAGCGCCTGGCAGAAACCAACTTCAAAACGTTCCGGCTCAAGGTCGGAGGTCTTGTTGAAAAGCCGGTTGAGCTCTCTCTAGCCGACCTCGAGAAGTTGGGTGAGACCGAACACATCACCATGCATCATTGCATCCAGGGATGGAGCGGCATCGCGAAGTGGGGCGGCATCCCGATGAAAACGCTCATTGAATTGGTTCGGCCAAAACCGGAAGCGAAAGTCGTCGCCTTTTTCTCTTTTGGTGAAGCTCTTTATGGCGGCCCTTATTACGACACGCAGAGCCTGGACAATCTTCTGAAGCCGCAATGCCTGTTGGCCTCCCAGATGAACGGGCGACGGCTTCCACAGCTGTTTGGAGCGCCCCTGCGGCTGCGAGTGGAGAACCAGCTTGGCTACAAGATGGTCAAATGGATCGAGCGTATCGAGTTCATCGAGTCGGAAAAGGTGCTTGGCAAAGGAGAAGGTGGCAAGAACGAAGACGATGAGTATTTCGACCTGCTGCCCAACATCTGATGTGACGGCCCGATTGGTAGGGCAGACTAATCAGCTCTCGTTTTTTGCAGTCTTCCGGAGAGCGGAGCCTTTGTGCATCGCCATGTGGTCAGTCTTATCGCTCTTGATCAAATACTGCGGCTCCTCCTTCGAAGCGTGGACCGTGTACCCCTTGAACATGA
>JBDTTL010000264.1:0-7039 GCA_039930665.1 Acidobacteriota bacterium
CCGCCGGCGTCTAAAGCTCAGAGGCCGAATTGCCGATCTTCAATCAGCGCCAAAAGAATTTGCTGGATTCCGCGGCCGTTCCGTGGTACATAGTGGTTTAGGCAGTTCATGAGCATCCAGTCATTTTAAATGCCCCCAAGTCTGGTTGCTCTGCCGTCTCTCGTAACCGAAATTACCGGTCTCCAACCACCACAGCGCGAGTTGTAGATTCAACATTCAAGGAGTGCCCTCTAAAGCAATTTATGGACGGCGATCGAAAGTATAATCAGCGCGGTTACCAGGAATCCAACCGCGACTTCTCCGGAAACACCGATTCCCGGCGCGACGAACGTCCTCGTCCGGCTGGTCCGCGCCCGCCGATCGACGTGACCGGCCCGCGTTTGCCGCGATTGGTACAGGCGGTGGCAGCCGCGCGCTGCTACAGCTGCTCTACTACTTTGCCCGCAGGTTCGGATTTTCCGGCCGAGTGCCCCAAGTGCCATGCCGCGCTTCACTGCTGCAAGCAGTGCGCGTACTTTGAGCCTTCGACGCGCTTCCAGTGCGTAAAGCCAGTACCAGTACGCATAGTGGTTAAGGACCAGGCCAACGACTGTGCTCTGTTTAAACCGCGTGTGACTGTGGCCCGCGATTCTGCGGCAGCGCCGCCTGCCGCGTCGAACCACGGCAACAATGGTCCGGCTCCGCGCAACGCCGACGACGCCCGCGCCGCCTTCGACAGCCTGTTTAAGAAGTCATAGCAGTTTTGCGGCGAAGGCGGCCGCTCAGCTTCCAGGCTCGTGTCGTTCCGCGGATCGGTCCGCGCGTCCTGTTCAGGCTGCCGACCGGCTTTTGAGGCCCTCTTCCAGTTCCTTCGCCAGAGTACGAATCTTTTCTCTGGCTCCAGCGCTGGTAATGCGTACCTCAAGACGGCGGATTGTTTCGAGAGCCCGCCTGACTTTCTCTAGTGCGGCTTCGCGCCCCTCAGGATGATAGTCGCTATCGATATCGGCTGTGCGAAGCCAGGTGAAGACCAAGTCCAGATCGGCGTGGAAAAAATCGATTTAGAGCCTTTCTGCCTTCGCCTGTTCCGGTATTTGTTCGAGCTCCGCCATGTGGTTATGTGACGAAGTTTTGACTTGCTTTGTTTCGCAGGCGACGGGATAGCGCGATCGATCTTCGTCACAGCCAGTATTCCCAGTTTCCCGACATGATCACGTACCCGCTCAAGCAGGCGTTGGCTACCGCGTGCGCCAGAATCAGGTCCCCCAGACTTTTGGTGCGGATCATCCACCAGTTAAACACAAGTCCCGCCACCAGTCCCACGTCCCAGTAGGGGCCATGTTCGCTTGCAAATAAAGCCGCGACCGTCCAGAACGATGCCGCCGAGTAGGCGCCGAGCGGCACCCGCTGAAAGTTTTGGTCGATCATCCAGCGCATGAGCCAGCCTCGCCAGAACAATTCCTCGACGATCGGCACCACCAGCACCGACCGCAGACTCCGCAGCCATAGCACCGGAACATCGTGCCGCGCAGCTTCCGAAAGGGTGCTGCGCGCCGCCGCAATCAGAGGGTTGTCGAAGAGGAAAGAATGCCGGTAGGACGGAAACAGAACATCCGGCGCGATCCAAAGAACAAAAATGGCGGCGCCAATCAGCAGCGATCCGGCCCACTCCCGCACCTGGAAATCAAGCGCCGGGCGCGCCACAAAATAGAGGACCGCGGCCATAATCGTCAGGCGCACCACTTGGTCGGCGAGAGCCGGCATGGGCCACAACGCACTTAACCCCAGAAGCGCCATGAAAACGGCAAACGGAGCTACGTAGGGTATAGCCGGAGAAAAGGGAACCGCCGGAGAACCGGTCACCAGATGCGTACGCCCGCTTACAACTTGGCCAACAACTGGCGGATCTTGTCGCCGTCGTCCTTGGAAGGATTGAACCGGATAGCTGTCTCGAGTTCCCTTTTCGCAGAAGGCTTGTCGCCTTTTTGCAGCAGCGCCATCCCGTAATGGTAGTGGTAGGCGGCGCGGTTGGGCTCGGCGACCACCAGTTCTTTGAACGTACGAATGGCATCGTCGCTCAGGTTCTTTTTAAGGTAGATCCAGCCTAGCGTATCCATAACATCGGGTGAGCTGGGCATGCCCTGGCGGGCCCGTTGGGCCATGGTTAAAGCTTCGTCCAGGTCTTGCCCTTCTTCGGCCTTTATGAATGCCAGGTTGTTCAGAGCGATCGGATGATCCGGCTGGATTTTCAAAATCTGCTCGTAAATCGGCTTGGCCTGATCGCGGCGGCCGGTGCCGTCCATCAGTAAGCCAAGTTGCAGCAGGGGTCGAGAATCGCTCGGAGCCGCTTGGCTCGCGCGGCGGAAGGTTTCGATCGCCCCATTGACATCGCCCTTACGGCGCTGGGTCTCCGCCAGACGGAGCAGGAGATCGGCCGACTTCGGGTCTGACTTCAAAAGATCCTGCAAAGCTTTAATGGCGTCGTCATAGCGCTGGTCGCGCACATACAAATTGGCCAACGCCAGGCGGAATTCGCGGTTCTCCGGATCGCGTACCAGAGAATCCTGCATCAGCTTAACGGCTTCGCCAACATGGTTCTGGCTGGCCAGGGTCTCGGTCAAGCCGAGCAACCCGCGGGCATCTTTCGGATTGGCTTTGTACAACTCGCCGAACACCTGCTCGGCGCGCTTATAGTCCTTTTCAGACCACGCCAGATAGCCGGCTTGGTAGCGGGCGTCCGGATTGCCGGGCGCAATCGCCAACACCGCGTCGAGTTCCTGGCGCGCCTTCTGCGTATCTCCAAGGCCCATCAAGGCGCTCGACCGGCTGAGCCGCGCCTGTAAATCGCCCTTGTTCAGAGCAATGGTCTCATCGGCTTCCTTTAAAGCCTTGCCGTAATCGGCTTTATTCAGGTATAGGCGGGACAGCATATTACGCGCAACGATGAAATCCGGGCGGATCTTGATCGCTGCCTCTAATTGCAGGCGCGCTTGGTCCAGATCGTTCTTGGCGACATAGGCCCGGGCCAGATTGAATCGCAGCAGGTGATTGTCGGGATTCTTGGCTACCAGCGACTGCAGGTCGTTGGCGGCCTGATTGATCTGCGCCAGGTTTCCAGTGGACAGCATCAGAGCGGCCCGCATAGCCACGGCATCGCTGTCATTGGGCGTCTCTTTGAGGATGGTCGCCAGCAGGTCGTTGGCATCCTGGCTGTGCCCGGTAGTGCTCAGCAACTCCACTAGCCGCTTCTGGTAGATCCCCTTACTCGCGGGAAACGCTTTTTCTCCAGCTTCGTACTGAGCGCGGGCCCGGTCGAACTCGCGCGCCCTGAAAAACAGGAAATCGCCCGCCAGCAAATGTCCTTCCGGGAACTGCTTTTCATCTCCCAGCCGCTGCAACACACTGTCCACTCGATCGTTCTGCTTGGAATACAGGTAATGCGCCGCGAGTTGAATCAGGTAATTGCCCTGCTGCGGATTGTTTTCGACCTTCCGCTGCATTATTCGCTCGGCCTCCGGCGCCCGCTTGCTCTGCATGTAGTAGATGTACAACATGTCGTACATGGGCGCGAAAGTCTTGTTTTTATCGATCACCGCCAGGCCCATTTTCTCGGCCTCTGGCGCTTGCTTGTTGGAGATCAGCGCCTGGAAGTAGGCGAGCGACAGCTTGGACTGATCGGGTTTGGCGCGGCTGGCCAAGTCAAACTGCTTCACCGCCTCCGGCGCATTCTTCTCCAGCAATGCCAACTGCCCTTCAATGCGGTGCCCGTCATAGGAATTCGGATCCTTTTGCACCAGCTTGTCGGCCAGTTGTTTCACCTCTTTCAACAAATCCTCGCCATGATCCGGATCTTGCTGGACCGCCACCATTAAGATGTCGCAAAGTTTAACCGCGGCATCCGCATTATCCGGCTGCAATTCTACCGCCCGGCGCAGAGCGCGCACGGCATCGCCGTAGGCAGCCAGTTTCAGATCGGTCAATGCGAGGCGGTAATACGCTTCTCCAAATCGCAGATCCTTTTGGAGGGCCCTGCGGTACATGATGGAGGCTTCTTTGAATTTGCTCTTTTCGTAGAACTTGTTGCCGTTTTCGACGTAGCGCTGCGCCTGTACCCTAGGGTCCCGGTTACACGACGCAATAAAGAACACAACTAGTAGCAATAACAAAAGCTTACGAAAAGTCATCTACTCCACTTGACCATATTCGGACTTGGGGCGCAATCCCTCCAAAACGGGTCCTGGTCCAGTACCTTTAGACTATCGCGACCAACTGATGCGGATGCGCTCCTGGCACGCGCTCTAGCGAGAATAAACCACACGCGTTTCGCAAAGTCGGTCGTGCAATGCACGCTTCTCCGGGTCAAATCCGGCCATGATGTAGCCGAACATCAGAATAATCCCGCTGACCCACATGGCAAAATACCGCGCCAGGGCCACCATCGGCGATATTGGTCCTCCGTCGGTTCGGATGACACGCAGTCCGAGCGCCATTTTTCCCGGCGTCGCGCCATGAGTCGACAGGAAGTAGACTTCGTAAGCCACGCCCAGCGCCATGCTGATCATCAGCGATAGGCCCACTATGCCCGCTAGCGCCGGCGCAAAAATCAGGCCGCCGCCTCGGCCCAGTCCGCGCGCGCCCATGGTCCCGATTCCGAACATCAGCATAAGTGGAATCCGTATGATGGCATTGATCACGAACAAGATGAGTCCATCGATCAGGCGCGCCAGAAAGCGGATCCAGAATCCGCCGTAGTGCCGGCCCGCGAAATGAACTGCACCCGCAGGCATCCCGCGTACCACGCCCAGCGGTTGCCACGCTGGCAACCCCTCGCGCCACACCAGCGTATCGGGGCGTACCGTACCCAGAGTCACCAGCCGATTCAGTTCGGCTTCTTCAACAGGCCCGACTTGCGTCCCGGCATCCGAGTAATACCACTTCATGCGTATCCCTCTGTTTCCGCTGGCCTCAGGCCATTGAGCCTCAGTGTATCAATGCACGAAGAAGGGTGGAAACGCCGGGTTGAAAACCGGGCGGCCCGTAATCCGTCCGTAAGCATCCACTCGCGCACCAGGGGCTCAGGGTGACGCAAGAACCACGGGCACAAGTCCGCCATGCGCCGTTTGCGGGCCGCCACCCATAGGGTGAACTCTTCCAACGTGCCCAACGCGCTCCCATATATGTTCCGCGCCTTGCCAATGACTCTTAAGGACGGATTACGGGCGGCTGAAGAAATCTCCCCGAAACAGAATCCACGCCTGTCCGAAGAAATAGGGAGATAACCTAAAATTCTGCGAGCCTCTCGCTCCGCGGGAGAACATGTTGAGGAGCGCCCTTTTGAGGCGCCGACCGATTACTCAGAACCGTCCGTTCCTCCGGGCTGAAACCCGCGGCTGGTGGCCGACCCCTGGACGCTGCTGCGCCTGAGGACCGGGACGTTGCCGACGTTTTCCGAGCCGGCCGCGTGAAGTGGCTTAGGGCTCCGAGCCTCTACGGGCACGGCCCTCCGGCACACTCCCGTGAAACTCAGACGCACACAGAGCACCCCCAGTGGACGGCATCGCCAGACCTGCCGACAATCCTGTTAAGACAGTATTCCGCCAAGCGGCGCGTCGAGTAGACTGATATGGGAATGCCCCGCGACTCACTCCAGCATGGTCGGCGCTTGCTGCTTGCCGGCTTCGGCGGCCTGTTGTTGCTGATGCTGGCGGGCGGCCTGGATTCCCTGATTCGGTTGAGCGAGATAAATCGCACCGAGGCGCAGGTGCGCGAAACTTACTTGCAGCGCGCGCAATCGCTCGAACAGATACGCTCGGGAATTTATCAGTCCTCTATCCTGCTGCGGGATTTTTTGTTGGCCAGCGATCCCGATTCGGCCCGCGATCAGGCGCAAAAATGGGATGCGATTCGCGCCCAAACCGACCGGACGGTGGCCCTAGGCGCCGCCTCGGTCGAACCGGAAGAGGTTCCGCTTTTTCAGAATCTGCAGAAGGAAGTTCAGGATTATTGGAACCTCCGGCAAATCGTGGTTCTCAATACGGAAAGCAAGCGCAGCAATCCCTATTCCTCCGGGGACCTGGTGCGGCGGCGCACGGCGCTGCTGGCTTTAATAGACCGCATCGATCAAATCAATCATATAGCGCTGACCTCGGCCAACACCAAAGTGAATGCGGCATTTGAAGCCCTTCGCTGGCGGACGATGCTGCTGCTCTTCATCACGATGGGCGTGGGCATCGGACTGGCAGCCTTTACCGCGCGCCGGACGCTGCTGATGGAGGCCGAACTTCAGCAGCGCTACGAAGAAGGGGCGCGCGCGCGCCAGGAATTACAGGAGCTTTCGGCCCGCCTGGTGTCGGCCCAGGAAGAAGAACGCCGCAGCATCGCGCGCGAGCTGCACGATGAGGTGGGGCAATCCCTTTCGGCGCTTTTAATGGAAGCCGGCAACGCGGCCGCACGGGTCCCGCCCGATTCCACCGAAGTCCGGCGCCACGTGGAATCCATCAAGCGTCTGGCCGAGGCCAGCGTGCAGGTGATCCGCAACATGAGCCTGCTTTTGCGTCCGTCCATGCTGGACGATCTGGGCCTGGTACCGGCCCTCGAATGGCAGGCGCGCGAGGTGTCCAAACGCACCGGACTGCGGGTCCAGGTTAACGCCGATGAAAACGCGAGCGAGCTGCCCGATGAACACAAGACCTGCATCTATCGGGTGGTTCAGGAGGCCCTCCACAATTGCGCCCGGCATGCGCAGGCCCACAACGTGCTGGTGGACGTGCAGCAGCAGCCGACGCAGATCGTACTCTCGGTCGAGGACGACGGGCGCGGCTTCGATGCCCACCGCGTTCGCGGCCTGGGGCTGGTGGGAATGCAAGAGCGGGTTCATCATCTTGGGGGCGAACTGCGCGTGCACTCCAAGCCCGGCTCCGGAACAACTATCGCGGTGATGCTGCCGCTGGCCAGTTAAATGACAAACACGGTGAAATCAATGACAAACGTGAAACCAATGACAGACGCTAAATCAGAGACCAGCGTGGTTCGTATCCTGCTCGCCGACGATCATACGGTA
>JBDTTL010000265.1:0-6981 GCA_039930665.1 Acidobacteriota bacterium
CGCGAGGGAAAGCTCGACGCGCCGATGGATCCCGGAGCGCGATGGAACATGGACCCGTGCGTCGCATCGGAGCCGCGGAAATGATGGCGCTTGACCACGCCGGCAAATCCTCGCCCTTTGCTGACGCCGATCACGTCCACCTTTTCTGAAGGCTTGAACTCGTCGGCCAGCACGCGGTCGCCTGCTTTCATGTCGCCCGACGTGTTCTCATCGAGCAAAAACTCGCGCTGGAACCGCACGCCTTCGGCACCCGACTTCTTGAAGTGTCCGGCGCGCGGCTTGGACACGCCCGACTTCTTGGCGTATTCCATGAAGCCCAACTGCACGGCATCATAGCCATCGCTCGCCGGCGTCTTGCGCTGCACCACGATGCACGGACCGGCCTTCAGTACCGTTACGGGAACTACTTGCCCGTCCGGCCGGAACACCTGCGTCATCCCGATTTTTTTGCCTAAAATTCCTGGGCTCATTTGCGATCCTTCACTAGCGGCCCCAAGGGCCTCAAACTCTCAGCTACTTCTTGCCGAACGCCTTGATCTCGACGTCCACGCCCGCCGGCAGATCCAGCTTCATCAGCGCGTCGACCGTGTCCTGCGTCGGCTCCAAAATATCCAGCAGACGCTTGTGCGTCCTGATTTCAAACTGCTCCCGGCTCTTTTTATCCACGTGCGGCGAGCGCAGCACCGTGTACAGATTCCGCACAGTGGGCAACGGAATCGGACCCGCCACCGAGGCGCCGGTGCGCTTGGCCGTGTCCACGATCTCGGTGGTCGATTGATCCAGGATCCGATGATCGTACGCCTTCAGGCGAATTCGAATCCGTTCTCGTAAGCTGTTCGCGCTTTTTGCCATTAGATTTAGTTACTCAAGGATTTCCGAGACCGTGCCGGCGCCGACGGTGCGACCGCCTTCGCGGATAGCGAAGCGCAAGCCCTTGTCCATGGCGATAGGCGTATGCAGTTCGATCACGAGTTGCACGTTGTCACCCGGCATCACCATTTCCATGCCTTCCGGTAACTCCGCGGTTCCCGTCACATCGGTAGTGCGGAAGTAGAACTGTGGCCGGTACCCCTTGAAGAACGGCGTATGACGACCTCCTTCGTCCTTGCTCAAAACGTAGACTTCGCCCTTGAACTTCTTGTGCGGCTTGATCGCGCCCGGCTTTGTGATCACCTGCCCACGCTCCACGTCGTCTTTTTCAATACCGCGCAGCAGCAGGCCGACGTTATCGCCCGCGCGCCCTTCGTCGAGCAGCTTCTTGAACATCTCGACGCCGGTGACCACAGTCTTGCGAGTATCGCGGAAACCCACGATTTCCATTTCCTCGCCGACCTTGCAGATCCCCTGCTCGATACGTCCCGTGACCACGGTGCCGCGGCCCTGGATCGAGAAAATATCTTCAATCGGCATCAGGAACGGACGGTCGATGACACGCTCCGGCATGGGGACGTACTTGTCGACGGCATCCATCAGCTCGTCAACCGTCTTTTCCCACTGCGCTTCGCCGTTGAGAGCGCCCAAGGCGCTGACTTTCACTACCGGCAGATCGTTGCCCGGGAATCCGTAGCTGGTCAGCAGCTCGCGGACTTCGAGCTCGACCAGTTCGAGCAGTTCGGGATCGTCCACCATGTCGACCTTGTTGAGCGCGACGACGATGTAGGGCACGCCCACCTGGCGAGCCAGCAGAATATGCTCGCGGGTTTGCGGCATGGGGCCGTCGGTGGCGGCGACGACTAAGATCGCTCCGTCCATCTGCGCGGCACCGGTGATCATGTTCTTGATGTAATCGGCGTGGCCCGGGCAATCGACGTGGGCGTAGTGCCGCTTGGCGGTTTCGTATTCGACGTGCGCCGCCGCGATCGTGATTCCGCGAGCCTTCTCTTCAGGCGCGTTGTCGATCGAATCGAAGCTCCGGAACTGCACCTTCGGATTATGCTTCGCCAAGGTCTTGGTGATGGCCGCCGTCAAAGTGGTCTTGCCGTGATCGATGTGCCCGATCGTTCCCACGTTTACGTGCGGCTTGCTGCGATCAAATTTTTCCTTCGCCATGTTTTTCCCGGTCTCCTGAACTTAAGTGAATGAGAAGTCTAGCTCGCTACTTTTCCCTGCGCCTTGCTGACGATTTCCTCGGCGATGTTGCGCGGCACTTCTACATATCTCCCGAAGTGCATCGTGAACGCCCCGCGCCCCTGCGTCCGCGAACGCAGTTCGGTCGCGTAGCCAAACATTTCCGACAACGGAACCATTGCTTTGATGATGTGCGTGCTACCCAAAATCTCGGTGCCTTCCAGCTCTCCGCGCCGCGAGATCAAGTTGCCGTTCACCGAACCCATGTACTCGTCCGGTACCACGACTTCGACCCGCATCACTGGCTCGAGCAACACGGGCTTGGCTTTGCGGGCGGCTTCCTTGACGCAGATAGAACCGCAAATTTTGAACGCCATTTCGGACGAATCGACGTCGTGATAGTCGCCGTCGAAGACCACAACCTTGACGTCAGACATGGGGTAACCCGCCAGGATTCCATGCTCCAGCGCCTCGACCACGCCCTTCTGAATGGCGGGAATGAATTCCTTGGGGACGTTGCCACCCGTAACTTCGTTTTCAAACTCAAAGCCCGCGCCAGGATTAGGCTCGACCCTTAGCTTCACGCGGGCGTACTGGCCGCTGCCGCCGGTCTGCTTCTTGTGGGTGTAATCGAACTGAGCAATCTGGCGGATAGTTTCGTGATACGCCACCTGCGGCTTGCCGACATTGGCGCCCACGCCGAACTCCCGCTGCATGCGATCGACAATGATTTCGAGGTGCAGCTCGCCCATGCCGGCCAAAATAGTCTGCCCGGTATCGGGATCGGTCGAAACGTGGAGTGTTGGATCTTCCTGCACAAGCTTGGCGATGGCCATGCCCAGCTTTTCCTGATCCACTTTGGTCTTGGGCTCGATCGCGAGCTGAATCACCGGAGCGGGGAAGTCGATCGACTCCAGAATCACCGGATCCTTCTCATCGCAGATGGTGTCGCCAGTCGATACCGACTTCAATCCCACCACGGCGCAAATGTCGCCCGCCAGAACTTCCGTGATGTCCTCGCGCTTATTGGCATGCATCTTGACCAGACGCCCAATGCGCTCCCTGCGGCCCTTGGCGACGTTATAAACGCCTTCACCCGAATTAAGTTTGCCGGAATAAACGCGAATGAATGCGAGCTGACCTACGAACGGGTCGGTCATGATCTTGAAAACCAGCGCCGAAAATGGTTCAGCGTCATCCGGCCTGCGAATGATTTCCTTGGTCTTATCGTCTACGTCCGTACCCTTCATCGGAGGCACATCGACCGGCGAAGGCAGATACGCCACCACCGCGTCCAGCATATTCTGGACGCCCTTGTTCTTGAACGCCGTGCCGCACACGACCGGGAAAATCTTCTGCGCAATCGTGGCTACGCGAATCCCTTGGCGCAGTTCCTGCTCGGTGACGTCGTGACCTTCGACGAATTTCTCGAACAAATGACCGGTTTCATCGGCCTCGGAGACGGCCTCCACCAGCTTGTCGCGATACTCTTTTGCAAGCTCGGCCATGTCCTCGGGAATCGGCCCATCGTCGAATTCGGCGCCCAATGAATCGTCGCGCCAAATGCGAGCCGTCATGGTTACCAGATCCACCACGCCCAGGAATTTTTCCTCGGCGCCGATAGGCAACTGGATCGCCACCGGCTTGCACTGCAGTCGGTCGATAATGGTGCCGACGGAACGGTAGAAGTCCGCGCCGACACGGTCCATCTTATTAATGAAGCAAATGCGCGGGACGTGATACTTGTCGCCCTGGCGCCACACTGTTTCGGACTGCGGCTGCACGCCCGCCACCGCGTCGAACACCGCCACCGCTCCGTCGAGAACACGCAAGCTGCGCTCCACTTCAGCCGTGAAATCGACGTGGCCCGGCGTATCGATGATGTTGATGGTGCAATCCTGCCACTCGCAGGTAGTCGCAGCCGAGGTAATGGTGATGCCCCGTTCCTGCTCCTGCTCCATCCAATCCATCACCGCCGTACCTTCGTGGACTTCGCCAATCTTATAAGTACGGCCCGTGTAATAGAGAATGCGCTCCGTGGTTGTGGTCTTGCCGGCATCAATGTGCGCCATGATGCCGATGTTGCGCATTTTCTCGAGTGCTACTGTACGGGCCATAAAAACTCTCTTGCTTTACCAGTTACCAGCGATAGTGCGCGAAGGCTTTATTGGCCTCGGCCATGCGATGGACGTCGTCTTTCTTTTTGATTGCGCCGCCTCGGGAGTTGGCGGCGTCGTTTAATTCATTCGCCAGCTTCTCTGGCATGGTCTTTTCCGGACGCGAACGGGCATTGATCAGAATCCAGCGGATGGCCAGACTGGTGCGCCGGTTGTTGGGCACTTCGACTGGCACCTGATAGTTCGCGCCGCCCACACGCCGCGTCTTCACTTCCACCAGTGGCTTGCAGTTCTCAACCGCCTTCTTGAACAGCTTCAAAGGATCGTCGCCGGAACGCTCCTTGATCTTGTCCATGGCGGCATAAAAAATCTTCTGCGAAATGGCCTTCTTGCCGTCCCACATCATGTTATTGACGAACTTCTCGGCTAGGGTGGAACCATACAACGGATCCGGCAGGATCTCTCGGGATTCAGGTCTGCGTCTACGCGGCATAGGCTACTTCGCGGCTCCCTTCGGACCCTTGGGGCGCTTGGCGCCGTACTTCGAGCGGCTCTGCAAGCGGCCTGCGACGCCGGCCGTATCGAGCGTGCCGCGGACCACGTGATAGCGCACGCCGGGAAGATCCTTCACGCGGCCTCCGCGGATCAGCACAATCGAGTGCTCCTGCAAATTGTGGCCGACGCCCGGTATATAAGTAGTTACTTCGATTTGGTTGGTGAGGCGCACGCGCGCCACTTTGCGCAGCGCCGAGTTCGGCTTCTTCGGCGTAGTGGTATAGACGCGAGTGCAAACCCCGCGCCGCTGCGGGCAGGCCTGCAAGGCCGGGCTCGCCGTCTTATAGCGCGTGGCTTTGCGGCCTTTGCGCACCAGTTGATTGAAAGTCGGCACGAACTTGTACTCTCCCAAAAGAAAATGCTGCGAAAAATACCAAGAGAACGCGGGTGCCATAGAGCGCACTCACACATTCTCAAAACACTGACTACTTACCAGCGAAGGGTAGAGACTTCGGACTAGCCCATACTCACGGCGGCGTAGAAACCGCCAGAGCCTCGGGGCCGGCCCCCGGCCGGACTCTCCATACGAAGAGCGGTAGCACGGGAGCAGAAGGTCAACTCGCCAAAAACCTTTACGAGGATAACACAAATGGGCAGAGGTCTGTCAAACACCCCGGGGCCAAGGTAGTGGGTCCATTTGACCGTAATCCGTCCTTAAGAGTCATTGGCAAGGCGCGGAACATATATGGGAGCGCGTTGGGCACGTTGGAAGAGTTCACCCTATGGGTGGCGGCCCGCAAACGGCGCATGGCGGACTTGTGCCCGTGGTTCTTGCGTCACCCTGAGCCCCTGGTGCGCGAGTGGATGCTTACGGACGGATTACGGTTTGATTTGAGCATCCCTGAAAAAACGGTTGTACGGATGTGTGGCTTCTGTCAGTCTAGATTGTGTGAAGCCCGAAACCGACGAACCGGTGAGCATCTATGCTGTCTTAGTCCGGGCGTTAGACGATGCTACACAGCGGGCGGCGTCCGCATCGATTGAACTAAAGGCGATTACGAGTGACATTCCTAGCGGATTACCACAGTCGGACGGAATTCAGCGTATCCGAAATGCTTGTAATGCTATGACTATAGCGCGTAACGAAGAGATGGTCGCACACAACCGCCTAGAGGCCTATCTGGAAGACGGGATCGTGCCGAAGGATCTGAAGCGGAGCGGCTAGGCCGACTCGCGTTCGTTAAACGCCTGCTGCATCTCCGCTATAATGGCCTTCGCTGCATCGCGCGTATTAGCATGGCCAAATGTCGTGGGTTCAGTAATTGGGCGTCCGAGCACTAAATAATCCGCACCAGCCAAGACGGCATCTCTCGGCGTTGTGCGTCTTTTCTGGTCATCCTCTGGATACCCGTCTGGCCTGATTCCGGGCGTCACGACCCACAAAGACTTGCCCATTTTGCTGGATAGTTCCTTGATGGATTTGGCTTCCTGTCCAGAAGCAATTACCCCATCGCAACCAGCTTCAATTGCTTTTTTTGCCCGATGAAGAACAAGGGCCTCCACGGTATGGTTTGTATAGCCCAACTCGGCTATATCGGCTTGATCGTGAGAGGTCAGAACTGTCACTATGAGGAGCTTTAAGTCCTTGTCGCCTCGTCCGAGCATTGCACCTTTGATGCATTCACTTGTGCCGTGAACGGTCAAGAAATAGACTCCAAGATCAGCAGCGCGAGCGACCGCCTTCGTTAGAGTGGCAGCGATATCGTAATATTTATAGTCGAGGAAAACTTTCTTTTTCTTGACCTTAATGAGGTCAGAGATGAGCGCCTCTACTCCGGGTGCCAACTGAAGGGTTAGCCCGATCTTAAAAAACTCGACTAAGTCTTCGAGTTCATCCACCATGGCCCTGGCTTTTTCGGCGCTTTCAAGATCCAGGGCAACAATCAGGCGCTCTTTTGCTGGGATGCCACTCATGTTATCTTGAGCGTTTTCAGTATCTAGGGCAGTGGAAACTGCCATATACTGACCTGACTCTTCCTGGGGAAATGAGCGAAAAACTCCGCACCCAGTCGGGCCATCGTGTTGGCGGGCTATCTGGGGACGGACTGTTCCGCGTCATTTATGGAAACCTCTATACTAGCAAACGCGACGAGGTGTGCAACTATCTTTCCACAGACCTAAGCAAACGGAAGTCCGACACCACTACACGATGTCGTGGCGTTCGATGAATACGCCCCACCAATCGGCACTAGTGTCCTGAGTCAGAAGTTAGCATAATAAGATGGAACCCGCTTGGTATGCT
>JBDTTL010000266.1:0-6976 GCA_039930665.1 Acidobacteriota bacterium
CGGGTTGCGTCTGCTACTGGAGCGTCATGAACACTTTGAAGTGATCGGAGAAGCAGCCGATGGGCGAGAAGCGGTCGAAATCGCCCTAGCGCAGAAGCCCGCCGTGGTGGTGATGGACGTGGCCATGCCGCATCTCAATGGCGTGGAAGCGGCGCGCCAGATCCTGAGCCGCAATCCGGATACCGCCATCGTGATGCTGAGCATGCATAGCGACGAGAGCTACGTGCTGCGCTCGCTCAAGGCGGGGGCCCGCGCTTACCTGCTGAAGGATTCGGCCGAAGCCGACCTGATTGCCGCCATAAAAGCGGTCATCGAAGGAAAATCTTTCTTCAGTCCCGGCGTGCGCGCGCTGCTCAAAGAAGACTACATTTATCGCCTGCAGAAATTTGGCGCCGACGATACCTACGAATTGCTCACCGCCCGCGAACGCGAAGTGCTGCAACTGGTGGCGGAAGGCAAGAGCAACAAGGAAGTCGCCAGCCTGCTGGGATTGAGCCTGTATACGGTGGAGACGCACCGCACGCACATTCTCCAAAAACTGAACCTGCATAGTGTGCCGGATCTCATACTGTACGCCGTGCGCAAGGGAATCATCAGTTAGCGCTAGCGGTTCAGGCACGTGTTCGATGGTGGTTGCTTATTGCGCCCTCGCAGTGTTTCGAGTACATTTGAGTGACGGAGGCGAACCGAATGGCGTTCTGTGCGAACTGTGGTGCCGAAGTTCAAGGAAGATTCTGCGCAAAGTGTGGTACCCCGATGGCGGCCGCTGCGGCTCCCCCTCCGCCGGGCCCGACGCCGCCTGCGGGCTCATACGTTCCGCCCCCGCCTCCGCCGCCGTATGCGGGTTCCGCGCCTTTACCGCCTCCCGCGGCTGCGACGCAAGCTGCCGGCCTTGAGGAGAATTTGGCTTGTGCGCTGTGTTACGTGATGGGACTGCTCACCGGGGTGCTATTTTTAGTGCTGGCGCCCTATAACCAGAATCGGCTCATTCGCTTTCACGCTTTCCAATCGATTTTTGTTCACATCGCATCCGTTGTTGTTTTTATTGGACTTATGATCGTGATGGCGATGCTGCATTTCATTCCTTTCATCGGCGCGATCCTGGGACTGATGCTATACCCCATCGTTGGGCTGGGTTTCTTCATTCTGTGGCTCATGCTCATGTATAAGGCGTATAACCGTGAACGCTGGGTGCTGCCTATCGTCGGCCCTCTGGCCGAAAAGCAGGCGTAGCGCGAATGTACGGCCGCACGTCTAAAAGCTACATGCGGCTCCTCCAAACGGCATCGTTGTTGCTAACCCTGCTCGCTTCCAGCGCCAGCGCGCAAACGCCGTCGGTCTCGGTTTCGAGCCCCCGCGGCGGGGCCCCTCCCGCGGTTACTCCTCCCCCTAGAACGACCGCGTCGTCCGCCACCATATCTGCTGCACCCACCGCGCCCACCGTCGGCGTGATCGACTTTTACGGACTCAACAAGGTTACCCGGGATCGCGTTCGCAAGACCCTCGATTTCAAAGAAGGCGACCCCTTCCCTTCCTCGAAAGCCAACGTCGAAGAGCGCCTGGATGCGATTCCCGGCGTGGTCGAATCGCACCTCGAAGCGGTGTGCTGCGACGAAGGAAAAATGGTGCTGTACGTCGGCATTGAGGAGCGCGGCGCGGTGCACTTCGATCTGCGCGAAGCTCCCGAAGGCGAAGTGATGCTGGCTCCCGAGATCGTGGCGCTTTACCGGCGGTACTTCGACGCGTTTCAAGAAGCGGTGCGGCGGAAATCGACCGCCGAAGACCTTACGCGCGGCCACGCGCTGATGGCCGATCCCCTGGCGCGCGAAATCCAACTGGAGTTTCCGGACGTCGCTGAGAAGAACCTGGGCGATCTGCACAACGTATTACACAACTCTGCCGATGACGAACAACGAGCCATCGCGACCTTGCTGATCGGCTACGCTCCGAAGAAAGATCAGGTTGCCGATGACCTGCAGTTCGCATTGCGCGATGCCGACCCCGGCGTGCGGGCCAACGCTGCGCGCGCGATTGTGGCATTGGCGGTGTATGCGCGCCTGCACGCGGACTCCGGAATTAAGCTTCAGCCCACCTGGTTCGTTGAGATGCTGAACTCGCTTTCCTGGTCCGACCGCCAACGGGCCTTGAGCGCCCTGCAGATCCTGACCGACGGACGCGACGCCCAGATGCTTGATCAGTTGCGCAATCGCGCCCTGCCCGCCCTGATTGAAATGTCGCGCTGGAAAACTCTGCAACACGCGCTTCCGGCTTTCGTGCTCACCGGCCGTGTGGCCGGTCTGAGCGAGCAGCAGATTCAGGACGCCTGGACGCGCGGCGATCGCGAGTCGGTTATTGCCGCGGTGATGGGCGGCGGCAAGAAATCGCGCTAACCAACTTGATCCGGCAGTAGCCAAGTCTAACGCTGCGGCGTCTTGTCCCGGTCTCGTCGTATAGAATGGACCCTATGCCTGACACCCCCGATCGTAACTTTGGATTTAACACTCGCGCGCTGCATCATGGCTATCAGCCGGATCCCACCACCGGAGCCCGAGCGGTGCCAATCTACCAGACCACGTCGTTTGTGTTCAAGGATTCGGCTCACGCCACGAATTTATTCGCGCTGCAGGAATTCGGCAATATTTATACGCGAATCATGAATCCCACGACGGACGTGCTGGAGCAGCGCGTGGCGTCGCTTGAAAACGGAGCGGCCGGGCTCGCCATGGCATCCGGCCAGTCCGCGCAATTCATCACCATCAATAGCCTGATGGAGTCGGGCGACGAAATGGTGGCCGCGAGCACGCTTTACGGCGGCACCTACACGCAATTCGAAGTCAGTTTTCGCAAGATGGGCTATAACGTTACTTTTGTCGACCCCGACAATCCGGAGAACTTTCGCAAGGCGATTACGCCCAAGACCAAATGCCTTTATGGCGAGACCATCTCCAATCCGCGCGGCGGCGTGCTGGATATCGAGGCGGTCGCGAAGATCGCGCACGAGCACAATATCCCATTGGTAGTCGACAACACTTTCGCCACGCCCTGCCTGTGCCGTCCCATCGATTACGGCGCGGACATCGTGGTGCATTCGCTGACCAAGTTCATGGGCGGGCACGGCAACTCCATCGGCGGCATGATCGTCGACGGCGGCAAGTTCGACTGGAGCAAGGGCGCGTTCCCGCAGATCAATCAGCCCTCGCGCGCCTATCACGGCATGAACTTCAGCGAGGTGTTTGGACCGATCGCCTTCATTATCCGCGCGCGGGTGGAAGGTCTGCGCGACATCGGATCGTGCCTGAGCCCCTTCAATTCGTTTCTGTTTCTGCAGGGGATCGAAACCCTGGGGATGCGCATGGACCGGCATATAGCGAACACCATGGCGGTGGCAAAATATCTCACGGGCCACAAGAGCGTTGCCTGGGTGAACTATCCCGGCCTGCCCGGGAATCAGTATCACGATCTGGCGAAAAAATACTTACCCAAGGGCGCGGGTGCGGTGTTCTGCTTCGGCGTCAAGGGCGGCCTTGAGGCCGGACGCAAACTGGTCGATAACGCTAAGCTACTCTCGCATCTGGCCAACGTCGGCGACTCGCGCAGTCTGGTGATCCATCCGGCCTCGACCACTCACCAGCAGTTGAGCGCGCTCGAGCAACAAGCCGCCGGCGTCGAACCCGACATGATCCGCGTGTCGATCGGTCTCGAAGATCTCGACGACATTATTTGGGATCTGGACCAGGCGTTGGCCGCTAGCCAGAAGTAGCGCCGGAGCGGCTGACTTTCTGAGTGAGCCGCTTTACCGTTTCAAACCAGACGCCGCTCGCAAGGCCCGCGCCCAGGCACAAAGCGATATCGCCGGGATGCAGCGTGCTGAAGTTAAATAGCGACCGCAGCCAGGGAACATACAACACTAGCGCCAGCAGCACCAACGCCGACGCAGTCACCCACCACATGGCCGGGTTAGGCCGCCGCAGGCTCTTCCAAATGCTAAGCGAGCGGGAGCGGCTAGTGGCAATCATCACCAGATTCATTAATACCAGCGCCGTAAACGTGAGGGTGCGCGCATCGCTTTCTCCCTGCCCGCGCGAGTAGGCCACCGCGAAAATCGCCAGCAAGATTGCCAGCACCCCGGCGCCATCGAGGACGCTCATCCATACCAAGCGCCGCTGGAACAGGCTTTCGGTCGAAGACCGCGGACGCCGACGCATGATGCCGGGTTCCTCGTCTTCAGCTTCGAAGACGATGGAGCAGGACGGGTCGATGATCAATTCCAGAAACGCGATGTGCACCGGCCCCAGGATCAGCGGCCAGCCCAGCAGCACCGGCAGGAACGAAAGCCCGGCAATGGGAACGTGGATGGCAATGATGTACGCCATGGCCTTTTTCAAGTTGTCGAACACGCGCCGGCCCATGCGCACCGCCTTCACGATGGAAGAGAAGTCGTCGTCGAGTAGCACCAGGTCGGCGGCCTCGCGCGCAACGTCGGTGCCGCGCGCACCCATAGCGATCCCAATGTTCGCGGCTTGGAGCGCGGGCGCGTCGTTAACGCCATCGCCGGTCATAGCCACGATCTCCCCGTTGGCCTTCAGCGCCTCCACCAAACGCAGCTTTTGCTCTGGCACGGCGCGGGCGAAGATACTGGTATCGTGAATCCGTTCGCGCAGCGTGGCCGGGTCCATGGCGTTCAGTTCAGGACCGGTGATGATGGCGGCCGATTCGTCCAGCCCCGCTTGGCGTGCGATGCTGCGGGCCGTCTCCGCGTAGTCGCCGGTGATCATCACCACGCGGATGCCCGCCTGGCGGCACTCGCGCACCGCGTCCGGAACCGCCGGCCGCAGCGGATCGGCCAGTGCGATCAAGCCCAAAAACTCAAAAGTAAAATCGTGCTGATCGCCCGGCAGATTCTGCGAGCTGAAGTGCGACTTGGCCACGCCCAGCACGCGCAGGCCTTGGGACGCCAATCCCGTCGCGGCCGCCAGAGCCGCCGCCACCTCGGCCTCCGGCAGATGACACAGATCGGCAATCGCCTCCGGCGCGCCTTTGGCCGCGATGATGTAATCGGCGCCGTCGGGAGAACGCCACACCTGTGAGATCGCCAGCAGTTGCCGCGCCAGGGGATACTGCCGCACCAGAGACCAATCGCCGTGCAGATGTTCGGTGCCCGACAGCGTTCGCTCGCCCAGTTGCTGGATGGCGCGATCCATGGGATCGTGCGCCTCGATCTGCGTGGAGAGCATCGCGAATTCGAGCAGGTCGTGCCATTGCTCCGGCAGCGCGGCGGGCGTCGAGGCCGCGGTGACATCCAGCAATTCCCCGCCCGCGAACAGCCGAGTGACTTCCATCTGATTCCGCGTCAGCGTCCCGGTTTTGTCGACACACAGTACTGTGGCCGCGCCCAACGTTTCGATGGCCGGCATGTTGCGAGTCAGCACCCGCACGCGCGACAACCGCCACGCGCCCAGCGCCATGAAGACTGTGAGCACGACCGGCAGCTCTTCCGGCAGCACCGCCATCGCCATGGTCAGTGCCGCCAGGAATCCACGCAGCCAGTCTCCGCGCGTGATGCCGTAAACCACCGCCAGCAGCGCGCACAGCGAAAGCCCGGCACCGGCCATGACGCGAACTACGCGCCGCGTATCGCGCTGCACGAGACTGGGCTCGGACACCGCGTTTTGCAGCGTCTTGCCGATCTTGCCGAGTTCAGTGCCGAGTCCCGTAGCCAGCACCCGCGCCATCCCCGCACCGTGAACCATCAACGTTCCCGAATAAACGAAAGGCAGGTCGTCGCCACCGGGCGCTTCCATGGAGAACTTGGTCTCCGCGCCGTCGATTGTCCCGGCTTGTTTGCGCACGGGCACGGATTCGCCCGTTAGTAATGACTCGTCGACCGCCAGATTAGTCGCCGAGAACAGCGCAGCATCCGCGGGAACACGATCGCCCTCGGCGAGCACCAGAATGTCGCCGGGCACCACCTCGCGTCCGGCTATGCGCTGGCGCTGGCCGTCACGAATCACCAGCGCTCGGGGACTTGAAAGATCGCGCAAGGCCTCCAACGCCCGCTCGGTTTTCCGCTGCTGATAAATCTCGATGCCGATCACCAGCGTCACAAATACCGATAAAACTAGCGCCTCGCGCACGCCGCCAAGAAGGAAGTAGATCCCCGAGCAGGCCACCAAGAGCAACAGCATCGGCTCGCGCAGCAGGTCGCCCGCTATACGCAACAGGTTTTTGGGTTTGGAAGAAGGAAGTTCGTTGAAGCCGACTTCGCCCAGACGGCGGGCCGCTTCCTGGCCGGACAAACCAGTGACCGTGTCTGGGACGAGGCTCACACGGCCAATCTACACTACTTGTGTCGCGTCGCCAGCAGTAGATTCGAAGTAATCCGCCGGAAACCGTAACCCACGTGCATGGGGAGCGGCTTGGGCCCCGCTGTTTTATACGCGTCCCGCAAATCCGATTGCTCCTCCCACCGGAAACTGCCGTAGGGCTGGATGTAGTCTCCGTATAGTTGCAGCTTCCATTGGTCCTTCGCGAAGAACTTGAACGGCAGCCCGGAGTCGTCCTGCAAAATCGCGTGGCTGTTGCGAAGCAAGGCGTCGCGAATGAGGGAAAAACCTGGCCGATGCGGCATGTAAGAAGTCGCCTTCAGCATGGAAACGGATCCTGCGAGCCGCGGCAGATACAACTGGAATGGCGTGTCCTCGCGCAGCCGGTCATTAGAAAGATTCACCGAGAAATAATAAAGCTGATGAACCGACGAATCGGCGTCGTTCCGGAATTCGATCTCGACTCCCTTATTTCCGTAGCGCGTCGGTGCATGGTAGTCCGCTGCCCGATCGATCACTTGGCCGGTCTCATCCAGACGCACGTAGCGAAAGCCGATCACGGTGTGGCCCGAACGCACCAGCAATTGCAGGATTGGCACCAGCAGCCCGTCGGTAACCTGGCCGCGGAACTGATGGTCCATTTGCCGGGTGAT
>JBDTTL010000267.1:0-6956 GCA_039930665.1 Acidobacteriota bacterium
GAGGCATTGCGGCAGATGCGGAATCGTCGGGCCCCCATAGTTGTATTCGAACAGCACCGGCTGCGAATAGGTCGAGAGCACATTCACCGGCGCCGCCGTCGATAAGGGACCCGTGAAGTGCGGAACGATCCCCACTGAGTGCGTCTCGCACAGCGCCAGCACCTTCAGCATCTCCGTGATGCCGCCCACGTTGGGCAGCGTCGCGCGAAGGTAAGCGATGTCGTGGTTCTCCACCATCGTATTGAAATCCCAGCGCTGCCCCATTCTTCGCCCGCCGCCATCGGAACAGTCGTAAGTTGGCGCAGCTTCGGAATGTCCTGGTGGAAATACTCGTCGCGCACGCGACGCCCGCAACACGCATGTCTACTTCCCCGCCCGCTCCGGCCCCTGCGAAAGCATCTTCACTTTATACAGGCCCTCCCGCGCGGTGATGTAAAGCGTATGCTTATCCGTTCCCGAAAATGCCACGTTGGAGGGCACGCGCGGGACCTTGATGACCCCCAGGAACTTGCCCTTCTTGTCAAATATTTGAACGCCTGCGCCAGTAGCTACATAAACCCGCCCCTCGCGGTCCACAGCCATCCCGTCGGCCCTGCTAATGCCATCCGTCAGCTCAGGGATCTTGGCGAATGCACTCCTCATCACACCGCTCTGGCCCTTTTTAGGTTTCTTAGGCTGCAGATCATAGGACCAGATGGTATCGCCGAGCGTATCGTCCACCAGCAGCGCCTTTCCATCCGGCGTCAGCGTCAGTCCATTGGGAAACGCAATTTTGTCGTCGACCAGAAGCGGATCTTGTCCGCCCGTGCTCGCCACGTAGTATACCTTCCCATGGCGATTCGGATCTTTCGGCAGCAACGGAGCCGTTCCTGGGTCGGTGAAATAGAAGCCTCCCCGCGAATCGAAAAGGATGTCGTTGGGCGCCCCCAGCGGCTCCGCGCCTACTTTCTCGAGCACCGTCGCCACCCGGCCGTTCTGATTGCCGCGGCTGATCAGCTTCCCCGCGCCCTCGGCTGCATACAACTCACTCTCGTTCAGCGCGAGTCCATTGGCGCCCACCGTGTTTCCGCGCGCAATCGTGATCTTGCCGGCGTCATCCATATGGTAAATACGGTTGGCGCGAATATCGCTGAAGAAGAGTCCGCCATCGTAGGTGCCCACCGGTCCTTCGGTGAAAATAAAACCTTCCTGAACCAGTTCCGGCTTTTCGCCGGCTGCGACCACGCCGGAAATCCCAGCCGATGTTTGCGCCTGCATCGCGAGCGTGGATGCAGACAAAATAATCGCCAGATGCACGGCATGGCTCATCCCTTTACTGTAGCGTGGTCGCCACCATGCGATGTTCGATCTTTAGGGAACGATTCGCGTCGCGCTCTGGCTTGACTCGCGGCGTCTTTGCCACACGCGGATCACCGCGTACCACAGCAGCCACACCGCCGCGCTCGCCACGCTGCCCTGCACTACCTCGGGAGCGCCGATCAGCACCCCCAGCAGCCCATTTCCCACCACTGCCTGCGGAAGATTGACGCCGAAGTATGCAATCGACAAAGGATCGCGAACAAACCCCAGCCAGCGGCTGGATCCTGGAAATGAAGTCGCCCACAGCATAAACCAGCTCCACGCGAGCATCGCCGTCGGCCACCAGTAACGCAGCATCGTCCGCCGCACCGCCGCCTCCCGTGCGATCAAATGCGCCAGCCAGCGCCAGCATACATAGCAGGCCAGCGCTCCCCCAAACGCGCCGGCGATCTCCCGTGGACCCACCTGCTAAGCTCCTGAGATTCCTGTCACATAACCGAGATAGCCCACGCCCTTTGCTATTCTGGATTTCAGCCTATGAACATTAAGAAGCAGCGCCTTCTGACGCCGGGCCCCACGCCGCTTTACCCCCCGGCGCTGCAGGCCATGCTGGGCGCTGACATTCATCACCGCACCAAAGATTTTCGCGAGTTGTACACGTCCGTTCTGGCGGACCTGAGAATCGTGCTGGGAACGGCGCATGATGTCCTGATTTTAGCTTCCTCCGGAACCGGAGCCATGGAAGCTTCCGTCGCCAACTGCTTCTCGCCCGCCGATCGCGTCATCGTGTGCAGCGCCGGAGTGTTCGGCGAGCGCTGGGTAGCGCTGACTCGCGCGTTTGGTCTCGATCCTCTGGTTCTCACCGCGCCCTACGGATCGGTGGTCGAGCCCGCGGCGGTCGCCGCGGCGCTGGCTGCAAATCCGGACGTGAAAGGCGTCTTCGTCCAAGCGTCTGAAAGCTCCACGGGTGCCGCCCACAACGTCCGCGCCATGGGCGAAATCATTCAGTCTACGCCGGCGCTCTTCATCGTCGACGCCATCACCGGTGTCGGCACCATGCCGCTCGATATCGACGCCTGGGGCTTGGATTTCGTCATCAGCGGATCGCAAAAAGCTTTCATGCTGCCACCCGGACTCGCGCTGCTCGCCGTCAGCCCCAAGGCCTGGGAGCGCATGGAATCGGCCACCCTGCCGCGCTTTTACTTCGACCTGCGGCGCGAGAGGAAAGCGTCGGTCAAAGGCGAATCCGCGTGGACTCCGGCAATTTCCCTGATCCTCGGCTTGGCCGAAGTCTTGAAATACATGAAGACCCTGGGCATGGATCAGCTCATCGCCAACGCGCAGCATCTGGCCGCCGCCACTCGTGCCGCCTGCACCGCACTGGGCCTCGAATTGTTCGCCCCGTCCAGCCCCAGCGGCGCGGTGACCGCCGTCAAAGCCCCGTTGGGACTCACTTCCACCGCCATCGTCAAGGAATTCCGTGAGGGATTCGGCTCCATCATCGCCGACGGCCAAAGCGAAATGGCGGGCAAGCTTTTCCGCATCGCTCATCTGGGATATTTCGATGTGGTCGATCTGTTCGGATTGGTGGCCGAATTGGAGTTGATCCTGGAAGCAAATGGTGTTCCTGTAAAACTGGGCACTGGGGTCGCCACCGTCGAGCAGTATTACGCCCGGCATGTAGCCAAGCTGAAGCAGCCCCTGGCTGTTTAGGAAATGACGATATAGGGAGCCATGAAAATCGTAATCGCAGAGCCATTGCGCGCCGCCGGCATAGACATTTTGAAAGCGCAACCCGATTGGGAGATTGTTTCGTCCACTCCGGCCGCCTATACGCAGCACCTGGCCGACGCCGAAGTCCTGATCGCCTCTCGCCTCTCGAAAGTCACGGCGGCGCAGATCGCCGGCGCCAAAAACCTGCGCGTCATTGCCTTTGCGGGCGTGGGCACGGATTTTGTCGACCTCGAAGCCGCCACGGCCGCCGGCGTTCTGGTGATGAACATGCCGGGCGAAAGCGCCGTCGCGGTGGCGGAACACACCCTCGGCCTAATGCTGGCCATGGCGCGCCAGATTCCCCAGGCCGTCATTTCCACTCGCGGAGGCAAGTGGGATGGCAAACGTTTTCTCGGAACCGAGTTGCGCCGCAAGACGCTGGGCGTGATGGGCCTCGGCAGCATCGGCCGGGAAGTGGTGCGCCGCGCGCGCGGATTCGAGATGAAGGTCGTCGCCAATGACCCCTACGTCAACTCCGATACGGCTGCCGATCTCGGCGTGACGCTGGTAAGCCGCGACGAGCTTTACCGCCAAGCAGACTACGTCAGCTTGCACGTCGCATTGACCACGGAAACCATGGGCATGTTGAACGACGAAGCCTTTGCCAAGATGAAGCCCGGTACCCGCATCGTCAACTGTGCCCGCGGTGAACTGGTGGACGTAGCGGCGCTGCGCCGCGCCATCGAGTCGGGAAAAATCGCCGGCGCCGCTCTCGATGTTTTGCAGACCGAACCGCCCGACGCAGGCGAACCGCTCCTCGCGCTGGATCAAGTGTTCGCCACGCCGCACATCGGCGGCTCCACCGAAGAGGCCGCCGAGCTGATTGCGGTGCGCCTGGCCGAACATCTGATCGAGTATTTCAATGAGGGCGTCGCTGTGAACGCCGTTAACGTACCCGCCATGACGGAAGAAGCGTATCGCGCGGTGGCCCCCTATGCGGCCCTCGCCGAGCGCTTGGGGACTTTCGCAGCCCACGTCGCCACCGCCAATCCCAAGCTGGTTCGACTGGTGTATCACGGCAATTTCAGTCCGGAAAACGCCCGCCTGATCCGCAATGCCGGACTCGCCGGCGTCCTCAGCCGCTCGCTCGAGCGCAAAGCGAACGTAGTGAATGCACTCAAGCTCGCCTCGGATCGCGGCCTCGGCTATGCCGAACGTTTCGAGCGCCGCACTCGGCACATGGATTTGCTGCGCATCGAACTTGAAACCGACAAAGGCGTCACCACCGTCGAAGGCTCCATCGTCATGGACCGCCCTCGGCTGCTGGGTGTGGATGGCATCCGCTGCGAAGCCAAGCTGTCCGGACACCTGTTGTATTTGACTAACGAAGACGTGCCCGGTGTGGTCGGCTACATCGGCAGCGTAACCGGCCGGAACCATGTCAATATTGCCGCGCTGTCCCTCGGCCGCCAGGAGCGCCCCGACCGCCCCGGCGAGCCGCTTTCCGCCGTCACTTTAATCGAAACCGATCAGCAAGTGCCCGATACCGTGATCGCGCAATTGCTCGAAAATAAAGCCATCCGGCTAGTCCGCACCGTGGAGTTCCGCCCATGAAGCTTACCCGCGCCATCATTGCCTTGCCCTTCGCGGCACTCTCCTTGTGGTGCCAGACGTCAACCACCGACACTCCGCTTTATTCGCTGCCCTACAGCCCCAGCCTCGACCTCAACTCCATGGATCGGGCGATCGATCCCTGCACCGATTTCTACCGCTACTCCTGCGGCTCCTGGATCAAAAACAATCCCATCCCGCCGGATCAAGCCCACTGGAGCGTTTATTCCAAACTCACTCTGGAGAACCAGCGTTTCCTGTGGGGCATCTTGCAGCAAGCCGCGCAGCCGTCTCCAACGCGCAACAAGGTCGAAACCGAAATCGGCGATTATTTTGCCGCCTGTATGGACGAAGGCCCCCGCCAGCAAGCCGGTGCGTCTCCGCTGCGCCCGGAGCTGGACCAGATCGCCGCCATAAAATCGCTTCGCAATTTGGCTGTATTTTTGGCACACACTCATCTCACATCCTCGGGATACCAGACCATGCTGTTCGCCTTCGGCTCCAGCCAGGACTTCGCCGATTCATCGCGCGTCATCGGCTTCCTCGCCGCCGGAGGCTTGGGGCTGCCCGATCGCGACTACTACGTGAAGACCGACGCCAAGTCGATCGAAATCCGCCAGCGCTACGTCGCGCACGTTCAGCAAATGCTGGAGCTGTCCGGCGAACCCGCCGCGCAGGCCATCACCGGCGCGCAGACCGTCATGGAGATCGAAACCGCGCTCGCCAATGCCTCCTTGACGCGAGTAGATCAACGCGACCCGCATAAGTTGTTCCATCCCTACACGCTCGCCAAGCTGCAGAAGCTCACCCCTTCGTTCCCCTGGAAAGCGTACTTCGCCGCGCTGCAGATCGCCGTCCCGCCCCTCAACGTCACCGAACCCGATTTCTTTGCTGAAATGCAAGCCTTGCTCAAATCGCGCAGCCTGGACAATTGGAAAGCCTATTTGCGCTGGCACACGGTGCGCGCCCGAGCGCCGCTGCTCTCACCGGCTTTTGTAACCGCTAATTTCGATTTCTATAGTAAGTATTTGCGCGGCGTTCAAGAAATGCAGCCGCTGTGGAAACGCTGCGTGCAACGGGTTGACCGGGATCTAGGGGAAGCCCTCGGCCAGGAGTTCGTCGCGAAAACCTTCGGCCCGGACACCAAGACCCGCGCTATTAAGATGACCAAGGAAATCGAAGCGGCGATGCAATCGGAAATTGAGCAATTGCCCTGGATGGGACCCGCCACCAAGAAGAGCGCCCTCGAAAAATTGCACGCCGTCGCCAACAAAATCGGCTACCCCGATCACTGGCGCGATTACAGCTCCATCAAGATCCTGCGCGACGATTATTTCGGCAACGTCGAGCGCGCGACTGAGTTTGACAGTCGCCGCCATCTGGCGAAAATCGGCAAGCCGCTCGACCGCAACGAGTGGATGATGACTCCGCCCACCGTAAACGCCTACTACGATCCGCAGATGAACGACATCAACTTCCCCGCCGGCGTGCTGCAGCCGCCGCTCTACGATCCCAAGATGGACGACGCACCGAATTATGGAAACACCGGCGCCACTATCGGCCATGAGCTGACTCATGGTTTCGACGATGAGGGCCGTCAGTTCGATGCGAAAGGCAATTTGAAAGACTGGTGGACCATGCAGGACGCCCTGGAATTCAGCAAGCGCGCCTCCTGCGTCTCGGACGAATATTCCGGCTTCACCGTGATCGATGACATCAAGATCAACGGCAAGCTGACCCTGGGCGAGGACGCAGCCGATCTAGGAGGCACCTTCCTCGCCTACCTTGCCTGGAAAGAAGCCACGAAGAGCCAGACCCTTCGGCCCATCGACGGCCTGACGCCCGATCAGCGCTTCTTCATCGGCATGGCGCAATGGGCCTGCGGCGACGAACGCACCGAAAGCAAACGCGCCAACGCCATCACCAATCCCCACTCGCCCGAGGAATACCGCATTAACGGCGTTGTATCCAACATGCCCGAATTCGGCAAAGCCTTCGCCTGCCGCCCCGGACAGCCCATGGTCCGCGCCCAGCAATGCAAGATCTGGTAATTTGCTGCGGATCGAGGATTTTCTGAAGTTATTCCTCGAAGTAGTCGCGGTCCAATTTCTTAACTTTGTAGGTATCGACCTCGGTGACGCCAACCGAGAAATCGATCATCAATTGTGCAAGCTGCTCACCGTCAATTAGAACAATTCTCTTTTCGATTCTGGTTACATACTCGCGTGCTTCTTTGCTGAACTGTGATGTCGCAATGAAAACTCCTTTTCGGGCGCGATGTCCTTCCAAGCTACCTGCGAACGCCTGAAGCTCCGGCCTCCCAACGACAGCGG
>JBDTTL010000268.1:0-6943 GCA_039930665.1 Acidobacteriota bacterium
GTTTTCGAGCGCCGGCTTAGCCAGCTCAATCAGCCGGTTGTCGAGCGCCGCGCCCAGCCCATGGTCCTGCTTGGTGGTGCAGCGGCGGCTGATGCGCGCCGGCAACGGCGGCACGAAGAGCAGTTGCGAATAATCCAGACCCTTCGCCTTCCAGTGGTCGAGTGCCGGGCGCATGTGGATCAGATCCGCGCGGCCGATCATGTCGCTCATCTTCTTGAAGCCCATAACGGACATCCAGTGACGAATCTGCTCGGCTACGAAGAAGAAATAGTTGATGACGTTCTCCGGAGTTCCTGTGAACTTCTTGCGCAGCGCCGGATCCTGCGTGGCTATACCCACGGGACAAGTATTCAGGTGGCACTTGCGCATCATAATGCAGCCCAACGCGACCAGCGGGGCCGAGGAGAAACCGAATTCCTCCGCTCCCAGCAGCGCGGCGATCACCACGTCGCGGCCGGTTTGCAGCTTGCCATCGGTCTGTACAATGATGCGGCTGCGCAGGTCGTTCATTACCAGAACCTGCTGCGTTTCCGCCAGCCCCAACTCCCATGGAATGCCCGCGTGGCGCAGCGACGTAAGCGGGGACGCGCCCGTGCCTCCGTCGTAGCCGCTGATCAGAACCACATCGGCATGGGCTTTGGCCACACCCGCCGCCACCGTCCCCACGCCCACCTCGGCCACCAGCTTCACCGAAATACGGGCCTTGGGATTCACGTTCTTCAGATCGTAAATCAGTTGCGCCAGATCTTCGATGGAGTAAATGTCATGGTGCGGCGGCGGCGAAATCAGCGGTACGCCGGCGATAGAGTGGCGCACGCGCGCGATCACGTCGTCTACTTTGTGGCCGGGAAGCTGTCCGCCTTCGCCGGGTTTGGCGCCCTGCGCAATTTTGATTTGCAATTCGTCGGCGTTCACCATGTAGTGCGCGGTCACGCCGAAGCGGCCGGAGGCCACCTGCTTAACCGAGCTGCGCGGCCAGTCGCCATTAGGCCTGCGTTCGAAGCGCGCTTCATCCTCGCCGCCTTCGCCGGTATTGGAGCGTCCACCCATGCGGTTCATGGCGATAGCCAGCGTTTCGTGCGCCTCTTTGCTAATCGATCCGAACGACATTGCACCCGTCGCAAAACGCTTCACGATTTCCGATGCCGGTTCCACCTGCTCGATGGGCACGGGCTTCTTGGCGGGCTTTAACTCCATTAAACCGCGCAGCGTGCACAGATCGCGATTCTGTTTATCGATTAAATCTGTGTATTCCTGAAAGGTCTGGTAATTCTCATTACGCACCGCGTGCTGCAGCTTGCTCACCGTGATCGGATTCAGCAAATGATACTCGCCGCGAACCCGGTACTGATACGCGCCACCAGGCTCCAGTTCGGTTTCCGACCGGGTCAGCGGCGTATAAGCGTGCTCGTGCTTCATCTGCGCTTCCCGCGCCAACACATCCAGACCCACGCCTTCAATGCGCGAAGAGGTCCCGGTAAAATACTTGTCGATCAGCGCCTGGTTCAAGCCGATGGCCTCGAAAACCTGCGCGCCGCGGTAGCTTTGCAGAGTGGAGATACCCATCTTCGAGAAGACCTTCAACAATCCCTTATTGACCGCCTTCTTGAAATTTTTGAGCGCCGTTTCAAACGGAACACTGCCCAGGCGTTCCCGCTGCGTCATGTCCTCCAGCGTTTCGATGGCCAGGTAGGGATTCACCGCGCTCGCGCCATAACCGATCAGCAATGCGAAGTGCATCACCTCACGCGGCTCGCCGGATTCGATAATCAAAGCTACCTGCGTCCGCGTACGCTCGCGCACCAAATGGTTATGCAACGCCGTCAGCGCCAGCAGCGAGGGGATGGGGGCGAAATCTTTATCCACGCCGCGGTCGCTGAGAATCAGAATGCGGTAGCCGTCGCGGGTGGCTTGATCCGCGCGGCGGCACATGCCGTCGAGCGCCCGCTCCAGGCCGGCCTCCCCGTCCGCGACACGGTATAAAGTCTGAATAGTGGTAGCTAGAAAATCGCCCCAGCTCACGCGGCGCAGCTTCTCCAGATCCAGATTGGTCAGGATCGGATGCGGCAGCTTCAGCGTGTGACAGTGCATCGGCGTTTCTTCCAGGATGTTGCGCTCCGTGCCGATGTAACTCGTCAGCGACATCACCAGTTCTTCGCGAATCGGATCGATCGCGGGATTGGTGACCTGTGCGAACAGTTGCTTGAAATAGTGAAACAGCGATTGTGGCCGGTCCGACAGGCAGGCGAGCGGCGTGTCGACGCCCATCGATCCTATAGGCTCTTCACCGTTGCTGGCCATGGGCGCCAGGATCATCTTCAAATCTTCATCGCTATAGCCGAAGGCGCGCTGCCGCGTCAGGATGGTCTCCGGATCGAATCCGTAAACCCGCGGCGGCTGCGGCAATTGCTCCAACGTAAGTTGGTTTTCCTGGAGCCACTCGCGATACGGTTGCTGGGAAGCCAGCATGTGCTTGATCTCTTCATCGGGGACGATGCGATGCTCTTCCAGATTCACCAGCAGCATTCTGCCGGGCTGGAGTCGTCCTTTATACAGCACTTCCTCCGGCTTAATCGGCAGCACGCCGGTTTCTGAAGCCAGGATCAGCTCGTTACTGGTGGTCACCATGTAGCGCGCGGGGCGCAATCCGTTGCGGTCGAGGGTCGCTCCCAGCCACTTGCCGTCGGTGAACGCCACCGCGGCCGGGCCGTCCCAAGGCTCCATCAGCGACGCGTGATATTCGTAAAACGCCCGCTTATCGTCGGGCATGGTGGTGTCGGCGTCCCAGGCTTCCGGGATCAGCATGGCCATCACGTGAGGCAACTCGCGCCCGGCCAGCGTCAGCAATTCAACTGCGTTGTCCAGGCACGCGGTATCGCTGCCGCCGGGACGAATCACCGGAAAGATTTTCGGCAGGTCGTCACCGAACAAGTTAGACCGCAGCACAGATTCACGCGCGTTCATCCAATTGACGTTTCCGCGCACGGTGTTGATCTCGCCGTTATGGCAGATCATGCGATAGGGATGCGCCAGTTGCCAGGTGGGAAACGTGTTGGTCGAAAATCGCTGGTGCACCATGCACAGCGAGCTTCTGGTCAGCGGATCGGCGAGCTCGGTATAGAAGTCGGAAATCTGCGGGGCCAGAAGCAGTCCTTTGTAGATGATTACCCGCGAGGATATTGAGGGAACGTAGAAAAATCCTTTGTCGTCGAACTCGCTGGCGGCAATTTCGACATCGGCGCGGCGGCGGACCACATACAGTTTGCGCTCGAACTCATCCTGCGTCATGGGCTTCCCGTCGGGGCCCTCGCCCTTCTCTAGGAAGATCTGTTCGATATAAGGCTGCGTCACTCGCGCCTGGCGTCCGATGGCGTCGCCATGCAGCGGAGTATCGCGCCACCCCAGGACCGTCAGCCCCTCCTCGCGCGCGATGCGTTCGACAATTCCTTCGCAGAGCAGGCGCTGGGCATTTTCTACCGGCAGGAACATCATTCCCACGCCGTAGGAACCCGGCTCCGGCAATGTGAACCCTAGTTTGGCGCACTCGCGCGTGAAGAATTCGTGCGGGATCTGGATCAAAACGCCTGCGCCGTCACCGGTCTCGGGATCGCATCCGCAAGCCCCGCGATGCGTAAGATTGATCAGGACCTGGATGCCCTTCTGCACGATCTCGTGAGTCTTGCGGCCGTCCAGATTCACCACGAAGCCCATGCCGCAGGCGTCGTGCTCGTGACTTGGATGGTACAGTCCCTGCGCTACTGGGGGGTAGGACATGCTTCAGAATACCTTAGGGGAGATTATCACGTCAACAGAATATGTCATCTTGCAATATTAGTACAACTGATGCTAAGCTGGGGTCCAGTGAACTACGAGAACCTCAAACTTTTCAAAGATATTGCTCAAACCAGGAGCTTCAGCCGCGCGGCCGCGCTCAACGAGGTGAGCCAGTCGGCAGCCAGCCAGCACGTTCAGGACTTGGAACGGGCGTTAGGTACCAGTTTACTTGATAGGTCAACCCGCCCCTTAGTCGTGAACGCTGCAGGTCAGTTGTACAGCGAGTTTTGCCGCGACGTCTTGCGCCGCAAGGACGAGTTCGAAGTGGCGCTCAACCAGTTGAAGCAGAATGTGGACGGAACCGTGAAGGTGGCGGCCATCTATTCGGTGGGCTTGAGCGAGATGGCGCAGCTCGAAAACGAGTTCTCGCGCCGCCAGCCCAGGGCGCATCTGGAAGTGGAATACCTGCGGCCGGAAAAAGTTTATTCGTCCGTGCTGGCGGACCAAGCCGATCTTGGCCTGGTAAGTTATCCCGAGTCCAGCCGTGAAATTACAGTGATTCCCTGGCGGCAGGAGGAAATGGTGCTGGCGGCCGCGCCAGATCATGCGCTCGCCAAACGCGGAAGCATCAAACTGCAAGACCTCAACGGCGTCGAATTTATTGGCTTCGATGAGGACCTGCCGATTCGCCGCGAAGTGGACCGTTTTCTGCGCGAGCATGAAATCGAAGTCACCCAAACCTTGCACTTCGACAACTTGCAGATGATTAAGGAAGCCGTAGCGCACCGCACCGGCGTCAGCATTCTGCCGGCGCGTATTCTGCGCGATGAGGTGTCACAGGGGCGTCTGGTGGCGATTCCATTGGCGTCCTCCGAGCTCTATCGTCCGTTGGGTATCATCCACCGCAAGAAGAAACGATTCCACGCCGCCGCGCAGGCGTTTCTGGAACTGCTGCGGGAGCCGGAATTCAAGGCCGCCTAGCGCGACAACGACTCACAACTTCCATATAATACGGGCGTGTGCCGACGATTCACCATCCTGAATCCTTGCGCGAAGCGCTGGGCCGATTTAAGCGGTGACGGACGAAAGCGGTTTTGCCATGAGTGCCATACGTTCGTTCACGCCGTCGATCAATACACTTCGCACGAGATTGACGATCTAAACCGGAGTGCCCCGCGCGTTTGCGGTTTTCTATCGGGCGAGTCGCTGCCCATGCCGCGCAGTCGACGCGCGATTTTAGTAGGAGCGTTGCTAACCACGATTTCTCCACTGATGGCACAGTCCGGCCGCGTCCGTTCGCGTGATCGACGCAACTGGTTCGGTAATCTCAGGCGCCACGGTCTCTTTGTTGGGAGACGATGGCAAGACCATCAGTACGTTAAAAACTGACGGAAAAGGGGAGGCTAGTCTCACCAATCTTCGTGTCGGGGACTCGCGGCTGATGGTAGCTTGCCCAGGTTTCAAGAACCTACCGTTGACAGTAACAGCCCGCGATGGAGATGAATCGACAGCTAATGCGAAACTCGAAATTGGTGACATTCGAATGGGTATTTTCCTAGAAGCGCCCAAGCGGCGATGGTGGCGGATTTTTCGCTAGGCGATATTGGAACGATTTTTGGAGTGCGGTGTTAGTGGACTAGAGCCGTTCCCGGGAGCTCCCGCTCGCGCAGCACCCGGGACATCTTCACCGCGTTCTGGCGTTGTGAGTGCTTTTCACCGTACATGCGCCGGTCCGCGACGGAGAGGAGTTCGTCGGCGTTGTCGCCGTCCGCGGGATAGTAAGCGGCGCCGATACTCGCGCTCAGCATCTCCCCTGAAAACAACTCGCGGGAAACTTGCGAGATCACATTGCGAATTTGTTCGAACTTAGCGTTGATCTCTCCCGCATGGCCACCCGGCAGCACCATCACGAATTCATCGCCGCCCATGCGCGCCACTTGATCGTATTCGCGGCAAACCGCTTTCAGCCCCGCGCCCACGGCCCGAAGCGCCCGGTTGCCTTCCAGATGGCCGAAGCGGTCGTTCACCTGTTTGAATCCGTTCAAATCCAGAGTGAGCACGGCGATTGGCTGCTCGCTCCGGCGGCTACGCGAAAGTTCGCCGTCGAGTTGCAGAAATAGCGACCGCGCGTTTGGCAGTCCCGTCAAGTAGTCGGTGGTGGCCGACGTCTCCGCCTGGCGGAAGCGCAGGGCGTTTTCGATGGAGATGGCAATTTTCGCGTTGATAGCCAGCAAAATACGCAAATGGTCTTTGGTGAAGGCGTCGCGATCGGCATGATAGAGCGTCAGTACGCCCACCACTCCGCCGGTTCCTTCGAGCGGTACCGCCAAAGCCGAGCGCAGCGCCGAGAACTTTCCGGGATCGTTTAAATATCCCGACTCCACCGAGGGATTGCCGTTGAGAATCGCTTTGCGGTTTTCCGCCACCCATCCCGATAGCCCTTGCCCCACCGGGATTTGCAGCGAAGAGAACAGTCGGAAATCGTCGCCCGCTACGAACTCTGGCGTTAGGATGCCGGCGCGCTGCACCCAGATCGCCAGTCCATGATGCGGCACGATGCGCCGCAAGCGCACGCCTAGAAGAGATAAGGTTTCGTCCAGACTTAGAGAATTGCCCAGATCCTGCGAAATTTCGAACAGCGCCTGCACTTCCTGACGCGCCGCGCCTATCAGGCTGAGGAAGTCGGTGGATTGGACTCCGGGCGTAACTGCCGCTGCACGGTCGTTGGGCGCCGCCGCCTCAAAACCCGCGGCGGGTGCAAGTCCCCGTTCGACTTTCAGGTCCTTGGATAGTTTGGTGTCGCCCGCGCGCGCTGCCTTCGCCATTTTCTCCAAGGCGACATGGTGCTTGGTGAGCACGTCGACTACTCGCGGATCAAATGACGTTCCGGATTCTTTCTGCACCACCTTCATGGCCTCGTCAAGCGGCAGGGCGCGCCGATACTGACGATCCGAGGCGAGAGCGTCCAGGCAATCGACTGCCGCCAGTATCCTGGCGCCGATCGGGATCTCCTCGCCCTTAAGGCCGTAGGGATAACCGCTGCCGTCCCACTTTTCGTGGTGCGCGCGCACAATGGGCACCACCGGATAGGGGAACTGCACACGCTCCAGAATTTCAGCGCCTACGATAGGATGAATTTTCATCTTGTCGAACTCTTCCGGCGTCAGGC
>JBDTTL010000269.1:0-6932 GCA_039930665.1 Acidobacteriota bacterium
TCGTCCAAAAACACGCCGTGTTCAATCGAGTTGCAGCCGGCCAGCACCGCCGCCTTGGCTCCGGCTGAGGCGTGCGCGTGAACCACCGACCGCAAGCCCGCGGCGGCTGCTTCGCTACAGGCCGCGCGAATCTGTTCGTCGGACATGGTCTGCGCCCCGCCATCCCGGATCGATGCAGTCGCGAAGAGCTTGACCACGTCAGCACCATCGGCTTTCGCTTTCCTGACGAACGCGCGGATCTGTTCGGGGGTACCCGTGTTATCGAAAATTGCGCGTAAGGATGTAATGACCCGCGGACCCGGCAACTGGCCGGAGTTGATTAGATCGCGAACCGGACCGTCCACTTCCGCGCCCACGCTCTGAATGGTAGTGAAGCCGCCCATCAAGGTGGCATAAGCGCCCGCCTCCGCAGACAATGCCCTGACTTCAGGAGTCTCTTTACTGTCGGGACTTCCGTCATCCAGACGGTTGTTGGCATCGAAATGCCAAGCGAAGTGGACGTGGGTGTCGATCCATCCCGGCGTCACGGTCAAACCAGAAAGATCGTAAGTCGCCTTCTCTCCCGCGCCGGCAAGCCGCAAGATCTTCCCGTCTTCGATGACAATGCTTCTATTCTTGAGAACCTGACCCTTGCCGTCCAGAATCGTTGAAGTCTTCAGCACCAGCGGCTGCCCCGTCGCCCAAACGGCACACAGCAGGAAGCACAGAAGTAAGTTTCGTTTCATAGTGGCGTCGTCGATTGAACTATCCTACTATGCGGCCCGCATCGGGTACACTTAGCGGACGGCAACAAACTTCATGAACGCTCGCATCTTTCTGTGGTCCATCACCTCCGCCCTCGCGGGATTCCTGTTTGGATTTGACACTGTGGTGATCTCCGGCGCCGAACAAGCGATCCAGGCACAATGGGGACTGGGAGCCGGCATACATGGAATCGTAATGGCGTCGGCGCTTTACGGCACGGTACTGGGTTCGCTGATCGGTGGCTGGCCAACGGACCGATTCGGGCGCAAGCCCACACTGCTATTTATCGGCATTCTCTATATAGTCGGCGCGATCGGATCGGCCCTCGCAAACGACCCGTTCGTCTTCATAGCCGCCCGCGTCATCGGCGGCCTGGGCATCGGCATCTCCACCGTTGCGGCTCCGCTCTACATTTCCGAAATCGCGCCGCCACAATATCGCGGCCGGCTGGCCGGGATGTTTCAGTTCAACATCGTCTTCGGAATCCTCATGGCATTCTTGTCCAACGCGCTGCTCGCGGGAAGTGGCGATAACGCGTGGCGCTGGATGCTGGGCGTGGCCGCGTTTCCGTCGCTCGCCTATGCCCTGCTCTGCCTCGGCCTGCCCGAAAGCCCCCGCTGGTTACTCGGCAAAAAGAATGACCGCGAAGCTGGCATGAAGGTTCTCCGCCTGATCGAGCCGCGGGCGTCCGAAACTCAGATTGAGAGTGATGCCGACGCGATTCTCGCAGCGTCGTCTCAGAAAATCTCAAAAGGCAAATTCTGGACCCGCCAGCTTCGTACTCCCATCATGCTGGCCTTCCTCATCGCGTTCTTCAATCAACTTTCCGGTATCAACGCGATTCTCTACTTCGCGCCACGCATCTTTGAGTTGACGGGGCTGGCGGCGAAGGCCGCACTGCTGCAATCGGTCGGCATCGGCGTGACCAATCTGATCTTCACCTTCGTCGGACTGTGGCTGATTGACCGTCTGGGGCGCCGCACGCTGCTGTTCATCGGCTCGTTCGGCTATATCGGCTCGCTTGGGCTGACGGCGTGGGCGTTTTTCACGAATCACTACAGCATCGTGCCGGCATGCATCTTCGCCTTTATCGCGGCGCACGCCGTCGGCCAGGGCGCAGTGATCTGGGTGTTTATCTCAGAGATTTTCCCGAACCGTCATCGGGCCGAGGGCCAGACCCTGGGAAGTTCCACGCATTGGATTTTCGCCGCGCTGCTCACGACGTTTTTCCCCAAGATGGTCTCGGCATTCTCGCCGGGCTACGTGTTCCTCTTCTTTTGCGGCATGATGGTTCTGCAACTCATCTGGGTCGCCGTCATGGTTCCCGAGACCAAGGGAGTGCCCCTGGAACAGATTCAGAAACGCCTGGCGATCCAATAGGATCGCGACCCGCTAGTTCAGCGGTTCCAATTTCACGATGGATGCGCCGTGATTGTTGCCCACCCAGAACGTAACCGGCGTGGTGGAGTTGTCGACAAAAACCCTCCGCATGTTCGTAAATCGCGGCAGCAGATATTCCACGAACTCACCCGTCTTGGGATTCAGGCGCTGCACCGTATCCGTGAACTCACCACCGGCCCACGCCTCGCCGTTCTTATCGCCAGTCACGTCGTAGGGCCACGTACCGGGCGTCGGGACCTTCCACTCTTTGAATTGTTCAGTCTTCGTGTCCAGCATCCCGATGCGATCCGCACGGTTTTCGCCGAACCACAGATGTCCTTCTTCGTCGATCATGCCGCGGCGCGGCGCCGAGCCGGGCGTCGGAGTCGGGAGCAAGGTAATTTTCCCCGTCTTGGCATCGATCCGCCCGATGTGCTCTTTCCCCATCACGGTGAAGTAGGCGTTGTTCTGAGCGTCGGAGATCACGTCGTAAATGTTGGGTCTCGGAATCGCAAACGGAGTGAACACCTCAAACTTGCCGGATTTCAGATCCAGCCGCAACACCGTGTACGTGCCCGCGTCCTGCAGCCACACTTTGCCGTCCACCTGTGCGTGATCCGCGCTCACCTGGTTGATCTGTACGTAATCTCCGTTAATCTCCGGCGGAAGGCTCCAGGTCTGGAATTTCTCAGTATTCTTGTCGAATTTTGCGATCCCGCCCTGGAACTGCATCCCCATCCATAGGTTTTGATTTTTATCGAAGCGCAACGCCAGCTCGCCGCCGGGCAGCTTCGCCTTCAGACGCGGAATCTGGTATTCGGTCGCCTTGCCGGTCCGCGTGTCGATCTTGCCCAGGATCAATTCGCCGAAGCTCGCGTACCAGGCCATGCCCTCTGAATCGACGACCACGTCGTGCGGCTGGCGCGTGCGCTGCGGCAAATCGTATTCGGTGTAGATGACCTGGGTCGCTTTTCCCTTGGGCCGGGAATGAAACTTGAAGGGATACTTCCACTGGTCAGTGGAACTCAGATTGACGGTGCTCAAATACTGCGCCTGCTTCCGCCAGCCTTCCAGCTTTTGCTCCAGCGGATCCTCGCCGCCGCCCACCCTCGCCGCGACCAGTTTCTGCGGCAGCAACGGGAACGACAACTGCGGATACGTCGACATCCGCTCCACCACTTTCACCAGCCCATTCGCATCCGCGCGCGACCGCATGATGCGTTCTAGCGTGTGGCAGTGCGTGCAATTTCTTACGGAGGCCTTTTGCTGCTCAGTACCCGGCAGGCTCGCAAACCATTCCGCATTCGAAAGCTGCGACGCCGGATCGGCGGCCGGCCGAAGCTTCAGATCGGCGGTGGTCTTATCGGCGCTGATGTCGATCGTGCTGGGGCTGGCCAGATCGTATCCCCCGGCCCGGATACGCAATGCGTATTGACCCGGAGCGAGCTTCGACGATGGGAACTGATACCGGCCTTGCTCATCGCTGACCACTGTGATGGTTATCGTGGAACCCGCCTTTTTGGCGCTGACCAGGACGCCTTCCATCGGCCCCTCTTCGGTCGAACTGACCAATCCAGATAAAGCGACCGAGCCGGTAGTCGCCGCACGGCCCGGCGCTACCCGGAAGCAGATCAGGGCGGTAAACACGGCGATTATTGCAACGAAAGCGCGCACTTTCATCGGTCCTCCCTCGAACCCAAAACGACTAGAAGCGATAACCACGCTATCACGCACTGTCGATCAGTTCAACCCGAAGACCTGATTCTCGGGAACCTTTCTCGGATTTAACCGTATTCTCAACATGGCGCGCTTCGCTCATGACGTCCGCTTCGCCCTCCGCTCGCTCACCAAGTCGCCGACGTTCACCATCATCGCGGTGTTGTCGCTGGCGCTCGGAATCGGCGCCAATACTGCCATCTTCACGTTGATCGATCAGGTGCTGCTGCGGCTATTGCCTGTGAAGAATCCGGAACAACTAGTCCAACTTTGGGGCCGGGGAGATCACTACGGCTCGAATAACGGACAGAATAAATTGTCCTATCCCATGTACGCGGATTTTCGCGACCACAATCCGATTTTCAGCGGCATGTTTTGTAGTTGGGGCAACGCCATGAACGTCAGCATCGGCGGCAAGACTGACCGCGTTTACGGCGAGCTGGTATCCGGCACGTATTTCCCCGTGCTCGGCGTCGGAGCAGCGCTAGGGCGCATCTTCACGCCGGACGATGATCGGATTCCCGATGGCCATCCCATCGCCGTTCTTAGTTATCAATATTGGATCGACCGCTTCGGCGGAGACCCGAGCGTCCTTGGCGCCAAACTGCTGGTGAACGGATTTCCGATGACGGTGATCGGCGTGAGTCAGGCCGGATTCAACGGAATGGACCCGCTATATTCGCCGCAGATTCGCATTCCGATGACGATGAAGCGTCAGTTGGACCCCACCAGTTACCAAATCGGCGCGTATACCTTTGAGGATCGCCGTGGACGCTGGGTGTCGGCGTATGGGCGTCTGAAATCAGGCGTCTCAGAAAAACAAGCGAAGGCCGGACTCCAGCCCCTGTTTCACCAGATGCTTGAAATGGAAGTTCAAGAGCAGGCGTTCGCCAAGGCCTCGGCTGTTACCAAACAGCACTTTCTCCGCATGTGGCTTGACTTGTTACCGGCATCCACTGGACGGTCGCTCACGCGAGACAGATTTTCGACCGCACTTCTGGTCCTCATGGTGATCGTGGGACTGGTCTTGCTGATCGCCTGCGCGAATGTTGCGAATCTGCTGATCGCGCGGGCGTCTACTCGGCAGAAGGAAGTCGCGGTACGGATCGCGTTAGGCGCCACCCCGATGCACCTGGTCATTCAGCTTCTGGTAGAAAGCATTTTGCTGGCCTTGGCAGGAGGCGCCGCTGGCCTGTTTCTCGCCATCGAAGTGGATCGCATGTTGCTTGGGAACATGCCGGCGGGAGCCAATCCGCTAGTCATCTCCAGCACTCCGGATTTGCGGATCTTAGCGTTCACGGCCGCGATCTCGACCTTGTGCGGCGTCATCTTTGGGCTGATTCCAGCGCTTCAAATCACCAAAATCGATATCGCCCCCACTCTCAAAGATCAGGCGGCTAACATTGTGAGCGGAGGCTCGCTCACGCTCCGCAAAGCGCTCATCGCCGCGCAAGTGATGCTCTCCGTGATTCTCCTGATTGCCGCTGGACTGTTCATCCGCAGCCTCAAAACTCTAAGGGACCTCGACCCCGGCTTCCGCACCGAAAACGTTCTGGCGTTTTCCCTCGATCCCGCGCGCAGCGGCTACACGCCGCAACGTACCATCGCTTTTTACCGGCAGCTTAAGGAACAACTCGATCAAGTGCCGGGAATCCAGTCGTCCAGCCTCGCTGTCATGCGCGTACTCGACGAAAGCGAGTGGGACAGTTGGGTGACGGTCGAAGGGTATCAGGCAGCCGCCGGCGAATGGGTGGATCCTCACATGAACTTTCTCGCTCCCGGCTATTTCGACACGCTTGGAGTACCCATTCTTGAAGGCCGCGATTTCCGGTATACCGACAGTAAAGACACTGCCAAGGTTGCCATCGTCAACGAAAAGTTCGCCAAGCGCTATTTTCAGGGCAGAAGCCCCATCGGCCGTCATATCGGCATGGGTGGCGATCCCGGCACCAAAACGGATATAGAAATCATCGGCATGGTTCGCGACACCAAATACGAAAACATGCGCGCCGAGATGCCGCTCGGCGTCTTTCGTCCCTATCAGCAGATGGAATTCGCCCTCGGCATGACCGCGTACATCCGGACCGCGGCCGCTCCCGAACAAATGTTTCCTGCGATCCGTCAGCTCCTGAACCGGATGGACCCAAATCTTCCCGTGTTCAGCATGCGCACGCTTCAGGAGCAGATGCAAAACTCGCTTTCCACCGAGCGCTTGGTCGCCAGCCTTACCAGCGCCTTCGGACTGGTGGCCAGTATCCTCGCCGGAATCGGAATCTACGGCGTGATCGCTTATTCGGTCTCCCGCCGGACTCGTGAGATTGGAATTCGCACGGCGCTCGGAGCACAGCGCGGCGATGTCGCGTGGCTTGTAATGCGCGAGGCGCTGCTGATCGTCGGGTTTGGATTGTTGGCTGGCCTGCCTGCCGCCTTCGCGTTATCGCGCTTCGCGCGAGCCCAGTTATACGGAATCTCGCCCGGCGATCCTACTGCAATGCTCGGGGCGGCGGGAAGCATCCTGCTGATCGCGTTAATCGCCGTGTATGTACCGGCGGCGCGCGCCACACGCGTGGATCCGATGAAGGCATTGCGATGGGAGTGAGGGAGAAAGCTCCTATGGGATCGAATGTAACCTTCCCCTATAGTTCGAGTATTGTCTCATGGAAGACTGTGGATACCACCGTGGACACCAGCGATAACGCTTTGATGAGCGCGGTGACAGCGGGAACTGTCTCGAAGCTCGCCGTCCTGTTTGAGCGCCACCATCGACCGCTCTATCGCTACTTCGTTTCCATGACCCGCAATCCGCAGACTTCCGAGGATCTGGTGCAAGATGTTTTCTTCCGGATACTGCGGTACCGCGCGACCTATGATCCGCGGCAGTCGTTTACAGCCTGGATGTATCAGATTGCGAAAAACGCGAACGTAGACCGTATTCGGCAACGGCGCGGAGAAGCGATCGACATAGACGAACTCACCCTGGGAAATCGTGAGCTCGCAAGTTCCAGCCCCAATCCGGAAACTTCGGCCGTGCGCGCCCAGGATTTAAAGCTGGTCAGGCAGGCGATGGAACTTCTGCCGCCCGACAAGCGCGA
>JBDTTL010000270.1:0-6854 GCA_039930665.1 Acidobacteriota bacterium
TTTTTCGCACTGCCATAAACTACCGGCTAGTGCGTCATGGCGTAAACAATATAATTGACGCCGATTCGGATGCCCAGGGCCGAGAAGCGCTCTTCGTAGCGCGGATCGTCGGCCCATTCCCATGAATCGCCCAGATCGGAGTCCATGGTCAGTGCGACGATGATGCGGCCCTTGTCATCGTAAATGCCGCGCCAATAAGCGGGGCAGTCTTCGCATTTTTCGGTGACGCCGGTACTGAGATAGCGGGCGCCGGGAACCTGATAGCGATTATCCAGATCGTATACCGAGTGAAAAATCGGCGAGGAATTCTCCAGATCGACAGGCATCCGTTCCGGGAGCACGCGCTGCATGCTTTCCTCGAACACCTGCCATTGCGCCGATCCCCAGAAATCGTCGCCCATGAAGAATCCGCCGCGGAGCAAATATTCGCGGAGCTTGGCGGCCTGGCGATCTGTCAATTGCCATTGCCCCACTTGTACGGCGTACAGCCATGGCCAATTGAAAACATCGTCATCGTCATCCAGATTGACTGGCTGCTCGATAGGGCGCGCATCAATACGGGTCAAGCGCCGCAGCGCGAGCATGAAATGGCGGTCGGCACGCGGGTAATCCTGAGTCCAGATGGAGTTGCCATGGGTCCAATCGCCGCGAAAGCGCCGATAGCCGCCGAAACCAAGGTTGCGCCGTCCTGAATACGGCGGATACATCAGTCGCGCGAAGGTCCACTCGGCATTTCTTTGCGCATCGACTGGAAGCGGGAAGTCGTTGTATTCGATGCCCGGGTATTCGCGGAAGGGACGCTGGAAAGCGTAGACGGTACCTAGCAAGGCGATCACCGCCCCGGCGACTCCAAGAAATATCTTCGAGCGCATCCGCAATAAGCGTAACACTGTCCAAGCGATGCTACTCGCCAAGCGCGCGAGGCTATCGCTATTTCTTCTGCTCAACCTCTATCGCGTGGAACATGGCCTCCTGAATATCCGCTTCCACGTGGCAACCGGCGGGATCGATAAACGGATTCGGGCCGCCCGCCTGGAGTTTCGCATACTTCTCGTGCATGTTGTATTCGGACGGGTGATCGCCGAGCGGTACCTGGCACGGTAGCGAGCGCACAACTTTAAACGAATGGTTTAGCTCGTCTACGACTGCTGCCGTCAGTACTCCCGGCGAGCGCAGGCTGCCGCTGAAGACGACGTTGTAAGTCTTTCCGCCATCCTGCACCCGCATGGTCCAAGTGGTGCAGCCACGGGTGTGGCCCGCGGTCAGATGGGCAACCAGCGTCGTGCCCCCGAGCGTCACAGACTCTCCATCGTGCAAGATCTTGTCGATGGGGTGCTCCTTGCCCCCGGGCTTCATTGCTTTGAGCGCGGGCACATCCTCGGCCATCACGATCATCTGCGCGCCGGTCAGCCCTTTGACCATCGCGTCACCTTCCTGATGATCGCCGTGGGCGTGATTCCCCAACAGGATCTTTGTGTCGGAAAACTTGAATCCCAGTTGCTCGACCGATTTCCTAATAGTCGGCACGTTCCGCTCATAGGTGCTGTCGATGAGAATGTTCCCTTGCGGCGTGACGATGAGAAAGGAGCTGAGCGTTCGGGTGCCCACGTAATAAATGTTGCCGATGATCTTGTGCGGCGGGAAGGCCGTCGACTGGTCTTCCGGAGTACCCATGTTCCGCGACAGGATCGATCGCGGTGTGTATGTGCTCCCGTTGACCACGACCGCCGGATGATCGGGCGCCGGCGGAACCGCGGCTGGAGTGGTCGTTTGCGCTGCCACGCAGGCCCCTAGAATGACTGCCGCGACCAAGCGGGATGCCGTTTTCATTTCGCCTCCAGACTGTTGTTTGAGAATATCATCAACTACAATGTCTGGTGGCCGTGATCGGAAAAGATTTCGGCCCGAAAGAGGACAGACCATGCAAAGCGTAACCTCCACTGCTCTGGCTTTCGCACTTGCGATGTCGCTGCCGGCGGCGGCTCAGCACACGCCCCGCGGCACCGCAACGGACGTATCGAAGACCGAAGTCGAGGCCACCGTTCAGAAGACGGCGAAGGCTCCCGTGAGCGACCAGGCGATCCGCGTGGTCAGCATCAACAACGAGTACAACGTCGGCGTGGGCGTGGTGCACCGCGCGAGAACCGCGGGCCGCGATGTTGGCGGCGGCATCGAGCACAGTCAGATCACGGAGGTCTATCACGTGATCGAAGGCAACGGAACGCTGGTCACCGGCGGCGCCATCACCGACCCTAAGGAAACCTCAGCCGATAGTCAGGTAGTGAAGGTGCTCAATGGACCAAGCACCGGCGGCGGCCCGGTCGAAGGTGGGGTCAGCCGCAAGATCGGACCCGGCGATGTAGTCGTCATCCCACCCAACACGCCGCACTGGTTCACTGATATCTCAACCGATCAGATCGTTTATCTGGTGGTCCGCGTCGATCCTCACAAGGTGTTGCCTGCGGGCTACGGGATGAAATAGCGTCGCCGTCGACGTCTTATTTGGCGCTGGGCCGTTCGGCTTCGAGGCGGATCAGTTTCAGCACTTCGCCGCGGCTGGGAAGTTCAACTTGTCCGGCGGGGAATCGGTTGACACTGAGAATGTAGGAGAGAATCCCCGCGTTGGTCTCGCGGTTCAGCGATTGCGGATTGTTCAGCGGCATAGTGGTGCGAATACGGTCGAACAAATCGCCCACGGTCAGGCCGTTCCAGTTGGCAAGAAACTCACCGCCCGCGAGCGGAGGAGCCTGTTCACCGCCGGTCAGCGAACCTCCGTGGCACGCCATGCAGTGTTGATTGTAGAGTTGCTGCCCGTTGCGCGCCTGGTCTTCGGTATAGACTCCGTCCCACACCGAGCGTGAGGGCGCGTCCTGTGAATATACCAGCGACGACACCACGATTATCAAAAGCGCCAGAAGCCAGGTCCTCATCGAGCCTAGTCAGCCGACGGCAAGCTATAGGCGATGTATTCGCCGGAGTACGCCCCGCCGCTCACCGCCACTACGATGTACTGTTTGCCATTCACCATATACGTCATGATGCCACCGCTTTGTTGCGCCGGCATGTAGACCGCGCCCACTTCCTTCCCGGTGAGCTTATCGTATGCTCGCAGCATCGCTCCACGCGGATGATCGGCCGTAGTGGTCACTTGCGGATCTCCCGCCAGCACCAATGTTTTCGTCACCGCCGTCACAACGCCACCCGGCTGGCCAGTGCGCGGCAGGTTCATCCCTTTGAGCAGCGAATGATTGCGGACCACGTCAGGCGTTTCACCATGCGGCACCTGCCAGGCGATCTCGCCTTTATCGAGGTTGATCGCGGACAGTGTCCCATAAGGCGGTTTCACCAGCGGCAGCCCTTGCACATTCAGAGGATTCGTGGGCGCCGGAGCAGTCGCGCGCGGTAGCGGCGCTGCATCAGCGCCCGCATTCTCTCCTGGTCCTCTTGCAATGCGGACCTCCTGCCCGTCGGTTCCCAGAATGTAATCCATGTCCGAGACTTCCTTGGGCGAGTGGATCAATCCGATAGGCGTCAGACTCGCATTGCTCGCGGATGCAAATACCATATGCAGTTCCGGATCATAGGAAGCGCCCCACCAATTACTGCCGCCTCCGGCCGTACCCAGCGTGAGCGTCGCCAGCAGACCGTTTGCCTTGCTCGCGGTGGGGGGCGTGAAAACCGGCCCCAGCTTGTACTTCGCGGCGATGGTCATCGCCTGATCGTGCAGCGCGGGTGTGAAGTCTATTAAGATGTCGGGCGTCACGCCATTGCGGCTGTAGGCCGGAGGCTTGGTGGGAAATGGCTGCGTCGGCGCATACCACTCGCCCGGCACGTCGCCCTTCTCCACAGGACGCTCTTCGATGGGCCACACCGGTTGCCCAGTCGCGCGATCGAATACGTACAAAATTCCCTGCTTGGTTGGCTGCGCCACGGCCTTGATCGCGCGACCGTCTACGTTAATATCCGCCAGCAGCGGCGCCGAGGAAATGTCCATGTCCCACAGCGGATGATGCACCAATTGATAAAACCACTTGCGCTGCCCGGTCTTCAGATCCACGCACACCAGGCTCTCGCCGTACAGATTATTGCCAGGCCTGTGGCCGCCGTAATAATCTCCGGTGGGCGATTCTACCGGCAGGTACACCAGGCCGAGCTGCTCGTCGACGGTGATTTGAGTCCACACTCCGTTATTGCCGGTGTATTCGGCGGAGCCCTTCTCCCACGTGTCATAACCCGGCTCGCCCTTCATCGGAATGGTGTGGAAAATCCATAAGCGCTTCCCGGTGCGGACGTCGAAGCCGCGTACGTAGCCCTTGTTGTTGCGCATGCTCTTGGCGGTCATGCCCTCGCGAAACGCAGCTCCGATGATGATGGTGTCCTTCGCCACCACCGGTGCCGATTGCAGCCCGATCTCACCGTCCACCAATGCGATGTTCTGGTCGATTTCGAGTTTGAGATCGACCACGCCCTCTTTGCCGAAGTTCTTTACCAGGCCGCCGGTCTTAGCATCCAGACAAATAAGCCGGTAACCGGGAGTGACGTACAGGATGCGCTCCTCTTTGCCATCGGTCCAATAGGCCAGGCCGCGCCCGGAGAGTTGCCGCGGAGCCGCCGCGCCCCGCGCACCTTCGTGTTCTCCATGCACCCACAGCAATTCGCCGGTGGCCGCGTCGAGAGCGACGGCCGCGCGCCGTGATCCGGCGGTTGCATAAAGGACGCCGCCAATCATTAGCGGCGTTCCCTCCAGCTTGAACTCGGGACGATTGCCAATGTTCTCGGTGCGGAAGTGCCACGCAATTTCGAGCTTGTTGAAGTTCGAGGCGTTGATCTGATCCAGCGGCCGGTAGCGCGACCCGGCGAGATCCGCGCCGTGCGTGGGCCACTCCGTGTCTTTGAAGCGTGTTTGCGCGGAAAGCGCCAACGCGGCGCCCAGCAATCCGGAAATGAATATGAGCTTCCCTATTCCTCGAAACATGTCTTGGTCTCCTGGCAACTTCGCGGTCCGCGAGATGAAGCTATCCTAAAGCGCTTCCGGGTGTCAAGGGGCGATGCGGGTCTTGAAGTTGCACGACCACTTCATCTCGTGTATATTTTCCGTTATTGATGGCTTTCAGCGAAGCGCTACTGAGCGAACTGCTTGCGTTGGCGGAGTTAGGTAATGTGGCCGCCGCGTGCCGACTTGGTGATCTGGCGTACGACCAGGCGAAGGCGTCTGAGTGGTACCGAAAGGCGGCCGAGCAAGGTTATGCTCGTGCGCAGGTCTCCCTCGGCCTCATGTATGCCAACGGTCGCGGAGTGCAAAAAGATTTGAAAGCGGCAACAGATTGGTATTGGAAGGCCGCTGAACAGGGCTATGGCAAGGGCCTGCTTGCTTTTCTGTCGACATCCTCGGACATGACGCCGTTGAGAACGTCGAAGAATGCGCTCGCGAGGTTTCAGGACACTGCCTCAAATGGGGATTTGGAAGCTCAGTGTGGCCTCGGTGTTCTCTATGAACACGGGCTGGGGGTTGAAAAGAACCCGGCCGTAGCAGCGCAACTTTACTGCAAGGCTGCGATGAAGGGGCACCAGTACGCCCGGCAACGTCTGGAAGCGCTGAGTCCCAGTGACAACAAGAACTTATTGGAATATCTGCGCTCCCGGGAATGTGCTGACCAACGGCAAGAACAGCGACCAGTTGAACGGAGCAATGATGACGAGGCCTGTGGCTATTCAAGGCCGCGCACGGATGAAGATGTATCCCAAATGAGCGGACAGGAGTTCGAACTTCTTGTTAAGAGCTTACTTGCGAGACATGGTTACGTGAGCATCGAAATGACTCCCGGATCAGGCGATATGGGCGCTGATCTAGTTGTGCGGCACAACGAGAGAGTGATCGTCATTCAGTGCAAGCGCTACAGTGGCGCAGTGGGCCTGCAGGCCGTTCAAGAAATTTTAGGAGCGAAGAGCTTCTATCAGGCTCACGAAGCTTGGGTGATAACCAATTCCACGTTCACAGACCCAGCTCGAATGCTCGCAAGATCAGGACAGGTGCGCCTGATCGATGGTGAGGGCATGAAAAAAGGCGGAGCCAGTTTCTCCTAGTCCCGCTCGTCAGTCTGGCACGCCCCAGGAGGGTTAAGGGGAGCCGCCACCGTCGCGCGCTTCGCGCGCTGGGCGTACAATGGGTTCCGACCATTCGAGGAGGTGCGCATGATCGCACGCAGAAGTTTTCTGGCAGCCGCTGCGGTGGCTCCGTCCTTCATCGCCAACCGAACCAATTCGGCGGTGGCCGCGGCCGCGTCGCTCGGCTCCATCAAAGCACGCCAAGTCGGGAAGGTTGAGATTGTGTTCAAGTCGCCAAACGGGTCGCAGCCGAATGGACTGCAGGCGACAAGCGAAGGCCTGTGGATCATCGATCAGGCCGCTGGCAACAAGGCTTACCTCGTTTCCTATGACGATGGCCGGGTGTTGCGATCCTTTGAAACCGAGACCGACCGGTCGAGCGGCCTCACGTTTGAGAATGGCACGCTATGGATCGGGTCCACTTACAGCCGCGAGATTGTTCACTGCGATGCCGTGACCGGTAAGACGATCGCTCGGCAGTTTACTCCGGGCGCGGGAATCATTTACAAGATGGTGGGCGATCCGCCGGCGCGCAGCAGTCCGCTCGCCAAGCAGCGACCGCGTCCTGCGCAACCACCGCCTGCTGCGGCGCAAGCTGTCGATCCGAGCAGAGTAGGCGGCTTCCAGGCCGGGCAATTACTGGGGAGCAAGGCGCTCGGCACCGGCGCGCACGGGCAGGAATGGCGCGATGGCAAGTTGTGGATGGCGGTGCCGCCTGCGCGCATGGTCTACCGCATTGAACCCAAGGA
>JBDTTL010000271.1:0-6854 GCA_039930665.1 Acidobacteriota bacterium
CTAGGTTGGGCGATCCGTCTACTCCGCGTGCGCGGTAATCGTGATTTGTGCGGCGTCGGCGTGCCGCAACAACTCTGCGCGGTCCAGCAGTAGCGTGCGTCCAGCATCGATCGAGAGTGCAGTCGTGCCGGTTTCGCGCATGACGGCGATGGTCTGCGGGCCGACCACCGGCACGTCGTAAAGCATGTGCTTACGGCGACGAGAACCTTTCACCAGCCGCAGCGGTTTGCCCTCCACCAGCGACGCAGCCCGGCGCAGCATCGCATCCGTGCCCTCCATGGCTTCGACGGCGACACACGCCCGCTCGGCAATCGCCACGCTCTGGCCGATGTCTTGTTCTGAAAATGCGGCCGCGATGCGTCGTCCGTAATCGAGATCGCGCTCTTCGTCAGCCGACGGCTTACGCCGCGTCAGGACGCCCGCGGGAGCGAGCAGTTCTTTGAGCAGGAGAGTCGAATCCAGCAGCTCGATACCTTCGTCCTTAAGGACTTTGATCACTCCACCGATCAGACCTTCGGTATTTTTGGTTTCGATTGACGCCAGGAGCTTCACAAGCTTCAGGTCGGGGACGATCGACGAAAAGATCTTGGCGTGCTTCACTTGACCGCACATCATGACCTGCGTGATGCCTTCCTGGTGGCAGATGTCGATCAACTTGCTGAGTGCGCCCAGCGAAATCCAGTGGGAGCGCGAGGCGAGGGATTCGATTTCGGGCGACGCCTCTTCCTTGATGCCGATGGCGACCACCTCGATGCCGGCGCTTCTCGCCGCCTCGAGCGCCAGCACCGGGAAGCGGCCATTGCCCGCAATCATCCCGTAGGGCATGGGTTATTTAATGAAACCGCGGCTCGACGCGGCGATAAACTGGAGCAATTCTTCCACCTCCGCCGTGCCGCCCATCTCCGTCTGAATCTTTTCGAGCGCCTGGGACGTATTGAGCTTAGAGCGCGAGAGAAGACGAAACGCCTTGTGCAGCGCTTCTATGGTTTCTGCGGAGAATCCGCGGCGTTCGAGGCCGGTTTTATTTTCTCCGTAGACCTTGACCTCGCGTTTCGCGGAGGTGGTGGAAAACGGCAGGACGTCCTGGGTGATCACGCTATAGCCGCCAATCATCGCGTGCCGTCCGATGCGGCAAAATTGATGGATCGCACTGCCGGCGCCGACGACCGACCAATCGTCGATTGCAACGTGACCGCCTACGGTGACCGCGTGCGACAGCACACAGTGGCTGCCCACTCGCACGTCGTGCGCTACGTGTACCTGCACCATGAGCAGATTATCGTCCCCGATCGAGGTAAGCATGCCGCCACCCTCAGTCCCACGGTGAATCGTAACGAATTCGCGGATCCTGTTGCGGTGGCCGATGTGAGTGCAGGAGCGCTCGCCATGATACTTCAGATCCTGCGGCGCGACGCCTACCGTCGAGTAGGGAAAGAAAACATTGTCTTCTCCGATGGCAAGCGGACCCTCCATCACCACGTTCGCCTTGACTTGGGTCCTCGCGCCTATCTCGACGTCGGCGCCGATGACGGAATAAGGTCCAATTTCGGCAGACTCAGCGATCTTCGCGGCGGGGTCGACGATCGCAGTCGGATGGATCGGCATCGAGGTGTGGTTATTGACGGTCGGCCAGAACGCAGAGCATTTCGGCCTCGGCAACTACGGCTCCGTCAACGGTCGCTACGCCGCTCACTTTCGCCATCGACGCCCGGCTCCGTAGGATCTTCATCTCCATCCGAAGTTGGTCGCCAGGCCGCACCGGCTTGCGGAACTTCGCGCCGTCTACACCCGCCAGCAGTACCAATTTACTCTTGCGATCCGGGATGCCGCTCAGCACCAGCACGCCGGCGACCTGCGCCATGGCTTCGATGATCAGTACGCCCGGCATCACTGGATAATCCGGGAAATGCCCTGTAAAGAAGGGCTCATTCACGGTGACGTTCTTGATCCCCACGACGCGTTCCGCTTCCAGTTCTTCAATGCGATCCACCAGCAGGAACGGATAGCGATGCGGCAGGATTTCGCGGATGGCGTCGATGTCCATCGCATGACCGGCAGCGGCGCGGCTGGAAACTGAAGTCGACATACGAATTCTGAATTATAGCAGGCGCTATCCTACGGACGATGAGTTTTCCCCAGAAGCAGGTCATCGCCACAATCCGCCAATTTGTCGAGTGCGAGTCGCCCAGCGACGATCCTGCCGGTCTCAACCGCTTCGTAGATTTGTTTGCCGAGACGGTCAAGGACATCGCGCGGGTGAAGACTTACCCAGGCGGAAAGAGCCATGGTAAGCATCTGCGCTGCGAGTTCCTACTGCCGGGGTCCAAGGTGAAAAAAAGCGGGAAGTCCGGCCACATTCTCGCGCTGGGCCATTCGGACACCGTGTGGCCGCTGGGGATCCTCCGCACCATGCCGTTCCGCCAAGAGCAGGGACGCTTGTGGGGGCCGGGCGTGTTCGATATGAAAGCCGGTCTGGTGTTTTTCATCTTTGCGATGCGGGCGCTGCGCGACGAGGGTCTTCCCATCGCGCGCAGAGTAGTTCTCCAGGTCAACTCGGACGAAGAAGTTGGCAGCCCGTCATCGCGTCCCCTGACTGAGGAAGCAGCGCGCGCGAGCGCGGCGGTATTGGTGCTCGAACCCAGCCAGGGACTCGACGGCAAACTCAAGACTGCGAGGAAAGGCGTCGGCGACTACACGGTGACCGCACGGGGGCGCGCGGCGCACGCCGGTCTGGATTTCCTGAATGGCGCCAGCGCGATCGTCGAGATGGCCCGGCAGATTCAGAAGATCGCCGGATTCACACGTCTCGACCGCGGAATCACGGTCAGCCCCGGCTTGATCCAGGGAGGCACCCGCAGTAACGTAATCGCCGCTGAATGCCGGGTCGAGGTCGACGTCCGCGCGCCTAAAGCTTCTGACGCGCGCTACCTGGAACGCCACTTCGCCTCGCTTAAGCCCTTCGACAAGCGCTGCACGATCAACGTGACGGGCGGCATGAATCGTCCACCCCTGGAGCGCACGGCCGGCGTGCGAGCGCTCTTCCGGAAAGCCAAGGCGCTGGCGGCGGAGTTGGGCGTGGACCTGCAGGAATCCTCGGCGGGCGGCGGTTCTGACGGAAACTTCACAGCGGCGCTGGGCGTGCCCACCCTGGACGGGCTGGGAGCCGTCGGCGAGGGCGCCCACGCAGCCAACGAGAGCATTCTGATCGATCGCATGGCGGATCGGATCGCGCTTTTAAGTAAACTTGTGGCCGCTGTATAGCGTCTGTTTTAGCGTCTGTTTTATGTGTCCCGGTGCGATCGGATGATATCCTGACGATAGCAACCGTTTACAACTATGCGCCTCGGCCGGTGGCTGATTCTTGCCGCTCTTCTCGTGATCGTCGTGTTCGTCCTCCAGACTTATATCAAGCGTCAGCAGGCGCTCGCCCGTGAGGCGCCGGCTGCCCCGCGACCGCTCGAAACCGGAATCAACGGCAGAGCCAGCGACTGGGTGTACACCCAGAGCGACGGCGAACACCCTCGCGTGACGGTGCGCGCGAAGAGCTTTCGCCAGGTGAAGGCTCCGTCTGTGATGGAACTCGAAGGCGTCGAACTGCAATTGTTCCATCAGGGAAACGATCGGTTCGACCTGGTTCGCAGCGCCAAGGCCCAATTTGATATTGCCGCCAAGACCCTTTACGCAGATGGCGATGTGGATATTACCATGGCCCGGCCTGCGGCCGGAAAGCCAACAGTGGCGCCCAAGCCCGGCGCGAATGGCGACGCCGAGGAGGTAAATCCCGGCGGCCGCATCGTAAAGATTCGTACTTCGGGCGTCCGTTTCGCCAGTGACACCGGCAGGGCCTCCACCGGCCGGCACGCGGATTTCGACTTTGAACAAGGAAACGGATCGGCCGACGGTGTAGATTATGATCCGCTTTCGCGCGAGTTGCACCTGCGCAGCAAAGTAGCACTTCACTGGATGGGCAAAGGGAAGCGCTCCAAGCCCATGTTGATCGAGGCAGGCGAAGCTTACTATCGCGAGATGGAATCCAAAGTCTTCTTGCTGCCGTGGTCTAAATTGACGCGGGACACGCTGCACATGGAGGGCGCATCGTCGGTAATCTCGTTGGATGACGGAGTCATTAAACAAGCCGTGTCTGAAGCCGCGCACGGTGTCCAGGAAGATCCTGGCCGCAAGGTGGAATTCGCAGCGGACTCTTTGGTGCTGACGTTCGGAGACGACATGGCGATTCAGGAGATCAAAGGCCAGCACAACGGGAAGCTGATTTCCTCGGCAGCAACCATGCGCACCACAGTCACCGGCGAGATCATCGATCTCCAGTTCGATCCCGCGGCGCGGGAGAGCACGCTCACCCATGCGCTCGCCATGCAAAAGGCGGTTGCCGAGGCGCAGCCTTTGCCGCAGACAGGCGAGTTGCTCGCGGACACGCGGGTTTTGCGCAGCGAAGTTATCCATCTCAACATGCGGCCCGGCGGAAAAGATATCGATACGGTGGAAACCGACGGCGCCGGCACAGTCGACTTCCTTCCCAACCGGCCGGGGCAGCCCAAGCGATTCCTGCAGGGCGACCGAATATGGATCACATACGGCCCCGAAAATCGGATTCAATCGTTTCGAGCCACCAATGCCTCGACCCGCACCGATAAGCCCGGAACGCCGCCTCCACCGCCCATGCTGACGCAGAGCAAGGAGCTTCTGGCGATCTTCGATCCCAAAACCAGTGAACTGATCCGGCTGGAGCAGAAGATGGATTTCCGCTACCAGGAAGGAGTTCGCCGCGCGACTGCGGATCGCGCCACTCTAGAACAGGCGAAGGACACGATCACGCTAGAAGGTTCGGCGCGGACTTCGGATCCCACCGGCACTGCGGCCGCCGACCGGCTGGTGCTGAATCAAAAATCGGGCGATTTTGTGGCGGACGGCCGCGTTTCGACGACGCGCCAGCCGGATCAGAAACCGTCGTTCTCCTCTTCGTTGCTCTCCGACGCGGAGTTGATGCAGGGGCGCGCCCAACACATGACGTCGGCGGAGAAGAACCAGAAGCTGCATTACGAGGGCAACGCCGTGGTGTGGCAAGGCGTCAACCGTGTAGAAGCCGACCGCATCGATATCGACCGCACGCGGCAAGTATTTGATGCGCATGGGAAGGTGGTGAGCCAGTTCGCCGACAAGGCCGCTGTAGATCAGAAGGACGAAAAGAGCGACGCCAAAACCGCCGGCAATAAACCTGAGGCCGGCAAGGCCCCCGCCGTTCTGCCCGTGTTTACCGTAGTCCGCGCTGCGGATTTAACGTACAGCGACGATACGCGGATTGCGCATTATCAGGGCGGGGCGACCATGGTCCGACCCGGGATGGTGGTGAATGGCAAGGAGTTGAAGGCCTATCTGAACGACCGTGATGCCGACACGTCTCTCAATCATGCCTTTGCCGATGGGGCGGTGAAAATTGTCAGCACCGCCGACAAGCGCACCCGCACCGGCACCGGCGAGCATGGCGAATACTATGCCGCTGAACGGAAGGTGATCTTGAATGGCGGCGATGCGTTGCTGGTCGACAGCCTGAAAGGGCAGACGCGTGGTAACCAATTGACGTGGTGGTCTAACAATGATAGGCTGCTGGTTAACGGTGCGGACAATCGTCCCGCCGACACGCTCTACCTCAAGAAATAGAGCTCTGTGCACACTCTCCAGACAGCCGAACTCACCAAGTCATACCGCGGCCGCAAGGTAGTGGACAACGTCTCCGTCCGCGTGAAGCAAGGCGAGGTGGTAGGCCTGCTGGGACCCAACGGCGCGGGCAAAACGACCACGTTCTACATGATTGTCGGGCTCATCACGCCGGATTCCGGCCGTGTTCAACTGGATGGCAATGATCTGACGCAGCTTGCTATGTACCAGCGGGCCCAAAAGGGTATCAGTTATCTGCCGCAGGAGGCCTCGGTATTCCGGAAGCTCTCAGTCGAGGACAACCTGATGGCGATTTTGCAGACGCTGCGACTCAGCCGGCGCGAGCGCTTGGACCGCATGGATCATCTGATCGCGCAGCTTGGTCTGGAGCAGGTTCGAAAAAGCAAAGGCTACGTCCTCTCAGGCGGGGAACGCCGCCGCGTTGAGATCGCACGCAGCCTGGTGATCCAACCCAGTTTTCTGTTGCTCGACGAGCCGTTTTCCGGTATCGATCCTATTCAGGTGCTGGAATTGCAGAAGATCATTTTCGATCTCAAGAATTTCGGGATCGGCATTCTGATGACTGATCACAACGTGCGGGAAACCTTGGCCGTTACCGATCGCGCCTACATCATTAATAACGGGCGCATCTTCCGCTCCGGATCGCCCGAATCACTGGGTAACGATACCGAGGTTCGCCGGGTGTATTTAGGAGAGCACTTCAGTATGGGGCTTGAAAGTACACGCGTACCGCGTTCAGATTAGAGCGCTCTAGGTTTGGGCGGAGGGGTTTAAGCGGCTGGGCTTAAGCGGCTGCGCCTTCGGCTTGCTGGCCCATGGAGTTTGCGAAATGCGCCACTACCATCGACATCTCTTCCAGCGCCTTGCGCGCCGCAGTCGGTGAGAAGGCGCCGATCACGCTATAGGATGCGCGCATCACGCGGTAGTTAATCGCCAGCATCTTGTCTTCGAGGGCCGAACCTTCAAGCGAATCGCCGGCTTTCTTCATCAAGCTGTTCAGTACGGCGTAATCGCGATCGAGGCTGTCGCGGAACATGAATCGGGCGCGGTCAATTGTCCCGCACCGTCTCGGTCCCCAAGGTCGACGACCGCGACGATGGCTCGGACCGGGCCGGCGCCGGCGATGGCGATGGGGATGGGGATGGCGACGGCGATGGTGC
>JBDTTL010000272.1:0-6823 GCA_039930665.1 Acidobacteriota bacterium
CCTTGCCGATGGTGATCTATGCCATGGCGCGGCGCGGCGTTAGTCCAGTGCTCAATGCCGTTTCGACCACGATTGTGGTGCTGCTGGGCACCCTGGTGTTGCTGTCGGAAAGGTTGCGTCGGGCATGAGGCGCCGCGCGTTTTTGACGGCTGGCGTTCTGGCTGCCGCCTGTAGCCGAGGTCCGCGCCTCAACGTATACAACTGGTCGGATTACATCGGACCCGAAACGATTCCACAGTTCGAGCGCGAGTTCGGCCTGCGCGTTCATTACGGCACTTACGAAAGCAATCAGGAAATGCTGGCGCAGGTAATGAGCGGCAATTCCGGCTGGGACGTGGTGTTTCCCTCGGGCGATTTCATTGAGCCGATGCGCGCGTTGCGTTTGCTCGCGCCGCTGGACCATACTCTGCTGCCCAACATGAGCGCGCTGGCTGCGGAGTTCCAGCATCCTCCCTGGGATCCGGATCTGCAATGGTGCATCCCTTACATGCATGGCGTCACAGGAATTCTCTATCAACGCAGCCTGCAGCCGCCGCCCGCTACGTGGGCGGATCTGTGGAATGCACGGCTGCGGGGACGCCTGACTATGCTTGACGACGAGCCGGAAGTTTTGGGCGTGTGCTTGAAGAAACTGGGGCATTCGATCAATTCCGGCAAATCCGACGAGTTGGTGGGAGCGCGGCAGGAAGCTCTCGCGCAGAAGCCTCTGCTGCGCGCCTATCTCAACGCTGAGGTTCGGGACCAGGCCGTTGCAGGCGATGTGCTGGCCGCGCAAGCGTGGGCCGTCACTGCAGCCCAAGCCATCGCCGCGGCGCCCGGCAAGCTGGCGTTCTCGTTTCCTAGCGAAGGCTTTCCCCGATTCGCCGATAACGTCGCGATCCTGCGCGAGAGCCGCCGCGTCGAAGCGGCGCATCGCTGGATCGATTTCCTCATGCGGCCGCAAGTGGCCGCCGGGACCGTGATGGCAACCCACACCGCTAGCGCGAATCAAGAAGCCCTCCGCTATCTACCGCCGGAAATCCGCCAGGACCCGGTGCTGTATCCATCTCCCGAACCGCTGGCGCGCGGTGAATGGTTTGAGGCTCAGCCAGCCGCGTCCCAAAAATTACGCGATCGATTGTGGACGGAGATTAAGAACTCCTAATACACTACTAATAGGTGGCCGTGTGTCCGGAGTGCCTCTCGATCCGGCTAGCGCCTGCCTGCTTGAGGATCATGCAGCCATTCTCGCTTCCGATTATTCCGAAGCTCACGGTGTTGTCGGTAATCGACATTCTGGTCGTGGCGGTGCTGATCTATCAATTCATCATGATCGTCCGCGGCCGCCGCGCGGCACCGATCTTGACCGGCATCGGCGTGCTGCTGGTGATGTATCTGATTGCGGTTTGGGCCCATCTGGATCTGCTGCGCTCGGTGCTCGCAGGGCTTGCGCCCTATACAGCGTTCGCGCTGATCGTCATGTTTCAGTCCGAGATCCGGCGCCTGCTTTCGCGCATTGGCCGCTTTCACTGGCTCGGACTGGAGGGCCAACTGGAGCGCCGCGAAATCGCCGACGAAGTCATGCTCGCCGTGCAAGCCCTGATCGACAGCCGGACCGGGGCGCTCATAGTGATCGAACGCGACGTCGGGCTGCGGACATTTGTCGAGAGCGGGGTTGCGCTGGATGCCGTGGTGTCCCGCGATTTGCTGTGTTCGGTCTTCGAACGCGGCGGCGCCCTGCACGATGGGGCGGTGATTATTCAAGGCGACCGCGTCGCGGCAGCGGCGTGCTTCCTGCCTTTGACTACCAACCCCGTAATGCTGCGACGCCTGGGCACGCGCCATCGCGCGGCCATCGGTGTCACCGAGGAAAGCGACGCGCTGGCCATTGTGGTTTCTGAAGAGACCGGCCAGATCGCCATCGCATCCCGCGGCGATTTGGAGCCCGACATTTCGATGGAGCGTCTGCAGGAGCGCCTCACACGCCATACCACCGGGCAGCCCGGGGCGCCGGCGGGCGCGAGCGAACCTCGCTGGAAGCAGGCGGAACCTTAGCGCATGTGGCTCGCAAAGAATCTCGGATGGAAGGTGGGCTCGCTGACGCTGGCCATTTTGCTGTGGCTGGCGTTCTCGTCCGCACCGGCGGTGGTCACCAACCACACGGCGCCGATCGTTTATCGCAATCTGCCCGCTGGCTGGATGATATCCGGCAACGCTCCCGAAACCGTGCATCTCGAACTGCGCGGGCCCGCCGGACGATTAACGGTTTCGAGCCTCGCCGAGACAGTGGTCCTGTTGGACTTGGCAGACATCGGAAACACCGAGGATCGAACGTTCACTATCTCTGAAACCAACCTCAATTTGCCTCCCGGGGTGGCGTTCCTCCGCGCCGTGCCATCCCAGTTGCGGTTGCATCTGGCGCGCCTGGCGGAGAAGCAAGTGCCGGTCGAGATCCGCTTCTCCGGTTCCCTGCCGGTTGGGTATCAGTTGACGGGAAAAACTGTTGTCCCCGACCGTTTGAGTATTGCCGGTCCCGAGACGCTCGTCACCGCGGTGACCAAGGTCCAAACTGATCCCATTGATCTGCATAGCTTGACACAATCCGGCGATTTTCGAGTGGATACTTTCGTTGACGACTCGCAAGTGCGTCTGGATTCGCCACCGGAGGTCACGGTACATTTGACCATCGAACGGACAGGAAAATAACCCTAACGTGAGACAACTTTTTGGAACCGATGGAATGCGCGGTGTCGCGGGAGAGTTTCCGCTCGACCCTGCCACGACCTTTGCCGTAGGCGTGGCCCTGGCGAACTGGGTGAGAGACCATCCGGCGTCTGGCGCAGTCACCATTGACCCGGAGGTGGTCATCGGAATGGACACGCGCGAGTCCGGTCCGTTGATTGCGGGATACGTCGCCGGGGGTCTTGCCAGTCTCGGAGTCAAGGCGCGCTTCGCCGGACTGATCACCACGCCCGGCATTGCGCACGTCACGCGCACCGGGCAGTTCGCCGCCGGCGTCATGATATCGGCGTCGCACAATCCTTATCGCGACAACGGCATCAAGATCATCGATCATTCCGGATTCAAGCTGCCGGACGAAGACGAACACATACTCGAGCGCGACATATTTGCGTTTCTCGAGACCGGTGTGGCGGCCAAGGCGGCGACGCTGATGGTAGACGAAGGCCTGGATCGCGAGTACATCGAACACCTCGCGGCGACGCTGCCAACGGGTCTGGCCGGCATGCAAATCATTGTCGATGCCGCGCATGGCGCCGCCAGCTATCTCGCGCCCGCGCTCTTTGAGCGGCTGGGAGCGGAGATCGAATGCATCGGCTGCGCGCCCGACGGCCGCAATATCAATCTGAACTGCGGATCGCTGCATCTTGAAGGGCTGCGCGAACAAGTCATCGCAACGGGCGCCGATGTTGGAGTCGCCTTCGATGGCGACGCCGACCGCGCGCTGTTTGTTTCGCACTCCGGCAAGACTATCGACGGCGATGCTGTGCTGCTGGTGACCGCTCTGCGGCTCCACTCCGCCGGGCGTCTCACGGAGGTGATCGCCACGGTTATGTCGAACCTGGGCCTGGAGCGCGCACTCGGGCGCCATGGCATTGGCCTGGTGCGCACACCGGTGGGCGACAAGTATGTGCTGCAGGAAATGCTGCGTCGTAAGGCGCCGTTGGGCGGGGAGCAAAGCGGACATATCATCTTCCGGGACTACGCCACCACGGGCGACGGCCTTCTCACCGCGTTGCGTGTTTTCGAGGCGGTGCGGGAATCGGGCCAGGATCTGGACGCCCTGACAAACGAGCTCGAAACTTACCCGCAACTCCTGGTTAACGTGCGCGTGAAGAATAAGCGCCCGCTTGAGGAACTGAACGAGGCGAATCGCGAAATCCGCACCGCCGAGGCCGAGTTTGGCGACGCCGGCCGCGTTCTGGTCCGATTTTCCGGAACCGAGCCGCTGGCGCGCGTAATGGTGGAAGGCCCCGACATCAAGCGCGTGGAGCACTTCGCCAACAGCATTGCGGCCGCGATTCAGGCGGACCTTGGCGACTGACTATAATAGGGTTTCTATGTTCTTTCGCAATCAAAAGCCCAAGGTCGAGAACTTCGAAGAACGTATCGCCGGTTTGAAGGAACTGCGGTTCACGGCCACCATGGAATCCGCGACGCGATGCAGGGTGACTCGCGACGGCTGCGGTGCGATCATCGAGGATCTGGGCGGCGGCAAAATGGGCATCGGCAAGGCCGGCGTGCTGGTGGGCGGCGAAATCGCGCTGCTAATACACGGCGGCTACCAGATGTTTCTGCGCACTCCTTCGGGCAAAGAGGTTCCCGCGCTCGCGCCGCACTTGAAGGCGCTGCACGAGTTCGACGGAGATTTGCGTGAAGGCCTGGGTTTGACCACCCTCTATAATCTTGCGCTAGGCACTGTCTGCGACGACCACCTCTATGATCGCGTGGAAGATCGCGACGCCGGTCCGCAGCACTACGCCTGGAATAAATAGGTAAGAGTACATGCCGGAGGAGCAACCGAGTCCGCCCGTGCGGCTCAAGATCCTGCAGACGGGTGAGCCGGTGTTGCGTCAGGAGGCTCGGCCCCTTACGGCGCAAGAAATCGTTGATCCCGCTGTTCAAGAATTGATCGCGCACATGCGGGACACCATGCGCGACGCTCCCGGAGTGGGCTTGGCCGCGCCACAGATCGGCCTTGCGATCCAGCTAGCCGTGGTCGAGGATCGCGCGGAATACCTGACCGGCATCGCGCCCGAAATTCTCGCTTCGCGCGAGCGCCGGGCGGTGCCTTTTATGGTGCTGGTCAATCCCGTCATCGTCGAGTATTCCGATGAATCCGTCGAGTTTTTCGAAGGGTGCTTGAGCGTGGCCGGCTTCAGCGCGCTGGTGAAGCGCTCCCGCCGCGTGGCGGTCGAATATCTGGATGAGCGCGCGCAGCCGCAGCGCATCGAAGCGTCCGGCTGGTTCGCGCGCATCTTGCAGCACGAAATCGATCACCTGCGGGGGACGATCTATATCGACCGCATGGAGACGCGCTCCTTCACCAGCATCGAGAACATCGGAAGGCACTGGAAGGATCTGCCGGTCGAAGCCGTGCGCGCCGCTCTCGGACTAAGCTAGACTCCAGTAGGAAACCGCTCGAAAAGCCCGAGCGAAGGAGGCCGCAATGCACAGGGGGGTGTGGATACTCTCTTTGGGGGCTTTAACACTTTGGGGACAGAGCAAGCACGTCGGGCCGCCCGCACCGCCGCCGTCGCCCGAAGAAAACCGCGCCAACCTGATTCTCAACGACGGGCTGGGGAACAAGAATCCGGATGTCCGGAAGCAGGCCGTCGCCGCATTGGGGCTAATCGGACCGCGCGAACCTTACCTTTCTGAGATTGCCACAGCGCTTTCCGATAAGGACGTCTATGTTCGGTTATCGGCTGTCGCCAGCCTGGTCGACCTCAAGGACAAAGGGACGGCTAACCTGCTGGGACAGGCGCTCAGCGATGGCGCACCTGAAGTGAGCTTCGCGGCCGCCAAGGCTCTATTCGGATTGGGCGATCCGCGCGGCCGCACCGCGATGCTGGCCATCCTCGAAGGCGAGGCCAAGACTAAATCCAGCTTCCTTACCGTGCAGAAGCGCGACACCCTGCGACTGTTTCACATTCCCAAGGGCATGATGCTGTTTGCGATCAAGAACGGCATTGGCTTTGCGCCGGTTCCGGGGCTGGGCGAAGGGGTTTCTTCCATGCAGGATCTGCTTTCCGACAGCGGCGTCTCCGGACGCGCGACAACCGCCGTGCTGCTGGCGAGCGATCGCAGCCCGGAAGTGCGGGATGCGCTGAAGGAAGCCTTGTCGGACAAAGACGCTTCGGTGCGCGCGGCGGTGTTGCACGCTCTGGCGCTGCGCAACGATCCATCGATTTTGCCGCTGGTGACAGAGCAGTTCGACGACTCGATCGAAGCCGTCCGCTTGCGCGCCGCCGCAGCTTACTTGAGACTGGCTTGGTTGAAGAAGCCGCCGGCGCCGGCCCGGCGAACTCTCGCCGCCAGGAAAGCCGTTGCTCCAGAGGACGGCCCGAAGAAGAAGTAGGATTCCACCGCCGTGTTACTTCTCCAGAGCGAGAACCGTTGATTCCCGAATGGCAGCAGGCTCCAGGGTTAGGACCCTTGTTTTTGGCCTCAAACATGCGAAGCTAGTAATGGAGGATTACGAATGAACCACATTTTTCGGCTATCTCTGCCCGGCCTCGTGGCGCTTGCTATTGCCGGTGGCCTAGTGGCCCAGGATCGTCACGAACCTTCCGGGAAAGGCGAGATGCGCCTTCAAAGGGAAGTCCGTCATCAACTGCTGTTGCTTCCCTTCTACGATGTTTTCGATAACTTAGCGTACAAAGTGAATGGCAGCACTGTTACCTTGCTGGGCGAAGTGACCCGGCCTATATTGAAAACTGACGCCGAGAAGGCGGTCAAAGGCATTGAAGGAGTGGAGCGGGTCGAAAACCGCATCGAGGTTTTGCCGGTTTCGCCCAACGACGATCGGATTCGCAGAGCGGTCTACCGGGCCATCTATGGAACGGATGGGCTGGATCGCTACGCGATGCGTGCAGTGCCGACGATTCATATTATCGTGAAGAACGGCCACGTCACCCTCGAGGGGGCAGTGGCTACCGAAGGCGATAAGAATCTGGCGAATATCAAAGCCAACGGCGTGTCGGGTGTGTTCTCGGTGATGAATAATCTGCAGGTGGACCGGGCTTAATCGTCATCCGGTGCAGGCTGCTAGTCTCCCGTCCCAATGGTTCGCACGTTAAGTTCTGAGGGGTGAGCCGAAAGG
>JBDTTL010000273.1:0-6813 GCA_039930665.1 Acidobacteriota bacterium
ATCGGCGAGCCGGGCACCCAGCTCACCATGCGTACCTTCCACATCGGTGGCGCGGCGACGGGTTCGGCGGAGCAGTCGAAACAGGATGCGAAGTCGGACGGCTTTGTGCGATTTATCAACGTCGCGACTGTAAAGAACGCCAAGGGCGAACTAATCGCCATGAATCGCAACGGAATTATTGCGATTTTGGACGATAAAGGCCGCGAAAAAGAGCGCTATCAGGTAGTGTATGGCGCGAAAATCCATTTCGCGGATGGCGCGAAGGTAAAAACCAACGCCATCCTGCTCGAATGGGATCCGTACACCTTCTCGATCCTGACCGAAGTCAGCGGCGTGGTTCATTTCAAAGACCTGGCCGACGGCATTACCATGTCGGAACGCGTCGACGAAATCACGGGCCGTTCGCAATGGGTGGTGATGGATTCGACCGACGAGAAGCGCGTGCCGGCGATCTATGTCCGCCCAACGGGAGGCAGTAAGCACGACGAAAAGCGTTACCTGATGCCCATGCACGCTCACTTGACAGTGGCGGATGGGGATGACGTTCACGCGGGCGATGTGCTGGCGAAGATTCCGCGTGCGACCACCAAGACCAAGGACATCACAGGCGGTCTGCCGCGTGTGGTCGAACTGTTCGAAGCGCGTAAACCGCGCGAGACGGCCGTGATCACCGAGATCGACGGCGTCGTGAAATACGGCGAAATCAGCAAGGGCATGCGCAAGCTGTACGTGGTCGGCGACGATGGCGAGCAGAAGGAATACTCGCTGCCTCGCGGCGTTCATATCAACGTCCAGGAAGGCGAGCGCGTGCGCCACGGAGACCCGCTGATGGACGGCCCGCGCAATCCGCACGACATCATGGCGGTGATGGGCGAAAAGGATCTGCAGAAGTATCTGGTAAATGAGATCCAGGAAGTCTACCGCTTACAGGGTGTCAACATCAACGACAAGCATCTCGAAGTCATCGCCCGGCAGATGATGCGCTGGGTGAAGGTGGAAGATATCGGCGACAGCGAATTCCTGCCGGAAGAGGTTGTCGACAAATTCAAGTTCCGCGAAGAGAATGCGCGCGTGGTTGAGGCGGGCGGGAAACCGGCGGAAGGCAAAACGGTGCTGCTGGGTATTACCAAGGCATCGCTTTCGACCGACTCGTTCATCTCGGCGGCCAGCTTCCAGGAGACCACTCGCGTGCTGACCGAAGCCGCGATCAACGGCAAGGTCGACAATCTGCGCGGCCTCAAAGAAAACGTCATCATGGGCCGCCTGATTCCGGCCGGCACCGGCATGGCGTATTACCGCAGCGTGAAAATCGCCGGCGAGGATGTGGAAGAAGATCTAACGCCAGAGCAAGAGGCGGCGGTGCTCGACAACATCCCGGGCTACGACGAGGAGACGCGCGCGCTCTATGCGGGCGGACTCACCGAGGGCGAGCCGGTGGAAGAACCGCTGGCCGAATAATCGGCTCCTACTTAGTACCAAAGAAGCCCGGTCTAACGGCCGGGCTTTCTTGTTCCGATCTACAAATATGCGGGTCTTCCTGCTGATGATATTCGCGATGACGGCGTGGGCGCAGGCCTCCGCTACCTCCGAGCAGCAGCCGCATTATCAGCCGGGCTGGCCGTGCACCGGCAAAGAGCGCTCGTTCGACCCCACCTACTCGAAAATCGCCGAGGCTACCGGCGGTCACCTTTTCCTGCTCGATAAATCGGAAGTGGCCGGGACCTCAGCTCTGGTGACTGGCGACATGCAGCACAAGGACACGCTGGTGAGGGCGTCGGGGAAGCTGGAGTCCTATATCGATATTCCGATTCCGGTGGATGCCAGCGTCGACAGCTTGTTCGTGGTGGCGTCGTTGCAGTGTATGCAGACCATCCTGCTGTATGATCCGCAACGGTCGGGCGTGAACGGGGCGCCGGATCAAGATCACTGGTTCCGCGCGGGGCGTACCGCAATCATCCTCAAGCCGGTTGCGGGTGAGTGGTTATTGCGGCTGGCGGGCACCGGCGCGTATTCAGTGGCCGTGCAGGCTCACGCCACCCTTGGGATGCACAGCTTGCAACTGGACGGGTCGACGGAGAAAACCGTCGTGCTGCAATTGAGCCCGCAAGTCGCCAATCCGCAATTCCGGCTGGTTAGTCCCACCGGCCAGCCGGTACAAACTCTGGCGCTGGAGCCCGATCCGAATTCGCCCGGTAGATTCCGGGGAACGTTCCAGCCGCCGGCGGCGCAGTTCCGGGTACAGGTCGAAGACGGCGCAGGATTCCAGCGCGTCGATCCCCGCCTCTTCGAAGCCAAGCCTTACGAAGCGCGGCCTGGCGAGCCCAAACCAGTACAATAGCGGTTATGCAAAAACGACGTTTAGGGGCGGGCGGTCCCGAAGTCTCCGCTATAGGTCTGGGCTGCATGGGGATGAGCGAATTCTATGCCGGCCGTGACGATCGCGAGTCGGTCGCAACGTTGGACCGGGCGCTCGAACTCGGGATAGATTTCTTTGACACCGCCGATATTTACGGCCCCTACACCAATGAAGAACTGCTGGGCGGATGGTTGAAGGGAACGCGCGATCGTGTCTTCCTCGCGACCAAGTTCGGTAATATCCGCGATGGCAGCGGGCAGTTCGTGGGCATCAGCGGCAAGCCGGACTACGTCCGCAGCGCCTGCGAAGCGAGCCTGCGGCGTCTGGGCATCGACACCATCGACTTGTACTACCAGCACCGCGTCGATCCCAACACACCGATCGAAGAAACCGTGGGAGCCATGGCAGGCTTGGTGAAGGCGGGGAAAGTGCGCTATCTCGGGTTATCGGAAGCCTCGGCCGAGACGCTGGAGCGGGCCTCTAAAGTGCATCCCATCGCGGCGCTGCAGAGCGAGTATTCGTTATGGACTCGCGACGTGGAGCAGCAGGGAAACTTGGCGGCGGCGCGGCGGCTGGGCGTGACGCTGGTGCCGTACAGTCCGTTGGGGCGCGGGTTTCTGAGCGGCGTGTGGAGCAATCCGAGCGAGATTCCCGAAGGCGACCGGCGGCGTGACATGCCGCGTTTCCAGGGCGAGAATTTCGACAAGAACATCCGGCTGGTGGAAGCGCTGCGAGCGCTGACGGCAAAGCGCGGAGTGACTCCCGCGCAACTCGCATTGGCCTGGGTGCTGGCGCAGGGCGAAGATATCATCCCGATCCCCGGCACGAAGCGGCGCAAATACCTCGAAGAAAATGTGGCGGCATTGGAGATTACGCTGAGCGGTGCGGAACTGCAAGAGCTGAACGCCCTCTTCCCGGCGGGCGTAACGGCAGGCACCCGCTATCCGGCTCCGCACATGCCGCGCGTGAACGCGTAGCCAGTGGGATCTCACGAACCGCCCGTCAACCTGCTTCATCCGAGGAAACACATGAGTGAGTGGAAGTTTGCGCAGGCTGATCCCGAGCAGCAACTGGCAAAGGTGCATCATTTTTCGATGATAAAGCGGCAAGAGGGCGGGAACGTGGAATTTATCATCACGGTGAAGGAATTCCTGACACCCAAGGATCCGGCGATGGGATTTCTTGCCGAGGCCGACAAGCAGACCAATCAAGGCGTGGCCACCTACACGCCCGTGGGTTGGGGCAAGACGCTTCTCGCGGCACTGGCGCAATGCATGCGCGAAGTGGAGCGGTTCCCGTATCGCCCCTAGGACGCGAACGCGGCGCGCGGTGTCATCCAAATGTCGTTCAAATGCCCTTGTGCAAAAGTGTAGCGTCCCTTTCCGGCAACGCTTTCTAACATAAGATTGGCCTAAAACCCAGCAAAATCGACAAGCCGCAAGGCCCGTTCCGATGGTAAGGGTGCTGAAAACTCTGCCGTTGCGTCCAGGCGCGCGCTAACCCCCTGCAAATGGAAACGGGTTGTATAGCCCCGCGCGCCGGTGCAGCTTTCGCCATTTCGGCGCATCTGTTATGGTAGAGAGTTGGGCAGTTCGCAGCCCGTAGAGTCCCTGAAAAAACGTTAGAGGTCTGTAATGTCCGGTCATTCTAAATGGGCGACGATCAAGCACAAGAAAGCCGCCACCGACGCCAAGCGCGGTAAGCAGTTCACGAAAATCATCAAGGAAATCATGATCGCAGCCCGGAGCGGCGGCGACCCCGACGGCAATCCGCGCCTGCGCACGGCCATTAATGACGCGAAGAACGTCAGTATGCCGTCCGACAACATCAAGCGCGCTATCATGCGCGGCACGGGCGAGCTCGAAGGCGGCCAGATCGACGAGATCATGTTCGAAGGCTACGGGCCGGGCGGCGCGGCGGTGCTGGTGTCGACCGCCACCGATAACCGCAATCGCACGGTGAGCGAGATCCGTCATATGTTTTCGAAAAACGGCGGGAACCTGGGCGAGCAGGGCAGCGTCGCATGGATGTTTGAACGCAAAAGCCAGATCATTCTCGACGCTGAGAAGGCTCCCGGCGAGGACGAACTGATGGCCCTGGTGCTCGACGCCGGAGCCGACGATTTGCGCGAGGAAGACGGCAGTTGGCAAGTGCTGTCCGCGCCCGAGGTCCACGTGCAGGTGCTCGAAGCCATCCAGAAGGCAGGGATTCCCACGGAATCGGTCGAAATCGCCATGATTCCCAAGAACCTGATGAAGCTCGAGGGCAAGACGGCGGCGGGAATGATGAAGCTGAGTGACGCGCTGGAAGATCACGACGACGTGCAGAACGTCTATTCCAACTTCGACGTCGACGAGAAAGACATGGAGGCGCTGGCGTAGGCGATTCCGCCGGGCGAAGTTCATGCGGGTGCTAGGCATCGACTGCGGAACGGAGCGCACCGGCTGGGGCGTGATCGAGAGCGACGGGCGCCGCCATGCGGTGATCGCGCATGGAGTCATTTCTCTTTCCCCGCGCGATGCCCTCTGCGACCGACTGGCGGCGGTGGGAGCCGCGTTGCGCGTGCTGCTGGCGCAACATGCTCCGCAGGCAGCCGCTGTCGAAGAAGTATTCTACTCGCAAAATGTAAAGACGGCGCTGAAACTGGCGCATGTGCGTGGCGTAGTGCTGGCGGCCATTGCGGAAGCCGGCGTGACGCTGGGGGAATACTCGGCGCTGTCGGTGAAGTCGAGCGTAGTGGGCTTTGGGCGCGCGGAAAAGAGCCAGGTGCAATTGATGGTGCGAACGCTGACCGGACAGACCATCGAATCGGAAGACGCGGCGGATGCCGTGGCCGTGGCGATCTGCCATGTGACCCGTTCGAAACTCTCAGTCGCGGTCCAGGTGGGAGTCGTTCGATGAGGCTCGCGGTCCTGTCTCTGACGGCACTGCTAACAGCGGCGACGATCGGGATTGCCGGAGCGGCGGACGCTCCACGCATCACGTTTAGCAAGTCGTTCCCAGGATCGCAGCCGGCTTTTTTCCTAATCACGGTGGAGCGCACCGGTGAAGCCTCCTATAACGAATCGGAGGACCCCGACAACGCTGAAAAATTGCATCTCGAACCTGACCTGACGAGCGAGATGTTCCAGATGGCGGAACGCCTGGATTATTTCAACAAGCCGCTCGAATCCGGCCTGAAGGTCGCGAACATGGGCGTGAAGACGCTCCGCTGGGAAGCCGGTGGCGATCGCTGGGAGACAAAGTTTAACTACTCGACCAACGAGGATGCCAAGAATTTGACTGACCGCTTCGAGCGGATTGCGGACAGCACCCAGACGCTCCTCGAATTGCGTAGGTCCCTTCGGCATGACCGGCTGGGTGTGAACGCGGCGGTGTTGAAGATTCAAAGCCTATGGAATGACAAGCGGCTGGTGGCGACGGCGAACTTTTTGCCGGTGCTGGATCAAGTGGCCAACAACGAAGCCTACATTCATATGGCGCGCGAACGGGCCGCGCAGATTGCAGACGCGATTCGCGCACGGCCGAAGTGAGCCCTCTAAAATAGAGACAGCATGAAACGCGGGATCGGGCTGCTACTTCTTTGCACGGCGGTGCTGGCGCAGGTACCGGCTCCGGTGGCGACGGATGCGGAGAAGCACGAACTGGCGGAGGCGATCAAGGAAGCCAACACCAGTGGCTACGATATTACTCGCGCCCTGGAAGCGCATCTCCGCAAGTATCCCGACACGCCGCTGCGCCCGGACATCTTCAATTTGCTCGCGAAGGCAGCTGTGGAGACCCGCGACGACGCCCGCATCATCCGCTACGGTGAGCCGGCGTTGACGGCCACACCCAACGACGTGCTGCTGCTGGACCGGGTTTCGCGAGCGCTGCTCATCACCGGGAGCAAAGACAATGCGACGCGCGCGCTGGACTATGCGAAGCGTTTCGAGAATTACGTGATCCGGGTGCCCGTTCCGACCGGCTACGATGCTGTTAAAAATCAGGACGATCACGACCAGGCTCTGGCCCGCGCGCTGCTCTACGAGTCTCGTGCGAACCGCATCCTGGGTGACTATGACCAGGCGCGGCGCACGGCGGCGCTGGCGTATATCGCCTATCCGGATGAGGCGTCGGCTCGCGAATGGTCAGAGGCGCTGGAGCTTCAAGGGAACCACCAGGAAGCCATCGAGCGGCTGGCAGATGCGTTTGCGATTGCCGACCCGCAGGCCGGTGATAATCGGGCCGCGGATCGCAAGCGATTGGGCGAGCTGTATCGCAAGCTGCATAACGGATCGGAGACGGGCCTGGGCGACGAGGTCCTGGCGGGGTATGATCGCACAGCGGAAACTCTGGCCAAGCGCGTAAACGAACTGCGCAAGCTGGATCCGAATCTGGGCGTGACGGACCCCATGAACTTCACGCTGGCTGCGCTCGACGGCAGCAAGCTGGACTTGAAAAGCCTGCGGGGCAAA
>JBDTTL010000274.1:0-6761 GCA_039930665.1 Acidobacteriota bacterium
CGGAACCACGGGCGTCTCGAAGGGCGCGATGTTGACGCACAATAATTTCGCAGTGAACGGGGCGAGTTTGATCGAGGCCTGGAAGATCACGCCTGCCGATCGTTTGCTGCTGGCGCCTCCCTTATTCCACGTGCACGCGCTCGGCAATGGACTGCACTCCTGGCTGATGACCGGGTGCCGCATGCGCCTGCTGGAGCGCTTCGATCACACGATTGCGGTGACGCAATTCCTGGACTTCAAGCCAACGCTGTTTTTCGGCGTGCCCGCGATGTATGTGCGCTTGCTCGATACACCTCCGGCGCAAGCCCGCGAGATTGGTTCACGCATACGCCTGTTCGTATCCGGGTCGGCGCCCTTGCCGGCACAGATTCTCGAAGAATTCCGGGCGCTCTTCGACCACATTATTCTCGAACGCTACGGCATGACCGAGACGCTGATGAACACGTCAAATCCGTATGAAGGCGAGCGGCGGCCGGGAAGCGTGGGTTTTCCGCTGCCCGGCGTCGTTGTGAAAATCGTCGGACCCGATGGTAACCCGGTTGGCGACGGCGAGACTGGAGAGCTGTGGCTGAAAGGAGCTAACGTTTTCGCCGGATATTGGAAGCGCGAAGAGGCTTCGCGGGCGGCGTTCGTGGATGGCTGGTTCAAGACCGGTGACATCGGATCGCGCGCCGCGGACGGCTACATCACACTCAGCGGCCGCAAGAGCGACCTCATCATATCCGGCGGGTTCAACATTTATCCGAGAGAGATCGAGGAATTCCTGATGGAGCAACCGGAGGTAGCGGAAGCGGCGGTGGTGGCGGAGGCCGACCGAGTACGCGGCGAAATCCCGGTGGCGTATGTGGTTTGGAAGAGCGGAAGCGGCGATTCCGGGCCGCTCGAAATGCGCTGCCGCGAAAAACTTGCGTCCTTCAAGATTCCGCGACGGTTTGAATCCATCGACAAGCTGCCGCGCAACGCGCTAGGTAAGGTGCAGAAGCATCTGCTATGTCGCGAATCCTGATGATTACTTCGGAAGCCGAGCCCTTTGCGAAAACGGGCGGGCTGGCCGATGTTCTAGGCGCATTGCCGCCGGCACTCGCGAAACTCGGCGAAGAGGTAGCGGTGGTAATGCCGCGCTACGGCAGCGTCCGGCTGGATGCGTCCACACGGATTGCGGATGGCATGCGGCTCTCGGTGGGCCCGAATGCGTTCACCGTAGCGATCGATCAAGTGGAGCGTGAAGGTGTGCGCTACCTGTTTGTCGATTGCCCGCCGCTCTACGCGCGCGCCGGCGTTTATAGCGATGACGGCGTGACTGCCTACGCCGACAATCACATTCGTTTTGCGCTGCTGAACCAAGCCGCGCTCGAAATTGGCCGGAGCATTTTTCGGCCCGACATCTTCCACGCGCACGATTGGCCGGGTGGCCTGCTGGCTCCGTATCTGCGCGAGAGCTACGGTTCGGATCCCGACTTCGTAGGCGCAAAATCCATCATCACCATCCACAACCTGGGATACCAGGGCAACTTCCCGGCCACGGTTCTCAGCGAGCTGGGGCTGAGTTCGGCGTTGTTTCACCCGGCTGGGCTGGAATTCTGGGGAGGCCTGAGTTTTCTCAAAGCCGGGATCGTGTGGTCGGACGCGATTACCACGGTGAGCCCTACTTATGCCCGCGAAATCCAGACTCCGGAATACGGCCACGGCCTGGATGGCGTGTTGCGCGATTGCGCCGCGAGGATCACGGGGATTCTCAACGGCGTGGATTATGCCGAGTGGAGTCCCGACACCGATCCTTATGGACGCTACCCTTATTCGGCACGGGATCTCTCGGGCAAGCGGCTGGCGAAGCGCGCACTGCTGGAAGAAGTGGGACTGCCGCTCAATGAGACGCGGCCGTTGATCGGGATCGTCTCGCGTTTCGCGGGACAGAAGGGTTTTGATCTGGTGGGTGGGATCGCAGCTGAGCTGGCCGAGATGCATCTTGCCATGGTGGTGCTGGGGTCGGGTGAGGCTCCGATTGAAGAGATGTTCCGCAAGATGGCCTCGACTCATCCCGAGAAATTCAGCGTTCAGGTTGGCTACGACAACGGACTCGCGCACCGCATCGAAGCCGGCGCCGATATGTTCCTGATGCCCAGCCGGTACGAACCTTGCGGTTTAAGCCAGATGTACAGCTTGCGCTACGGCACGGTGCCTATCGTCCGCGCGACCGGCGGCCTGGAAGATACGGTAGACGAGCTTACCGGCTTCAAGTTCACCGAGTATACTCCGGAGGCGCTGCTGGGAGCGATTCGCGAGGCGCTAGAGGCCTGGTCCGACGGTCCGCGCTGGCTGGAACGGATGCGCCGCGGCATGGCCCAAGATTTTTCGTGGGATGCGGCGGCGCTGCGGTATAAGAGTTTGTACCGCAGTATGTAGGTTGGCCTGCAAGCAGAGCGCCCGTTCACCTGCTGGTTCGTGCGACTATAGGACTGTAGTTTACGGGCCCGCTGATTTTGGCATCTATCGCATCGTCCGGTACAATCCGCTCCCTTTCGACTCCTGCCGCGATTCGCAGCTCAGCACATTCGAAAGGCAGACAATGAAGAACATCTTTGTGGGAAACCTCAGCTTCACCGCTACCGAAGACGGAGTGCGGTCCATGTTCGAAGGTTATGGAACCGTGGAGCGCGTCAGCATCGTCACCGACCGCGACACAGGCCAGCCGAAGGGCTTTGGCTTTGTCGAAATGACCGGCGATGCCGAAGCGGAGAACGCAATCGCCGCCCTCAATGGCACCGAACTCAACGGACGCGCCCTGACCATCAACGAAGCGCGGCCGAAAACCGAACGCACTGGCGGGGGCGGCTATGGCGGGGCTCGCCGCGGCAACCGCTACTAGGGTCATTCACGAAACTACATGGCAAAAGTACACGAATACATCCTGGTCGCGGTCGATGGGACCTGTGGCGTTACCAAATCCAACGGCCCCATCTGCTTTCAGCAATCGCGCCAGGAAGTAGGCGGACACTTTGAAGCCTACGACCCGCAACTGGGCGACGGCTACACGGCTCAGGTAAATGAGGACGGACGACGCTTCAAAGCCAACGCCCTGTTTGACGATGTGTCCGGAAATGTGTTGATCGGCCGGTCGCACGGCGCCGAGATGTGGGGCTTGAGCGTGGAACAGCGCGCCGAAGTCCTGACGCTCCTTAAAACCAAGCGCTAGATTATGAGGACCGTCAGCGCGGATCGCGCTTCGATCGATTACTGGCAGGATTACGGCACCGGCCGCCAGGTACTTAAGAGCCATTTCGGCATCCGGGTGTGGCAGGACCGCTGTTGCGCGATTACCAACGTAGCTGCTGAAACTCCCAGCTTGTTCGGAGACCCGCACGCGATTCCGGTGGATCTTTCGGCGGGGGCCGTGAAGCATAGCTTATCGAACGTGGTGAGCGAGCACATGAACCATCACCCGGAATCCGACTTGATCGCCGTGCTCACGGGCAAGAAAGCCTTTCACGAAGCCTTGGGATAGGGAGCCGACGGCTCGGAGATCTGGCCGTGGCGTCATAGCCAGGGTGAAGTCTCTCGGCGAGGCCCTAGAATTGCTAAGATCATAGTTAGTCGCCCGCTCATGCCGATCTTTTTGACGACACCCGGATTCCTGTTGGCAAGCAGTATTTTCTCGGGCGCCGGCAAGCTGGTCGACGCCCTGTTCGACGACACCTTCACGGACATCTACCGGCTCCAGCCCTTCGATTACGCGATTCTGGTGCCGTATTTCGCGGTGCTGATCGTGCTTTCGTTCTACGGCCTGCATCGGTACCACATGATTCGCGGCTACATGAAGTACCGCAAGCAGATGCCGGTGGAAGCCCCGCAAAAGTTCGAACAATTACCGCGGGTGACCATCCAACTGCCGCTTTACAACGAACAATACGTGGTCGAGCGGTTGCTGGAAGAGACGAGCAAGATCGATTACCCGCGGGAGTTGCTCCAAATTCAGGTTTTAGACGATTCGACTGACGAGACGGATCCTTTTACCAAGGCACTGGTTGCCGGGTATCAGGCATCGGGGCTGCCGATTGAATACATCCATCGGACCCATCGCCACGGCTACAAAGCCGGCGCGCTACAAAATGGATTGAAGACCGCCACCGGTGAGATCGTAGCGATTTTCGACGCCGATTTCATTCCCCCGGTGGACTTCCTGCGGCGCACGGTGGATTACTTTGCGGACCCTAAAGTTGGGATGGTGCAGACGCGCTGGGGATATTTGAATCGTCACTATAATTTGCTGACCGAAGTGCAGGCCATGTTGCTGGACGGCCATTTTGTGCTGGAGCACGTGGCGCGGTCGGGTGGCGGGCGGTTTTTCAACTTCAATGGGACGGCGGGGATTCTGCGGCGCTCCATGATAGACGACGCGGGCGGGTGGCAGCATGACACGCTCACCGAGGATTCGGATCTCAGCTATCGGGCGCAGTTGAAGGGCTGGAAGTTTGTGTACGTGCCTTCGATCGAGTGCCTGTCGGAACTGCCGGTGGAGACCTACGGCTTCCAGGTGCAGCAATCGCGCTGGGCCAAGGGTCTGACACAGGTGGCGATCAAACTTCTGCCAACCATTCTAAAATCGGACGTGCCGCGGAAAGTGAAGGTGGAGGCGTTCTTCCACCTGACGCCGAATATCTCTTACCCGCTGATGATCATCGTGAGCGCGCTGATGCTGCCCGTAATGATCGTGCGTTTTTATATGGGCTGGTTCCAGATGCTGACCATCGACCTGCCGCTGATCATTGCGTCGTTCTGGTCAATTTCTGCATTCTATGTGGTGGCGCACCGGGAAATATTTCCTAAGACCTGGAAGAGGGCGTTCCTGTTTCTGCCGGCCTTGATGGCCGCCGGTGTGGCTCTTACAATCATCAATTCGCGTTCCGTAATAGAGGCGCTCCTGGGCTATCAGACGAGTTTCGCGCGCACTCCGAAGTACGCGATTGGCGGGACACGGAAGGTGAAGCTGGAGAACATCCAGTACCGGAGACGCAGCGGCTGGCTGCCGTACGCAGAGTTAGCAGTCGGCACGTACTTCCTGGGGATGACGGCGTTTGCGATTGAATCCTATAACTACCTGGCAGTGCCTTTCCAACTGCTGTTTGTAGGCGGCTATTACTGGGCCGGCTTCAGCACACTGTGGGAAGAATACAAGGGCAAGCTTGCCTGGCAGCGACAGCAGGAACTTGCCGCAGCGGCCGCGCCGGCAAAAGCGGCTTAGCTCAGCCAGTCAATTCGCGCTGCGTTTTCTTTGGCAGCTTCGCAAAAACCAGTTCATAGGCGCGTTTTAACTGGAATTCCAATTCCTTGCGCGGCAGAGCGTCGAACGCTTCCAGCGCAACCCATTTTGCTCGCGCGGCGTAGGGTGCGGGAATGATTCCCGGACGCTCGATTAGATCGTCGAAATCTTTCGGCGAGCACTTGAAAGCCAGACAAGTCGGGTGCGGTTCCAGCACCAGGATTGCGAACATCTTGCCGCCGACCTTGAAGACCAGATCAATTTTCCACAGCACCTGTTCGGTGGCGCGCGGCAGAGACACGCAGTAGTTTCGAACCCATTCGCGGTTCATGTTTTCAACTCGGTTTAAGTCTTCAACTCTACGATCGTTGCTCCCGAGCCGCCTTCCTCCGGCGGGGCAACGTAAAACTTTTCGACGTGCGGGTGGCGTGCCAGAAGGTCAGCGATGGCGCGCTTCAAGATTCCCATGCCATGGCCGTGGATGATGCGAATGCGGTCGACTTCGGCAAGAGCGGCGCTATCGAGAAGCTTATCCACCTGCTGACAGGCTGCTTCGGCACGCTGGCCGATGAGGTTGATTTCGCGGAAGGAGCCGTCGAAGCTCGGGCCCTGGCGGAAGGAAACAGGGGGGCGAGCGGCGGCGGAACCGACAGGCGGCAAGACTTCCTCGACATCCGTCGCCGCGACTTGCATTCGCAGAAATCCGGCGTCCACTTCCAGGAATCCATTGGCGAGAATGCGGCGTACCGTAGCGGGCTGGCGAATGTTCTTGAGACGGACGCGCGCACCCTCCGTCATTTTCAGCCGGGACGGCGCAGTTGAAAGCGCAGCGTGCGGGCGTGTGCTCTCAATCGCAGTTTCGACTGCCTCCTGGAACTCGCGGCGCGTCTTAGCGATCTTCACGCGGGCTTTCTGGCTGAGGTCGCCGATTGTCTCCTGAGCTTGCTTCTCGAATTGCACGGATAGCTCGGAGGCGCGCTGTTCAAGTTCACGGATCTTCGTCGCGTACTTCTTTTCCCAGTTCTGCTCGAGGGACTGCTCGCGAAGGGCGAGCGCACGTTCTCTCTCGGCAACAGCGCCCCGGTCTTTCTCGATCGCATCTAGGCGTTGATGCATTTCGCTCAGAAAGTATGCGATGTCGCGCTCGGTGGTGGTCATGCGGGCGCGGGCATCCTGGATCAGAGCGGGGTCGAGGCCAAGACGGCTGGCTATGTCGAGACCCGCGGATTTTCCAGGCGCACCGAGCCGTAAAACATAAGTGGGTTCGAGCGTGGCATCGTCGAAACCCATGGAACCGTTACGGACTCCCGCGGTCGAGGCTCCGTAAAGCTTGAGCGCCAGCAAGTGGGTGGAAGCCACCGTAAACGCGCCGCGCGAGCGGAAGGCATCGAGCACGGCTACGCCCAGCGCTCCGCCTTCTTCCGGGTCCGTCGCGCGGCCAAGCTCATCGATCAGCACCAGCGAATCCGGTGTGGCGCGCTCCAGCATCGAGCGGATCGAAACA
>JBDTTL010000275.1:0-6726 GCA_039930665.1 Acidobacteriota bacterium
GCCGGCTCTCCCCGAAGACTCGTGTGTTTGACGCCGCCTTGGCCGCCGCGGAGGTGGCTGAAGAAGTATTTGGCTCGCCCGTGACTATCTTTCTTCCCGAGGACGGACGGATTTCATTTCGCAAGCGCACCTCCGACCGTCTGTTGATTTCGACCGCAGAAGAGGATATCGCGCAGGAAGTCTTCGATCACGGCCGCAAGGTGGGTAAAGGAATGGAGCGTTTTCCGGGAGCCGCTGCAATCTACGTGCCGCTGAAGGGTGCCAGACGGATTGTGGGCGTGATGGCGATTCTGCCGGGGCCCCAAGGCGACGCCTTGAACGCCGATCGGCATCACCTGCTGGATCTGTTCGCGAATCAAACTGCGCTCGCCATCGAGCGGACGCTGAGCCAGAATGCGGCGGACGATGCCCGCATGCAAATGGAAACCGAAGAGATGCGCAGTTCGCTGCTGAGCGCGGTCTCGCATGACTTGCGGACCCCGCTGGCTTCCATCACCGGCGCTGCCTCCACGCTGCGTGGGCAGGGAGACCGGCTGGCTCCCGGAGTGCGCGACGAGCTGCTCGAAAGCATTTCCGAAGAAGCTTTGCGATTGAGCCGGCTGGTGGGCAACTTGCTGGATATGACTCGCCTGGAATCCGGCGTGGAACTGCGGCGCGATCTGTATCCTTTGGAGGAAATTGTGGGCGCGGCGCTGGAGCGCCTGGAGCCCCAGTTGGCTGGGCGCGAGGTGACGGCTGTGGTTCCCGAAGACCTGCCGTTGGTGTACGCAGATGATGTCTTACTGGGTCAAGTGCTGGTCAATCTGATCGAAAACGCCGCTAAATACAGTCCGCCGGGCGGCGCCATCGAAATCGTGGCGACAGTCGTGCCGGCGGCGGTTCAACTGGAAGTTCGCGATCGCGGCGCGGGATTCGCCATGGGGGACGAAAAGCGTTTGTTCGAAAAATTCTATCGGGGAAACTCCAAAGGTGTGCGCGGCGCCGGACTGGGTCTCGCCATCTGCCGGGCGATCGTTGTGGCGCACCGCGGCACGATCGAGGCATTGCACCGCGAAGGCGGCGGCGCCATCTTTCGCATCCGACTCCCGCTGGATGGCCGCCCCCAATGAAGGCTTCGCTGCTTCTAATTGAAGACGATCCACAAATTCGCCGCTTCCTGCGAGCGGCGCTGGTAGCGGAGGACTATCAGTATCACGAAGCCCTCACCGCGGAAGAAGGCACCGCGCAGGCCGCCGCCAGACAGCCCGATCTGGTGCTGCTGGACCTGGGCTTGCCGGACGAGGACGGGCTCGCTGTGATCCGTGGGATTCGCCAGTGGAGCCACATGCCCATCGTGGTGCTCTCGGCGCGCGGGCAGGAAAAAGATAAAATTGCCGCACTGGATTTGGGTGCGGACGACTACGTCGCCAAGCCTTTCGCTGTAGGAGAGCTGCTGGCGCGCATCCGAGCCGCGCTGCGGCGAGCCGCCCCTTCGTCCCCCAGTGGAGCCGAGACGGTAATCCGCTTCGGAGACGTCGAAGCCGATTTCGAAAAGCGCATCATTATGGTGCGCGGTGAGGAAGTCCACTTGACGCCCAACGAATACAAGCTGCTTCAGGTGCTGATCAAACACGCCGGCAGGGTGGTAACGCAACGGCAATTACTGAACGAAGTCTGGGGGCCGCAGCACACCGAGCAATCGCAATATCTGCGGGTATATGTGGCCCAGTTGCGCCGTAAGCTGGAGCGCGATCCGGCGCGCCCCCGTTACCTGCAGACCGAGCCGGGGGTTGGCTACCGTTTGTCGCTTGATTCGTGAGTACCCAGCGGTCGGAGCGCAGTAACGCCACTACCCGCAAATTCGGCTATAACATCTTGGGAATTTGACGAAACATACTATACGGCGGCGGCCGGAACCTGCGGCAGTTTGTGGGGGCCTTAGCTAAGGTCTCTCCCTTAGAATGGCCCGGGTGGATGTGTCAGACCCCTAGCGTTTCTTTACCTAGTACGGTGGTTTCTCCAGCGCTACCTGTTAAAATCGGGCTGTTGAGTTTGGTGTCACGTTGCTTTTATGATGTGCTTTCTGTGCGGTAAGGAAATCAGTTGGCTGCGCACGATGGTTGACCGGCAATACTGCTCGGCCGAACATCGCCAAGAGGCTCGCCTATGCTCGGCCAATGCTGTCCGGGAAGAAGAGGACGACCACGAGATTTGGTCGGTAGCGAACACCCGCAAAAAGGTAGCGAGCCAAAGCAGTTCCAGCCAGACGGCTTCGGTTTTCGCGTTTCTCACCCTAGGCGTCTTGCTCGTCGCTATGCTGATGCTGCCCGGAAATGGAGCCGCGCCGCGCGCCAGCGCTTTCCCTGCCGGCTCGGCCGATCCCGGCACGCGGCAAGGTCTATTGGGGCGCGCTGCCACTAGCATTGGGGAGTTAGTCCGGGACAGCGCTCCGATCACGCTGCATCAGGATTTCCGGACCGGGCTAGGCGACTGGACCATCGCGTCGCTCAAGACCTCCACGCACGTCGACGACCCGCATGACTGGAAGATTCCCACGGCTCCCACATTAATCGCTCCCGGCAGCCTGCGCATCTGGGACCGTTCGACTAAATTGCAGAACTATCAGATGGAGTTCCAGGGCCAGATTGAAAAGCACAGTTTGAGCTGGGCCTTCCGCGCCACCAACGCGGCCCACTACTATGCCGCGAAGATCGTGATTACCAGATCTGGTTCGCAGCCAAACGCCGGCCTGATCCACTATGCAATGTTGAACGGCCATGAGTTCGATCGGGTTCAGCTTCCACTGCCCATTACGCTCGAACGCGGCAAAGATTACATCGTGCGCGTAGCAGTACAGGACGAGCGGTTTATAACCTACCTGAACGGCCAAGTCATCAGCACCTGGACGGATGGGCGGCTGAAGCGCGGTGGCATTGGGTTCTTTGCCGATAACGACGATGAGCAGCGCGTCTCGTGGGTGAGCCTGTCGGAGCACGATAGCTTCATGGGCCGCATGCTGGCGCATTTTTCGCTGTTCGTGGCGCCCGATCCGCGCTAGGCTGAGGCCGCGGGCTAGCGCAGACCAAAGCGGTCGAGTAAAGCGTTAGGGTCCGGATCGCGTCCCATAAACGAGCGGTAGAGCACAGCCGGATCTTCGCTATCGCCGCGCGCCAGAATCTTCTCTCGGAAATCCCGACCTACCTTCGCGTTGAACACGCCCTCCCGGCGGAAGCGCGTGAAGGCGTCGGCGTCCAGCACCTCAGCCCACTTGTAGGAATAATAGCCGGCGCCATATCCCACCGGACTCGAGAACAGGTGCGTGAAACCGGCAATCATGGCGTAGTCTTCAGGCAGCGGCACTGCTGCGAACGGCGTCAGACTCTCACGGGCGTATGTCACCACGTCGGATTGGCCGTCCCAGGCGCGATGCAGCGCCAGGTCGACTACGCCGAATCCCAACTGGCGCATCTGCGTGTTGGCGGCGCGGAAGGTCTTCGCCCGTTTCATTTTCTGGAACAGCTCTTCAGGCAGGCGCTCACCGGTTTGCCACTGCTTAGCGAAAAGATCCAGCGATTCGCGCTCCCAGCACCAGTTTTCCATGATCTGCGAAGGCAGTTCGACGAAATCCCAGGGGACGCTGGTTCCGGCGAGGCTGCGTACCTCCACTTGGCTCAGCAAGTGATGCAGCAGGTGGCCGAACTCGTGAAAGATAGTCTCGGCCTCCCGATGCGTCAGCAGCGCTGGCTTGCCGTCCACCGGCGGCGTCAAGTTACCGCAGATCAAGCCCAGATGCGGACGCCGCTCCGCCGGGTTCTCGGCGGTGGGGTTACCGGTGAGCAGGGAATCCATCCAGGCTCCGCCGCGCTTGTTCTCACGTGGGAACCAGTCGGCATAGAACGAGCCCAGGTTGACGCCGCTGGCGGCGTCGCGAATTGCATAACACTTGACTTCCGCATCCCACGCCGGCACGCCACTTTCTTCCTCGACGCAAATGCCGAAAATGCGACCGAAAATTTCGAACATCCCATTCACGACATTCCGTAGTGAAAAGTAGGGCCGCAGCGCCTCTTCGTCGAAGTCATAGAGAGCGGCGCGCTGCTTCTCCGCCCAGTAGCCGATGTCCCACGGCTCCATCTTCTGTCCCGCGAAAGCTTCCAGCGCGGCGTTCTCGTCGCGGAACCGCGGCTCGGTGCGGACGCGCAGGTTGTCCAAAAACTTTTGAGCGGTGTCGCCGGTGTGGGCCATGCGGTCGTCGAGCACCAGGTCCGCAAAGTCGCGGAAGCCGAGCAATCGCGCTTTCTCCTGGCGCAATTCCAGAATCCGCGCCAGCAGCTTGCGATTGTCATGCGGCTCGGCCGTGGCCCGCGTGTTGTAGGCGTGCCAGACCTGCGCGCGAATGCCGGCGTCGTCGAGATAGGTCATCAATGCGACGTAGCTGGGCCCGTGCAGCGTGAAGCGCCAGCCGGGCTTGCTCTTGGATTCCGCGGACGCGCGCGCGGCAGCCACGGCGGCGGGAGGCAATCCTGCAAGCTGTTTTTCGTCTTCGATCAGCAATTCGAAAGCGTTGGTTGAATCCAGCACGTTCTCGGAAAACTTGGTGGTAACTTCGGTGAGCGCGACGTCGATCTCCTTCAGCCGCATCTTACCTTTGGGAGGCAAGTCCGCGCCGTGGCGCTTGAACGAATCGACAGTCTTGGTGAGATACCGCTTCATGGCGCCCGTCAGCGATCGCGCCTCGGCGGTCGAGGCATAGCGCTGGATCGCCTTCCATAGGTCTTCATTGAGGGGCAGGCTGGAATAAAACGCACTCACTTTGGGCTGGACCGCGTTGAACGCGGCTCGCAGTTCAGGCGTGGTGGCGACGCTCTCCAGATGCCGAACCACGTTCATCGCGTAATCCAGGCGCTCGGTCATGGTATCGAGTGCGTGCAGCGGCTCGGGATTGGCGATGGTTTCCGTCAGGCGGCGTCCCGCATCGGCCAGCAGTTCGTCGATGGCCGGCTCGACTTGCGCGGCTTGAATCTGGTCGAACGGAACACGAAAGGAGATTTCAAGAAGCGGATTCATATGTCAACTCTCTAAGCGTAACAGCGGTCAATAACAGCGCGAGGAACATGAGCAGCCCGCCCCACACCAGAATCGAATTGTAGAAAAGCCCGGCGACCGTGAGTATCGCGCCCGCCAGACCGAGGAAGCCGGCGGCTCGGAGATACCATTGCTTCCGCGCCAGCGTGACCGCCGCGAGTAGCGCGACGGCGCCTGCCAGCAGAATCCATTTGGTGAAGCTGGTGAAGCGGAGTGCATTCAGCATCGCAGGAGTAAGTTGGCTCAAGTTCAGATTCACGATCCGCAGCGTGTCCAGGTTTTCGAGAACGTCGGCGACCGCCGCGAGCAGGCCTACGCCTCCAATAGTCAAAGCCAGGAGGCGGCGCGTGGAGAAAAGTGCCGCGGAGATCAGGAACGCTAGTGCCAGGTACCCGGCAATCAGTGCGAAGTCAACGTATTGCTTAACGCGCATCACTTCGCGATCCGCGCTGGGGGCATCGGCGAGGACGGCTTCCACTTCATCGGCGTTACGGGCTATTTGCAGCGCTACCACCGGGTCGGCGACTCCGCGCACCGGCAGTGAGGCGTTGGTAAACGACGGTCTTCCGGCGAGCACCACCAGGAACACCAGGCACCAGGCGGCTAGCGCGCGTGCAATTCGCTGCTGCGTCTTCAGAGTCAACTCGGTCTTTGGAATCAACTCTAAGGATAAGCGCAGCGGAGTCGGTAATTCCCTTGCCGATGCGCCCCCCCATACACTGTTTCGGCGTCGGGAAAAATGGCATGCTAATCCTTTGTAGAATTTCGACTCCCACGGGCATCTATCCAATGGGGGCGTGACCTTGGCGGTTTGACCGCCAGGTCGCCGTACTCAATTCGTTCGAAAAAATCGCATCAAGGCAAACCCTTTTCGTGCAAGTGGAACTGGCAACGACAGATGTCGACAAGGCCAAGAGTTTTTATGGAGCACTATTCGATTGGAAGCCGGAGGATGTTCAGATGGGCCCCGGTTTCACGTATACAATGATCGGAGTCGAAGGACGTCAACGAAGTGCCGGCCGCGGGCTGGTTGAGTATCATTGTCGATCCCACCGGCAGCGGTCCTGGGACTCGGAAAACCAAAAAGCCGCGAGCGGCAAGCCTTAAGCGCTCACCGGCTATTCTGTCGAATCGGCCGGACGGGGATCGGCCAGAGCCGCCGCCAGCTTCTGACGGGTAGTGGTCAGTTCTTCGGGAAGCACCCGGGTTTCGCCCACGGTAGTCATAAAGCTAGTGTCGCCCGACCAGCGCGGCAAGCCATGCATGTGTATATGCCCGCCGACGCCCGCGCCAGCGGCTTGCCCGATATTGAAGCCGAAATTCAGGCCGTCCGGCCGGTAAACTCGCCGCAGGGCCGCTTCGCAGCGCTGCGCCAAGCGCATCATCTCTTCGAGCGTCGGAACTTCTGTTTCATCGAGTGTAGCCTTGTGCGCGTAGGGCGCGATCAACAAGTGACCGCTTGAATACGGATAGCGGTTCAGCAGGACGAAACTTCGTTCGGCGCGCAGCACCACCAGGTTCACGGCGTCTTCCTCGGGGTTCGCGGCGATACGGCAAAAAAAACAGGAGTCTTCCCGCAGGGGAACTATGCCCGCTGTCGAGACATACTGGTACCTCCAGGGGCTCCACAAGTAGTCCATAACGTCGATCGCTAGCGATTGC
>JBDTTL010000276.1:0-6708 GCA_039930665.1 Acidobacteriota bacterium
GTAGAAAGATCCAACGATCCCGTAACAGTCTGAAGGCTGCCACTACCTAAACCTGTGCCATGGACCAATCGCAGCCATGCGCCGCGCGGCTGGTAGTAGACGCCACTTAAATTTAATGTGCCGTTTCCTGGATCTAGCGTCTGGCCCGGCGAAGTGCTTGTAACGTGGTTGTCGGTAACAATCTCCGCAGTCGTCTGTGAGAGCGTGCACCCCGCCGCCGTTCGATCAACACATCCGACGACCGTGCCATCGTCTCCCGTACAATTTGGACAGTTCGGTGCAAGAGCAGGATTTTGGTTGTACTCCACCATCGCGTTTCGGCGATCTTGCCACCAAACGATTCCCGTGTAGGCGTTCATCGACGCGGGGAGGCCACTGCCGCCCACAGAGCTATTCACAACTCCACTCATGGTAATGTCCGGGTTCTTAAAATCCAGGTTCCCTTGGTACAGCGCTGGCATCGACTGCCAATTCGGTAAATTGGTTATTTGTCCGGTACCGCTGTTTCCCTGTGCTTGCGTTCCTCCCAGTCCTGGGTAGGCGCCGTCCGTGAAAACAAACATGGCGCCGGTGCTGGTGGCCGACGCATCCCCGGGTTGTATGGTACCTTTGTCGACGTTTAGCACTGAGGAATTCGGCAGGCTTGAATTGACCCCTGCCATCACGTATTGACCGGAGGTAAGGTTCATCGTCCCGGTCACATTTAGTCCGCCATAAAAAACATAGCTCGCGAAACTGCCTTGGGATGTACCCCCAGAAGAAACGCCAGGACATGTCCCTGAGGCGGAAAAAGTTACAGTTCCGCTGATCTTGATTGGATCGCCGGTCGGCTTCGGCTTGCCGTTGAGGAGAGTATTGTACGCGTAATATTGAAAGGGCCCTACTGGCGAACCGGAACTCAGTGCCCCGCCCGAGAGCCCGCAAGAAGGGATCGGATTGCTTGTCTGCAATGGCGGTTGCCCGTTCGGAGCTGTGGGATCTTTGAACTGCGCGTTAGCCGTCGAATATGTCGGCGCTACGGCGTTACCGCTGGTGTCGTGCCAGTCTCCTGGAGTCGCCCCGCCGGTACTCGAATTTGTTCCCATAACGACAAGGGAGCCAGTTTCAACTCCGTTGCCGGTAGTTGCGTTCCCAGCCCATGCCTGACTGCAGCCTGCCGCGATGGAGTTGCACGTAGAAGATAGGATGATACCAGCGGGCGCGCACGCTTGCCCATAGCCTCCGCCTGAACCTGGGCATGCGGTTTTGCCCTTTCCCGTTGACCGAGCATCCAAATCCATCCCGCAATTCACCCCGGCAGCACCGGGAAGACTCCAGCAATCACCGGCGTGGTTCATGCCGAAGAAACTACCTGGCGTAATCGAGCCGGCAATGGCGGCTGTCCCGTTTGCGGCCACGGTCCCGGTCAGGTGTCCTCCAAGGAATGAAAACAATTGAGGAATAGTCTGGATTGTCCGCGCTCTAACCCAGTACGATATTCGCTTTACGCCAGGAGGGGCGTTGGTGTCCGTTGCGTCGCCCGACTGGATGCTCACAATCTGCCTGGAGCCAGCAGCGTCGTATTGGAAGCCATTTCGCTTTGCATAGAGGCACCCATCGTTGAGGTTACTGGTCGCGTTTACACTGCTGCCGCAATACTGCAGCGCAGTCGCGCCAGGCGCCTCAGTGCACTCGATCTTACCTGCGCCAACGCCACTACTCCCACAATTAAAGCCGGATACGTTGGTGCTGACACCCAAACGCGTTACCGCCTCTTGTGCTGCAGCTAGGGCTGCAGAGTCCGCAGCCGCTTGCGCCTGCTTTTGTACAAACGAAGACCACCCTAAATCCACTGCCAAGCCCATCATTCCCACCATGGAGAAGAGGGCCAGTGTTACCATCACAATTGCCTGTCCGCCCGAGTTTCTTTTCCGTGTGTTCATAGCGTTCCCTCAAAACTGGACATAATCCTGAGAACTTGCGCCCAATATACCGTTGGTAAACCTTACGGCATTAGCCCCCGGCCATATCATTGCGAGCGCGCTAATGAAAGGGGTTGTGATGTCAATCCTGATCGGCTGGCCCACCGAATTAGAAGTATCGTCGTCGAGGGGCCACACTGTCCCGGAGCAGGAGCCGGCGGCCAAAGTGCAGTTTGTGATTGTACCGCTGGACGCGAAAAAGACCACCTTCGTTTTTGCGGGGTCGAGACCTACGGCCGCCTGGCGGATTACATAAAGAATAGTGCCCGCCGTATCAGGCGGACCCATGTTCACTGTGCAGTTATTCGGGTTGCCAGCGCTACCTACGCAATTGATGCCGTGAACCGAGGCGAAGCGAACGCCGGCTTTTACCGAGTATGCCATTGTGTGGTAGAGCCACATGCCACGCGAGATCTCAAATATCGAGATCAACACGAAAATCAGGGGGATCCCAACGAAAGTAAATTCCACCAGGGCCTGGCCCACGCTCTTCCGTCGATTTTTGCAGGATCGGTTCATGGCGTAGTGCGTCTCACTTCAGCCCCGCGCGATAGCGTCATCTGTCCAGTTAAGAGACCCGGGATGGGCACGAACGGAATGGTTTGATAGGAGACAACGGCAAGGATGGATTGTGCCGTGGGACTCGGCGTTCCTCCGCCCCAACCGGTGCAGTCCCCGCAGGAGATGCCGCTTAGTGGGCCTGTTCCTCCGCAAGGTGAAGTGGTGGTGGCAGTCAGCGTAGCGACGCAAACGTTCACCGGGGTCGATTGAGTAAGCGATGGAGCGCCCATCACGACTGAACACCGCGAAGAAGAGGGCGAATACCCAACGTTGGGAAGCATGCGCAATTCGCCCAGCGCTGCGTTGCATGGGGTGACCCCCGCAGTCGAGGTCTGCGCCGACGCCAGAGCTACCGCGCGCGCAGCGTTCTGAGTGCAGATCGCCGCATAGGAGTAAAATCCGAAATCGAAAATGCCTACGAACAGAAAGAAAATCCACGGCGCTAGAAAGGCGAGTTCGATAATGGAGCTGCCCGACTCGCTGCGCGCTTTTTTTGAAGTCGTCTTCATTTTGAAATCCATCATCGACGCACCCTTTACATCCGCCACTTGGCATGCGCGGCTCGCGGGGTCTCCGGCGCAGCGCTGTCCTTCTCGCCCGCCTCCTTCAGCCGGTCTTTGAACGACGGCTTCCGGAAACGCAATTCCAGACGGCGCTTGCCGTCCGGGGTATCGATCACGTCCGCCACTCGCGCGCGAACGCTCAAGTATTTTGCCTTGGCGCGAGCGCTCTTCACAGGCAACAACAACTCCAGCCGGATCGACTCTCCCACCAGCGGTTTCCACACGCCATCGACCGAGTCCAACTGCAACCTCACACTCGCGGGACCAATGTTTACCGCTGTGCCGGCAACTTCCAACAGGGAATCCGGGCCGCAGAAGATCTTACAGGGTAATTCGACTTCCGCCGAAAAACGTTCGTCGCTAATCTGCATCTCCGACTTTCTTACAGCTTAGTATTTATCTAAGATACGGGAATTCAAAGGGTTACCACAAGACTCCCGTTGGGGGTTAGCGTTCTACCTACCTTGGTAGGTATAGTACCAGTCGTACTACAACCCAAACTAAGGAAACGGGAAGGATAGGGGGCGTGCGGAAGCGACGATCCCAGGACCGTCCTGCCGTCTCTCACGAACCGCGTGAGCCAGTCCATCTTATCCACCGATAATCGGGGTTTCGGGGTAAGTATACCTATCTTTTGGCTAAATCGACACGAGCGGCTCGCGGGACGTACTGTTCTGGGGCGTAAACCCTGGTATTATTTGGCAAATCTGCTAGACTTGGGGGGTTAACCTAAACAGTTGGATACGCCCAGCGGATGGGGTACCTATGTCGAAAGTTAATGTCGGCAACTCGGAGGGCCGATGTTGTGAACATGCTATCTGTTCTAGTCTCGACAGACGAGCCGATGGTTGAGGTGGGCCTCAAGACCCTGCTCGGGTCAGAACCCGGGATCAACCTTCTGGAAGTTTGCCGCACCCATGCTGGCCTATTGCAGTCGGCCCGGCGATACCAGCCTGATCTATTGGTTTGCGGCCTAACCCAGGAGACGGCGGAGTTGAATGGGATTCGCGAACTGCAACTCGCTGCCCCCCAGTCGCGCATTGTGATGTGGGCGCGCGAAGTATCGACGGAGATGGCGCATCATGCAGTGGAGCTGGGCGTGCGCGGATTTCTAAGTACCACGGCCTCTCCGGCGCATTTCCTCGAGTGTTTGCAGATTTCGGCGCGCGGCGAGCTGTGGATGGAGAGCTCGCTCACCATGAACCTGCTGAACAACCGGCCGGTAAGCTTGAGCAAGCGGCAGAGCGAGCTGGTGGCGCTGCTGACGCAGGGGCTGAAGAATAAGGAAATCGCCACAACGCTGGGCATCTCCGAAGGCACCGTCAAGGCCTACTTGACGACCCTCTACGAAAAAGTGGGTGCGCGCGACCGGTTTGAGCTGGCGCTATTCGGTTTGAAGAACCTCGGCGGCCGCCGGGAACATGGCAGCGCCGGGGGGCCAATCCGCTCTTTGGTGGCGCGGCGCGGCGTGAGCCGAACCGAGGCCCAGCGAAGGCACTGAGTAAAGGCGCCGGCTGGTGCACAAGCGGTGGAGATTTCAATGCGTGCTATACCAACGGCGTAGGATGGTTTAAGTGTACTCCGGACCGTCGCCGCGAAACCTGGCTTTATCCATACTGCTGCACGGCACGGTGATCGCGGCGTTGTTCTATAAGCCGGCGCTCGCGGTGGAGCCGGATGCACTCGCCGGAAACGGGCGGCCGACCGAGATCCGCATCAGGGGCAAGCTGTACTACGTGGCGCAATTGGACGGCTCGCTGAGCGGATCGAGCGGTTCTCCGCTGCCGAGCAAACAGGACCTGCAAAATAGCAAGGCGTTAGCCGAGGGACGAAGCGGAGGAATTGCGGCTCCTCGCGCCGCAGCGGCGGGACGTTCGCCAAGGCCGGCGCGCACAGCGGCCTCCGAGCCGCGCCCGACACCAGCTTCCACTCAGGCGAGTACTCCCGCTCCCGAGCCAAGTCCGGCGGCGGCTAAGAATCCGGCGCCGGCGCCAGTTCCCGAAAAGATCCGCTCTTTGAGGCAGGAGGCGCGCGCCTTCATCCCTCCCGAAGTGCGCCCCACACCAACCGCCACGCAGACTTTGATCCAGCCGCTGTCGCCGCCGAATCTGGTGCCTCCGCCCACCCCGCTGCCGAACTTCCGGGTGTTCACGGACCTAAAGCAGATGCGCAAGATTCCCAAGCCTTTCCAGGCTCCAGGACGCAGAACTCCGCCGACGCCGGCACAAGCGCCCGATATCATCGCGACACCCGCGCTGGAACTGGTGCAGCAGCCGCCCGCACCGGTGGGGGATCCGTTGACGGTTTTGTCGATGAACGACCATCCGATTCCCTTCAGCGACAAGGTGGTTGTGCCTCCGGGCAACATCGCTCAACTGCCGCACGAATCGAGCGGCCCAGCGGCGGCCTCGGGCAACGCGCCCGGGAGTAGTTCCACGGGGAACGGCAGTGCGCGGTCCGCCGAGAGCGCCGGGGCAGCCAGTTCCAGCGCGGCGAGCGGCAGTGGGCCCGCCGCCTCGGGTTCGAGCGGTAATTCCATACTCAGCGGCTTCGCGCCGGGTAATGGCCGCGCGGCGGTGGGAAACGGCGTCGGAGCGGCGCTGGTGGGAGGCTTGCCCGACGGAGACCTGGTGGCCATCGTGGGCGGTAATGGCGCGAGCCCGGGCAGTAAAGGCGCCGGTACTGGGGCGAACGGCATAGGCATGAACGGGGCTGGGACAGGCGCAAGCGCAGCCAGCGGGACTGGTTCGGAAGGAACCGGCACTGGGGCTGGAGCGGGCGCAGGCTCAGGTGCGGGAACAGGGGTGGGGACGGGCGCGGGAGCAGGGCGCAGCGCACCGGGCTCGGTTACGATAAACCGCCCGCCCACGGGAACTTTCGATGCTGTAGTAGTGCAATCCTCGCCGGTGGATCAGTATCCGGAGAGCCGGGGCCTCTTGAGCGGACGTCCGATCTATTCGGTGTACGTGTCGATGGGCACCGCGCGCGACTGGACCTTATTTTTCTGCGTACCCGGAGAAAAACCGCAATCCGGCAACGGACCGGTGGTGGTGCTGGGTCCGATGGGAGCGCCGGTTAAGGCGCCTTATCCCACCAAGCTGTTGAAGCCCGCGATCAAGCTTCCTTCCTATCAGAAATACGTGCTGGTGCATGGCCTGGTGAACAAGGACGGGAAGTTCGAGGGCCTGCGCATGGTGCGGCCCATCAGGCCGGAAACGGATCAGGCGTTGCTGGCGGCCTTAGCGAGCTGGAATTCCGCGCGGCCACTCGCGACGGCGTCGCCATCGCGGTTGAATTTCTGCTTTCGATTCCCGCGACGGGATTGTAGTTTTGGGCTACGGGCACGTGAAATAGACACTTTATGGAAACTGCGGTTCGCCCCCCCGAGAGCGACGGTCGACCGCATCCAGGCGCACTTAGCCTCGGTCGGCGGCTCGATATAGGCCTCTCAGCAAGCTTGGCCGTCGTTTTTACGCTGGCGATTCTGATCTCGCAATGGCCCCTGGCGTTCGGGGACACCTATCATGTGTTGGCGGCCCAAATGGTGGCGGCGGGCCGGAAGCCGTACGTAGATTTTTTTCTGCAACAGAACTTTGACTAAAATAAAAAATAGAAATAAAAGA
>JBDTTL010000277.1:0-6683 GCA_039930665.1 Acidobacteriota bacterium
ACGATTTACGAATTCGATGAGGAAGGCGTGTTCTGCTATTACTACGCCCACCTGCAGCGCTACGCCGAAGGCCTCACCGAAGGCATGACCGTCCGACGTGGGGAGGTCATCGGCTATGTGGGCACCACCGGCAATGCGCCTCCGCAAACGCCTCACCTGCACTTTGCGATATTCCGTTTAGGGCCTGAAAAACATTGGTGGCAGGGCAGCGCTATCGATCCCTATCCAGTGCTGATCAAATTGGTGAAGTGAAACCTAGCGCACCACTCCCGCCAGCGGACTGCTGGCTGAGGCGTAGAGTTTCTTCGGCATGCGTCCCGCGAGAAACGCGTGGCGGCCGGCCTGTATCGCGAGGTTCATGGCAGTAGCCATCTGAACCGCGTCCTCGGCCTCGGCGATGGCGGTGTTCATGAGGACTCCCTCGTAGCCCAGCTCCATGGCGATCGCGGCGTCGGACGCCGTACCCACGCCCGCATCCACAATCAGCGGCACTTCCGTAATCATTTCGCGCAGGATGCGCAGGTTGGTCAGGTTCTGAATTCCCAGGCCGCTGCCGATGGGGGCTCCCAAGGGCATCACCGCGGCAGCGCCGGCGTCGATCAGGCGTTTGGCATTCACCAAATCGTCGTTGGTGTAAGGCAGCACTACGAAGCCTTCTTTGCTCAAAACGCGAGTGGCTTCGACCAAGCCCTGGTTATCGGGGAACAGCGTCCTCTGATCGCCGATCACCTCCAATTTCACCCAGTGAGACAGCCCCACCTCGCGTCCCAGCCGCGCCGTGCGAATGGCCTCGTCGGCGGTGTAGCAGGCGGCGGTATTGGGCAGAATGAAGAACTTGGAGCGGTCGATATAGTCGAGCAGAGACTCTTTGGATTTGTCGGTCAAATTCACCCGGCGCACCGCTACAGTTACCACCTCGGCGCCGGAGGCCTGGTGGCAGCGGGCCATTTCGGCGAAACTTCGGTACTTGCCGGTACCCACAAACAGTCGGGAATCGAACTCGCGTCCAGCGATACTCAGCTTGTCCATGCCTCTATTTTAGGGCTAACGCCTTAGTGAGTCGTATCTCGCTCTGTAGAAAGTTCCTGTGTTGGCCGATATTTCTAAATAGGGAGAGCCATGAAAAAAGACAATATGGGCAAGCTGCTCGGGGTGGCTTTGGTAGTGGCCATCCTCTGCACTGGCCTGTTTTATATGATGTTCGCGATGAAGGCCAACAGCCAGACCGGCACCACGATGGTCGTGGCGGCCAAGGCTTTGAAGGCCGGAACTGTGCTTAAGGCGGAGGACCTCAAGACCATCAACTGGCCAGTTCCACAGCTTCCTCCCGGCGCCCATCACAACCCGCAGGAAGTGATCGGGAATACAGTATTCGACACCATGGCAGCCGAAGAACCAGTCTTGAACGCGCGTCTGGCGACCTCGCTGTCGGGAGGCGGAGCGGGCGTTCCAGTGGGAATGCGGGCGGTTTCGATTCACTTGACCGATTCGACCGGCGTTTTGGGCCTGCTGCGCGGCGGCCAGACAGTCGACGTGCAAGTGGTGATTGGCCGGGGTACAAAGCCGGATGAAGTCGAGGTGCGGACGGCGCTTGAAAATTTGACGGTGCTTTCGGTAAACCCGCAGCCGGAGCAGGGCTCCCAGGGGCAAAATCTGCCCGTGGTTACGCTGCTGGCGAAACCCGCGGAAGTAGACATTCTGGCGGCGGCTGATTCCGGAGGTCGCGTGCGGCTGTCGTTGCGGAACCCGCTAGACTCAGACAAGCGCAGCCGCGGTTCCTTGTCGCTCGGCACCGTAATGCGCGGCGGCGCGCGAGGCGAGCTTGCCGAAAATCGTTAGCCGATTCGAGAGTATCCGATGTTCCTAGCTAGTTCGCTCGTCGCCTTCCTGGTTATTTTCCTGCTCGCCTCAATTCTGACGGCGATCGCCTACCTGGCGTTCCTGAAGATGAAAGCGGATCAGTCGGATGCCGAGCAAAGCGACTTCACGCTGTCAAAGCCGCTGGACGGCGGGTCGGCGCTCCGGCCCGAAGGCCGTGAAGAACTGGGATTCCGGATCGAATCCTCGCCGCTTTTGCAGAGCGGCCGTTTGAGCAGCATCACGTTTTGGGACGCCATGCTCGCTCGTTTCGATTTCGTCGCTCTACTGCAGAGCCGGCTGGATCAGGCAGACCTGCGCTGGTCCGTGGGGCGCATCACCAGCATGATGCTGCTAGTGGGCGTAGTAGTGCTGGCCGTGCTGATGCGGCTCGCGCCGTTATGGGCGGCCGTACTGGGAGCCGCAGCTTCCATGTTCGCGCCTTACGGCTATGTTTTGCATCTTCGCGCCAAGCGCTTCATGAAATTTTGCGAGAATTTTCCCGACGCACTGGATTCCCTGGCGCGCGCACTCCGCGCGGGCTATCCGCTTTCCGCAGCCATGGAGATGATCGCCAATGAAACTGCACCTCCCGTGTCGGGCGAGATTCGCCGGACTTCGGCGGAAGCCAACCTGGGCCGGGGTTGGCCGCAAGCGCTCGAAAACCTGGGACGGCGGATTCCGCTGCTCGAAGTCAACCTGTTCATCGCCGCGGTGCAGTTGCACGCACGCACCGGCGGGAAGCTGAGTGAAGTGATGAGCGGCCTCGCCGAGACGATGCGCGAATCGAATGCGCTGCAGGGTGAGGTGAGAGCGCTGGCTGCTTACGGCAAGCTGACCGGGCTGATCCTCACGATTCTTCCTATAGGCATCGCGGTAATGATGCTGATCGTCAGTCCCGGCTACATGCAGGTGCTGTTCAACGATCCTACCGGTAAGAATCTGATTGCCGCCGCGATCGGCTGCCTGATCCTGGCGCACTTCGTCATTCGCAAGATTGTGGACATAAAAGTATGACCTTCGGACTTCTGGCGGGACTATTTTTCTTCATCCTGGCCGCGGTAAGCGCCGCCGGATATGTGTTTGTATTGCGGCCGTCCAAGCCGGAAAGCGTCAGTATCGATATTCCCCCGGTACTGTCCTTGCACAAGCAGGATCTTCCTGCCGCACAGGCGGCGATTTTGGATGCATTCCGCACGTTGGGAGAGTCCCTGCCGCTGCCCGGGAATCGCGAAGCTTTTCGAAGCCAATTGGTTATGGCGGGTTACCGCTGGCCTGCGGCCGTTGGCATTTTCCTCGGCCTCAAGGCGGCGTCCGCAATCATGTTTGGTGTCGCCGCCGGCTGGCTGGCAGTGGTCAACTCCGTCGACGCTTCCGCAGTGTTGCTGGGAGTGATTTGCGGTCTGGGCTTCGGCTACCTGATTCCGGATCGGGTGCTCGATCGCCTCGGAGCCGCTCGTGTGGGCAGGCTGCGCCGCGGTCTACCAGCCGCGCTCGATCTTTTGGTCCTGGCAGTGGAAGCGGGGCAAGGCCTGGACGCCGCCATCCTCGATACCGGTCGCGGGCTGCGTGTTACTCATTCTGAGCTGGCTTCCGAGTTCACGCTGCTCCACCTGGAGTTAAAGGCCAATGCCTCACGGGCCGACGCCCTGCGAAATTTTGCCACCCGCAGCCATGACATGGAACTCCGCAAGTTCGCCAACCTGCTAATCGATACCGATCGCTTCGGCACCAGCGTGGGCCCGGCGCTCAAAACGCACGCACGCTACCTTCGCATTCGCTTCCGCCAGATTGCGCAGGAAAAGGCCCGCAAAGTCGGCATCAAGCTGATCTTCCCGGTGTTCTTCCTGATCTTTCCCTCGGTGATTCTGGTGACGCTGGGACCGGCGCTGATCCTGCTCTTCGCCCAAATGAAGACCTTGATGGGGCAGTAAACTCGCGCGGTCGGCACTCGCGGCGGAGAGTTCCGATGTAGAATTCCACTATGGCGAAGGTGGAACGCCGCACCGTTGATCTTTCCGCGTATCCCGACCTCATAGTGGTTTACCTGGGGATGCGCGTGAACGCGCTTGCCGGGTTGAAGCGTCTGCTGGGGCTGGGTCCGCAAATCGAAGACTCTGTCCGAGCCAAACCGAACGGGCTGCTGCTCCACGAAAGTTTTCTATTCTCGCTGTTTCCCTTACACACGGGGATGCGCCAGTATTGGCGCGACTTCGAATCGCTGGAGCGGTGGACGCGATCCGAGCCGCACCGCGCATGGTGGAAAAAGTTCCTGCGGGATTCCGGAGGCACTGGCTTTTGGCACGAAACTTATGCGCTGCGCGGAGGCTTCGAAGCAATTTATGACGATATGCCCCGCCCTTTCGGGATGATGAAATTCGCGCCTCTGCAACCGGCGCGCGGCGGCATATTCTCGGCTCGGCAAAGGCTGAACCGAGAGGGTTCGGAAAGCTCCCCGGCTCCCGCGCCCGAAACGGATTTGTACCGCGATTAGCGGCTGCGGGCGGCCGCTAACAACACTAGAGTCTTAAATGAGTGACTGTTCTCGTTCAATGTTGTGTGAATGAAGATCAATCAAGTTTTGGGCGATGCGATCGTCGTCGCCTTGCAGGGCGTAGGTGCAGAGCAATGAGACCGAGTGTTTTTCGATGATCTCATTCCAAAGCTCTTCCAGGCGTAACGTCGCCCCTGGGTTCGGTCCACGCAACTGGCTAACCATTTCGCCGAATAGACGGACTTTTCTAGGGTGTCCATTTGCCACACTCGCCTTTACTTTTTCGATGAGGCCGCCGACCGTGATCCGAAAAAGATCTTCGTCTATGTTGCCGTCACGCACAAAAGTGGCCAGCAGTTCCTCGGCAGTGACGCACAAAAGCTGGCTCGACCGCTCATACTGTTCGGCCGCAATCCCTTCCAGCCGCAGGCGAAGCTTGAACGATTCACAATGATCCTCGGACATGATGAGGATGACGCCCTCTTTGTCGCGAAGCCCAGCGCTTGCGAAAAGCGCCACAGCCTGTCCAACCAGTCCCTCGTCGGTGTAAGGATAAACAATGTGTCCGCACGGATGCGGATTGCTGAGAAGCGATACGCCTTTAGAATTGATTGGTAGTCGAACCCCCCAGCCTATTTTAAAGCATGCCGCGCGTTACAAGCGCCTCCCGATGGAATGATTGAACGGATATATTGTCGCTATCCGAGGAATCACCTGCCCGGTGGTGGAAATTTGGTTGGCTGCAAATGGAAGCCTCGTGTTTTTCAGAGCACTTGCAGACACACCGGGACATTACTAACAAATAGTTCGGTTTCCGTTTTACAGAATGTGGACTCAGCCATCCATGCAGATTTTACCAAGGAGGAGGATGGCCATCAATCGGGGAAAACCCCGATTGGCCGATTCGCCAAATCGGTGATGCAAACTCAGTCGCCAGAAGCAACCACGGCACGGGCGTGAAGGGCGTCGGCTTCCTCGGCCGATGTCACGGTAACATCCAGGTCGCGCAGCCGCCCATCGGCAAGATCGTAGATCCACCCGTGCACCGCGATTTCGCGTCCGGCCGCCCAGGACCCGCGAATGATGGTGGTTTGGGACACGGCAGTCGCCTGTTCGATGACGTTCAGATCACACAGCCGGTCCCAGCGCGCTTTCGCCGTGGGAAGCCGATCCAGAGCCTCCTGGTTGCGGCGGCGGATGCGGCGCACCGGCGCTAGCCAGTGATCGATCATCCCCAAGCCGCCTTCTTCGAGCGCCTGTTTCACGCCGCCGCAGCCGTAGTGCCCCACCACGATCACGTGGCGCACCTCCAGCACTTCGACGGCGTATTGCAGCACCGACAGGCAATTCATATCGGAGGGATGCACCACGTTTGCGACGTTGCGGTGCACAAATACTTCGCCCGGCAGAAGGTCCACGATTTCGTTGGCGGGAACCCGGCTATCGGAACAACCGATCCACAGGTATTGCGGGTTCTGCTGCCCGGTCAGCCGCTCGAAGAAGTGCGGGTCGCGAACCTGCATCCGCTCCGCCCATTTCCGGTTCTTCTCAAACAGCGGTTCGAGGAAACGCATTAGAGGCTGTAGAGTTGTGAAGCGGCTAGGACCGCACCTTACGGATTACTCCGCCTACCTTCGCATGCTCACTGGGAGTGCCGCGAACGTAGTCGCGGGTGGAGGCAGCGGGAATTCGCTGGCCTTCAGTGACGGCAACCTTTTCGTCGATCTCACGATTCTGCCGAATCCGCGCCGTGGTCCGTTCCGCCGGAGTCATCAGATGATACGGTTTGCTGGTTGAGTCGTCCATATCCCCATCATCGCCTATTTCTTCGGAACCCCTGCAGCCGCAGGCGCAAACCATTTAAAATCAACAGCGTTAGCCATCGCCTGATAACCAGCGCGATTGGGATGCAACCCGTCCCCCGGCCCGCCGAGCGCGCTGTCCGGCCGAAACTCGGGGCGCAATCCGCCGCTTACCGCGTCGATGGTGGCTGCATCGAAGTCCGCCACTGCGTCGAACAGGCCCCCGTTACGGATGAATTCGTTCACCGCTTTGCGGCGCTGGTCCACGCTGGCGGATCCAGCCGCCGCGTTGGTGCTATGCAAGCTGGAGGTGATTGTGGCGCCCATCACTTTGATGCTGCGCGCATGCAGCCGGCCTACGACGTCTTTGTATCCGGCGATCACGGTTTCGGGCGTCATGTCGGGTCCGCCCTGACTGAAGTCATTGATTCCCTCGAGCCAGATCACATAGGTCAGGCCGGCCACCGAGAGCACGTCGCGCTCCAGGCGCTCAACCGCGGAAGGCCCGCCGCCAACCGGCTTCGCGGCGG
>JBDTTL010000278.1:0-6653 GCA_039930665.1 Acidobacteriota bacterium
GCCCGGCAGGAAGCCATCGGACCAGTGGGTCCACACCTGGCCTTCATGCTTCCACTCCCCGTCCTTGGTGTGCAGCGGGTACAGCATGGGATGCTTTTCGATCAGCCTGCGCACCTGGCGCTGCGCGAATTGGTAAGAATTGGCGAAGAGTTCTCCGGTGTCGCTCGAAAGATGAATCATGTGGTGCTCTCATTATAGGCTGGCTCCCGGCGCGGTCCCATCGGCGAGCCGGCCAATCGCAGCGCGGGCGCGCAGTCGCGATCTGTTACGATGAGAAAAATGCCAACGAAAATTACCATCCGCGACAACGGCTCGATTCGCGTCGAAGGGGGGGACTTCACGATTTACGACGTGAATGGCAATCCTTTCGATCTCGCGGGCCGCGAGACCATAGGTTTGTGCCGCTGCGGACAATCGGAAAATAAACCTTTCTGCGACGGAACGCACGGTAAAGTCGGCTTCAAATCGGCATGCCCCGCCCGCGCCTTGCCTCCGCCCGTCGCCAAAGTCTAAGCGCTTCTCAATTCTTAAAACGCCAGGAACGCGTCTCCACGCCAACTAACTGCGCGGTAAGCGTCGCGCGAAAGTTGTGCGCTAGACCCCCACGGGTTTTCTGAGGCAAGGAATACGGGCACATCCTAGCGTTCCATGCGGAGAGGATAGATCTCCTTCGGGAACCATATAGCAACGTGAATTTCCAAATCGGCGAACCGAAGCACTTCGCGGCCCGTAAGGGGGTTCATTTTGCATCACTGGAGACCCGAAATGAAATCGACGGTCCGATTCCATCAAGTAATATTTCTGCTTGCGCTGGCGGCGCTGGCGCGGCCTGCTTTCGCCACGATCAGCTATACCTCATGTTCGAGTGGCTGCGGCAGCACCACCGGCACGTACGCCATCTGGGAAACGGCGCCCGGCTCAGCCGGCCTGACGTTTTCGATGTCGCCGGCGACTTTTGCGGGAGGCAATCTGGTGAGCGGCGTATACTCCGATCCGACAGGGACGGTGCTCACCGGCTATAACGGGGCGAGCATCGATTCGCTTATGAGCATATCGGGAACCTCGTTGCTGCAAGGCGTAGGCGGGACCGGTACCGGAATCGAAATCACCCTTCCAGCGAATACCTATGCATTTGCGATGCAGATCACAACGCCTTCCGGTTCCGGATTTACGAACCCCTGGGTCGCCGTGGGCGATCACAATGTGGGCGGCACCAACTACAACATCATCATTCCGTCCGGCGGCAACGTTGTGTTCTTCGGTATCATCAGCGACACCCCCTTGACCCAGCTGTTCGTGGGCCCGCTCAGCGGCGGCTCACGACTTGAAATTAGTGATTTTGAGCTGGGAGAATCCTCGCCTATACCGGAAGCATCGAGCGGGACTCTGATTGGCGGCGGTCTGGTGTTATTTGGAATCCTGCGCCGCCGCATCCACAAACCAGACAGCGCCTTCGCCTGAAGCGATCTGCGCCGGGTAACGCAGCGGATCGAACGGCTGGCTCAGCACAGAGCGTAGCGCTGCCGTCTTATCCGCGCCGGCGACCAGCAGGGCCGTGTGACGCGCGGCCAACAGCACTCCCGGCAGCAGGGTGATCCGCCACTGTTGGAATTTTTCGACCCAAATGGCGGCTGCGATGCCAGACCGGTCTTCGATCAGGGGTTGCCCGGGAAACAAGCTGGCCGTGTGGGCGTCCGGGCCAATGCCCCGGTGCACCACGTCGAAGTGCGGGACTTCGCCGGGCGCCAAGCCGAAGAACTGCCTAATGTCCTCGATGTAACGTGCCGCTGCGTCGGGTGGGTCCAATTCGGCATGCACTCGATGAATGTTAGGCGCGGGGAAGTTGCCCGGCTTCAGCCAGCTATCCTGCGCGAATTTAAAGTTGCTCTGCTCATCGCTAGGCGGCACCGCGCGTTCGTCTACCCAGAACAGATCCACCCGCTCCCAGTCGAACCGGGTGCCCGCAAAGATCTCGAACATCCTGCGCGGCGATGAGCCTCCGGAGATCGCCAGCGTTGCCCTTTCGCGGACCTGAAGTGCTTCGCGCAGCCAGTCGAGAATTTGTCCGGCGCAAGCCTCGGCGGCCGCGGAAGCGTCGGCGAACTGTCGCACGTCGTGTGTCATGTTCACGTCCCCGGTCAGGCTAGCACGCGGTCGAAGACCAGGTCTCGGCCCAGGATCGACAATTCCTCGCGCATCAGGCACTCTTCAGAATCCGCCGGCAGCACGGCCGAATAAGTTCGCTGTGGAGTGCGCACTTCGAGCGTAGCGCCTTCGCCCAGACGAACGGAGGTCTCGGCGCCACCGGCTGCGAACACCACTGAATGCAATCCTGGTCCTCCATCCACCGGAATCAGCGTCACTTTTACCCCCGGGAGCGCCCACTCAATCCAGCGCGCGAAATACAGAGACCGGGTTCCAGGACGGCCGCCACCGTACTCGATTCGGACCTCTCCGCCTGCCGCGGCGAGCCACCCGCCGGGGCACGCATCCATCAGATGAGCTACGGCTTCGCGCCACCCCGTGAGCCGGGTCCATGCCAGATCCGCCACCTGCCTCCCGTCCTTGCGCATCCGCCGCAGAAACTCGATCGCCGAACTTGCATGGCGCACCGCACGGGTGTTGAAGATAATTTTGTTAGCCAACGGGAACAGCGGATCAAGAGACCGGTCGAGGAACGCGCGCGGCCCGCGGCACCACAGCACCACCGGCAGATCCGGCGCGATCAACGGTACCAGTAGCCGTGCAACCTCATCGGTCTGTTCTGAATCCGCCGTAATCTCTATGCCCTCGGAACAGATTTGCTGCTGTCCGCCAAAGGGCATCCAGCATTCCGCGAACACACGGCCGCTAAACTCGCCGCCTTCGCGCGGCAACAACACGATGGCTCGGCTGGGATGCCCATGCATCAGCACGCCGATGGTCTTCCTGGCCGACTCGGCGTCGGCAGGGTCATCGGGCTCGGCCACCACCATCAATGTCATGGAGCACGCCCGCAGCACTCCTCCTGACGCGCCTTGATCCTTGGCCAGCTGCGCCCACAGATCGCGCAGATCGCGCAGGATTTTTTCCGGATCGACGGCAGTAGTCACGTGGTTCAACTGTTCCTCCACACGTGTCCCTGCCGCGCCAGCATCTCATCGGATGCGGAAGGGCCCCAAGTGCCTGGATCGTAATTCGGGAATTCGAATTTGCGTTTGGCCCAGTCTTCCAGAATCGGCGTCACCACGCGCCAACTGGCTTCCACCATATCCTGGCGGGTATAAAGGGTAGCGTCGCCGGTTAACGCGTCTTCGAGCAGGGTCTCGTAAGCGGTAGGCGAACGCTCGCCGAAGCTCGAACCGTAGTTGAAGTCCATCGACACCAGCCGAAGGCGCATACCGCTGCCGGGCTGCTTGGATAAAAACCGCAGCGAGATGCCCTCTTCCGGCTGGATGCGGAGGATCAGCAGATTCGGCCGCATGGTCACCCCACCCGCATCGGGAGTGAACAGCGCGTGTGGCGCAGTATTGTACTGGATTGCGATCTCAGTCGTTCGTTTAGGCAGCTTCTTGCCGCTGCGAATGTAGAATGGCACTCCCGCCCAGCGCCAGTTGTCGATATAGAATGTCGCAGCAGCGTAAGTCGGGGTTTGCGACGACGAATCCACGCCCGGCTCATGACGGAATCCCGCGTATTGTCCCGCCAGCGCATAAAGCGGCACCTCTTCCGGGCTCATGATGCGAATTGAGCGCAGTAGCTTCGCGCGTTCATCGCGGACCGCGTCCGGCTCATATGCCGCCGACGGCTCCATGGCAACCGTGGCCATCACCTGCAACAGATGATTCTGGATCATGTCGCGCACGGCGCCGGCTTCCTGATAATACGCGCCGCGCCCCTCGAGGCCAATCGATTCAGCTGCCGTGATCTGCACGTGATTCACATAGCGGCGGTTCCACAGGGGCTCAAAGATGCCATTGCCGAAGCGAAAGGCCAGGATATTCTGGACCGTCTCTTTGCCAAGATAATGATCGATCCGGTAGATGTCGGCTTCGGCGAACACTCCGTGGAGGCGTTCGTTCAATTCACGCGCACTGGCTAAGTCGTGGCCAAACGGCTTCTCTACCACGATGCGCTGCCAGCCCTGCGGAGTGGTGTGGCCCAACCCAGCGGCCCCCAGACGCTCCGCCTCTTCGCCGTAGTAGCTGGGCTGCGTCGACAGGTAATAGAGCACGTTGGTCCGGCCCAGCGCCGCCAGTTTCTCCTTGATGGCGGTGTAGAGTTTCGGATCGCTCAAATCGCCCGCTATATAGTGCAGACCTTTTGCGAACCCGTTCCACTGATCTTCATCGAAGGGGCTGTCTTCCAGGAATTCCTTCACGGAATCGTGCATTTTGGCGCGAAACTCGTCGTCGCTCATGTGAGTACGCGAGGTGCCTATTATGGAAGCCGTGGCCGGCAATCTGCGCTCGTAGGCCAGCCGGTAAAGCGATGGAATCAGCTTACGCTTGGTGAGATCGCCATTGGCGCCGAAGATGACGATGGCGCATTCCGGCACTTGGCGTTCAAAGCGCAGCGGGTCGGCAAAAGGGTTGGATTCAGGCACGTAGTTTCACGTTAACATGACGGCTAACATGCTAGGATTGGACTTCACCCGCCGCGGTCTTTCGAAATAAAAATACATGTCAAATGTGCCCACCAAGAGAGTTCTGGCCGTAGTGGAAGACCTCTTTTTCACCGTCAAGATCAATGAGGCTGCCAAGCGTGCCGGAGTGAGCGTCGCGTTCGTAAAGAGCGAGCGAGACGCTCTCGATCAAGCTGCCGAAACTCCGGCCTTGATCATTGTGGATCTGAATTTCACGGGAATCGAACCGGTGGCTCTGATTCGGAAACTCAAGGTCGATCCGAAACTGCAGAAGATCAGCTTACTCGGCTACGTCTCACACGTGCAAGGCGAACTGAAGCAAGCGGCGCAGGAGGCGGGCTGCGATATGGTGCTGGCGCGCTCCGCGTTTTCGCAAAACTTGCAGCAAATCATGAAGCGCCACGCTTGACGCTAGTTTTGACCCGGAGATGCCGGCTGAATTACGGCTTTCATTGAGCCCTTCGAGTTAGGCATTCGAGAATCGGCGCCGTAGCCGTGGATCTGGTCGCGCGCGAATTCGGCTTGCGGCAGCTCACAAGTCATCACGATCGTGCGCCCCGTGGTATCCACCTCCACCGCGTGCTGATAGGCGGTTTCGACCGGCAGAAAGAACAGCGCCCCCAGCATCTCCACCACGTAATCGTAAGTGTGCTGATCGTCGTCGAGGAGAACGACGTGATAGAGAGGCGCGAGGCGTTCGGCTTCGAAAGTTCCAGTTTCCGGAGTAGCGGTGGGGGATGTCAACGATCAAATGGTAGAATGAAAAGGAAAGGGGGCGCAACGGATTCGACGGGATTGCATCCGTCGTGGGAAGTCGTGCCGGGTTCCGAGCTCCCGTAAAACGATCGGAAAACAACAACTGCCAATAATCAGCAGTTCGCATACGCAGCCTAATTAATTAGGTCGCCGCTCTGAGGTCGTGGGCCTGCACCGGGCTTAAGAGCGTCATCTTGCAGGATAGGCCAAAGGCTTCCGTCTGGAGCCGAACACCGAGATCAATCAGGCTAAGCCATCTCCCTCTTGCCGGTTCCGCATGGGGTGGACGAAAAATACCGAATCGGAAACGCACGTAGTCTTTTTGCGATTGACTTTCTCGGACGCGGGTTCAACTCCCGCCGCCTCCACCACTAATTTTGCTTCTTCAAAAACTTACATAGGGCAATAGGGATGCATACCCATTGCGTCCCTAGATCGCTTCATGCTTCGGATCTTACCAGCGGCCTGAAAAGCGCTGCTCCTTTACTTATGTCAAGCGAACTCACGGGAGTAATCTGCCAGAACGCATGGCACCGCGGGCCGCTGGGCACCCGGACTATTGTGGTTCCCATGGGCAACCACGACAATGACGAACACGGCTATAACGAGAATCTGCGGTTACAGAACCTGTGGGACCGTATTGATGGGGGTGCTCCTGACGATGCGATTTCGGCCTCAGGGAATCGAAATCCGAATCACCTGCCCGGCGCCGGGGAGAATGCTGAATATTGAGACGTAGGCGGCTCCATCGGGCCCGAAGGCCAATCCGCCTGGAGCGAAGAGCCCCGCGGCGATCACGGTTTTCGACTGGGATGATTTTACAGGCGGCCTTCCTTTTTGACGGCTTCGCATTCCAGCGCTCCGCTAGCGCAGGGGGAGCATCGCCGCGATTGTGGCGTACACTTTAGGTGACTTATGAAGATTCAGGTTAATAGCGACAAAACCATTTCCGTGCACGAAGGTTTGACACATTTTGTGGAGGCCGAGGTTGGTCGGGTGTTGGATCGCTTCGCCGCCAAATTGACGCGGGTGGAGATTCATCTTAGCGACATCGATAACCGGAAGACCGGCCAAGCCGATAAGCGTTGTCTTATCGAGGTGCGGCCCGCAGGTGCGCGGCCGTTGAGCGCGAGCGCGAAAGCATTGCGCGTGGATTCTGCAGTTGCCGCGGCGCTCGGCAAGATGCGACGCGAGTTGACCACGTTTTTCGGCCGGCGCGGATGGACCGCGGCGGCAGTGACGCTTCCCGTTTCGTCGGATAACACAATAGTGG
>JBDTTL010000279.1:0-6643 GCA_039930665.1 Acidobacteriota bacterium
TGATCAGCGCGTGCGCAAGCGCCGACCCGCATTTACACTCGCGCTCGGGCATGCTGCGGACGGCTTCCGCCACCAGCTTCGCGGCATTGGCCGCGTTCTGCGTCAGATTCGCGATGATGTCGTTGACCGTCACCGCGTCGTGATCCGGATGCCAGCAATCGTAATCGGTCACCATCGCAATGGTGGTGTAGCACAGCTCGGCTTCGCGGGCGAGCTTGGCCTCCTGCAGATTGGTCATGCCGATGACGTCCATGCCCCAACTGCGGTAGAGATTCGATTCGGCGAGCGTCGAGAAAGCCGGGCCTTCCATGCACAAGTAGGTCCCGCCTAGCTTGGCGGTGACGCCCGTGGTCTTCGCGGCGCGGTGCGCGACATGCGCCAATTGCGAACAGATGGGGTGAGCGAAGCTGATGTGCGCGACCAAGCCGTCGCCGAAAAACGTGGATACGCGGCCGCGCGTGCGATCGACGAATTGATCCGGAATCACGAAATCCAGCGGCTGATGCTCTTCCTTGAGCGATCCCACCGCGCTGAGCGAGAGGATCCGTTCCACTCCTAGCATCTTCATGCCGTAAATGTTCGCGCGGTAGTTCAATTCGGACGGCGAGAGGCGATGGCCGCGTCCGTGCCGCGACAGGAACGCGACTTCCTTGCCCGCCAGCTTGCCGACCACATACGCATCCGACGGCGCGCCCCATGGTGTTTCCAGAGTCCGTTCTTCCTGCGCTTCAAATCCGGGCATCGAATATAATCCGCTGCCGCCAATGATTCCAATGGTTGGGTTCATGCTTGTATGAGTTCTAATAATACGCCGCCGGTCGACGCCGGGTGAACGAAAACATAAAGGTGACCGCCGGCACCCACGCGCGGCTCATTCAGAATTCGTGCGCCCGACGAGCGCAGACGGTCTACAACCGTCGATAGATCCGGAACCTTTAGAGCTACGTGATGCAGTCCTTCACCGCGCTGCTCAATGAACTTCGCGATAACGGAATCCGGTTCGGAAGATTCCAGCAATTCGATTCTGGGATCGCCCAGCGGCAGCATTGCGACGTTGACCTTCTCGTGCGCTACCGTTTCGCGGGCCGCGACTCCCAAACCCAGTTGCGTTTCGTAAAACTTGAGCGCTTCGTCGAGCGAGCGGACCGCAATCCCCAGATGGTCGATGCTCGCGCCCGCGGCCGCCGGGAGATGCGCCGCGTGTTTACAATCTTGAGCGGCGCGCAGGACTTCAGCGATTCCATGCCCTTCGCTCGCAACGGTGCGCAGCACCGGCCGATCGCCAGCCACGGAATGCAACTCCTGCTCGATCTTGTCAGTACCCGGCAGATCAGCTTTATTGATGACGAAGATATCGGCGACTTCGAGCAGGCCGGCCTTCATCGCCTGGATATCGTCGCCTGCGCCGGGAACCATCACCAGAATAGTCACCTGCGCAAGCCTGGCAATCTCCACTTCACTCTGTCCCACGCCCACTGTTTCAATGATCACGACATCGCGTCCGGCGGCATCGAGCAGCGTCGCCAAATCGGCAGTCGCGCGCGCGATTCCACCCGGAACTCCGCGCGTGGCCGTCGAGCGGATGAACACACCGGAGTCGGCATGATGCTGCTGCATGCGGATGCGGTCGCCTAGAATCGCACCTCCGGTGACCGGACTCGATGGATCTACCGCGATCACGCCTACCGTCTTGCCTTCGGTCCGTAGCAACGAAATCATGCGATCGCACAGTGTGCTCTTGCCCGCGCCCGGTGCGCCGGTGATGCCGAGAATCAGCGCGTGGCCCGCATGTGGACGTATTTCAGTCAGCAGCGGGGCGGCCGATTGCTCCTGGTTTTCAATGAGTGTCGCCGCTCGACCCAGCGCTCGCAGGTCGCCCCGCAGAACGTCTTCGGCCAGGTCAGCCATGCTGCCGCTCGGTATTCAGAAGCTGGCGAGCGATCACCAACCTCTGGATTTCACTGGTCCCCTCACCAATGGTGCACAGCTTCACGTCGCGGTAGAACTTTTCCACCGGGTAATCCTTCAGGAATCCGTAGCCGCCGTGGACCTGCAACGCTTCATCCGCCACGCGCACAGCCGTCTCCGACGCGAATAGCTTCGCCATGGCGGATTCCTTGTTCACATTCTGGCCGCTGTCTTTCATCCACGCCGCGCGCTGCGTGAGCAAACGCGATGCATCGATATCCGTGGCCATGTCGGCGAGTTTGTGCTGGATCGCCTGAAACTCCGAGATGAAGCGCCCGAATTGTTTGCGCTGTTTGGAATAACGTAATGCCGCCTCGTAGGCGCCCTGGGCGATGCCCACCGCCAGCGCCGCGATCGAAATCCGTCCGCCGTCGAGCACCCGCAGCGCGTCCACGAAACCTTCGCCCTGCTTGCCGCATAGTTGCGCAGCCGGCACACGGCAATCCGTCAGGATCATTTCGTTGGTGGGCGAACAGCGCATCCCCAGCTTGTTTTCCTTCTTGCCGGGACGAAACCCCGGCGTGCCCTTTTCCACCAGGAACGCGGAAATTCCGTGGGAAGACGCCGCACGATTGGTCACCGCCATCACCACGCACACGTCAGCCACCTGGCCGTTGGTGGTGAAGGTCTTACTGCCGTTGATGGTCCAGCCCTCGCCATCGCGCACCGCGCGAGTATGAGTGCCGCCCGCATCCGAACCCGACTCCGGTTCCGTCAGCGCCCACGATCCGATCCGTTCGCCCGACGCCAGCTTGGGAATGTAGCGCTGCTTCTGCTCTTCGCTGCCCGCTAGAAAGATGTGGTTGGTGCAGAGCGAAACGTGCGCCGCGACGCACAGCGCCACCGACGGATCGACGCGCGCCAGTTCTTCGATCACCAGCGAATAGTCGACGTAGCTGTAGCCGGATCCGCCCAGTTCTTCGGGAAACACTGCGCCCAGCACGCCCAGCTCGCCGAGTTTGCGGAAAACGTGATCGGGGAAGGTCTGCGATTCGTCCCACTCCATCACGTGGGGCCGGATTTCGGCTTCGCAAAAGGCGCGGACAGTCTTGCGCAGGTGCTGCTGTTCCAGCGTGTATCCGAAGTCCATGTGATTCCCGATGGGCCGGCCGGCGAAGCTAAACGATCTCTTCCGTCTCCGCGTTCCAGCGGACGGTGCGGCCCGCGCGATAGCTTTCGACAGCCATGATGCACGCCACCGTCACGCGATAGCCGACTTCGAAGGGGCAGTTCGGTTCGCGGCTGGCGCGGATCGAATCAAAGAAGTTTTCCATGTGAGCGTGCGGCACATGGCCCGACCGGCCCAGGCGCTCGGCATCGTCGGGACGGTTCACCTTCTGCGGCGTGTAGCGCACGTGATTCGCACGCGAAATGGTTCCGTGAGAGCCCAGCAAATCCTCACTGACGCCCAGTTGATTATTGCCGAAGCCCGACGACCAGCTCACCAGCATGTGCTCGGGTTGATCCAGCGTGACATCCATGGTGTCGGGCGTTTCGCGGCCGTCATCCCAGAGATAAATCCCGCCGCTCATAGTCGCCGAGCGCGGAATTCGCAAAGCCAGCGCTTTATACCAGAACGCCAGTTGCTGGCTCATATTTTCGGAGACGTTGCCGCCCGAGTAATCCCAAAAATAGCGCCAGTGGATGAGACGATTCGCGTCGAATTCACAAACGTTGCCGTCTCCTGCAAAGGCGTTCCAGTCAACGTTCTGAGGATTCACATCCCGAGTCAGCAGCGTGGGGCGCGCCCACTGGGCCTTGCCGCGCGGCGTATTGCGATAGTTCCGCATCACCAGCGCGCTGACTTGCCCGATGCGATCAGCCGGCGTGAGGAACTGCTCGATGTCCGCGAGGTGTCCGAAGGAGCACGCCTGATGGCCCACCTGGACGACATGCTTGCCCCGGTCCCGGACGAAAGCAGTACGCATGAGCTTCGCGTGATCGAGGGTGGCGGCCAGCGTTTTTTCCTGATACACGTGCTTGCCGGCATCGAGCGCGGCCGAGAACTGCTCAGCGTGGAGATGCGGGGGAGTGGCGATCACAATGGCGTCGATTGACGAGTCGTCGAGCAAGCGCCGGTAATCGGCGTAAGTCGCCGCGCCGGGCGCAAAACTGGAAGCCTTTTCGAGGCGTCGCGTGTAGACATCCGCGAAGGCGACAACTTCCGCGTTCTCGCAGACGCGAATCTGATTCAGCAGTTCCAGTCCGCGGTCGCCCGCGCCTATGATGCCGACCCGAATGCGGTCGGTGGCGCCCAGTGCTCGTGCCGGCACGGCGGCGAGGGTCCCGGCCAGTCCGGTTGCAACCCGGCCCAGGAATTTGCGTCTAGAATCCATCCGTCTTGAGTGTAGCAAGCCCGCCGCGGGCCTGAGTGTAGCAAGCCCGCCGCCGGCGCATTATCGCGCGGCAGCCTCGCGGCGCGCGCCCTGGCCAGCCGGGCGCACATCCCGGACGATCGTCTGCCACGGCGGATAACCGCGTGCCGCCGAATAGGCGTCGTCCTCAAATTGCAATGCGATATCCAGGCGCGCCCCGGCTACGAATTCTCCCGCGCGGTCCCCGAAATTCCAGGCCTTGGCGCGCAGCATCCGCCCCTGCGATTTCAGGCGCAGAAACAAGTGCTTATCGTTTTTGATATCCGGCGGCGCCGCAATTTCCGCTCCACTTACTACTAACGTGGGAGGCGCATTGCCTAATCCAAACGGAGCCAGATTGAGCAGATCCGCTACGTTCTGGTCGGTAATTTCGTCGAAGCCGATCTCCGCGTCGATTTCAATTTCTGCCTCGAAATCCGCCGCTGTCAATCTGTCGCTCGCGAAGGAGCGGAAACGCTCACGGAATTCATCCACGCGCGCCGCGTCCAGCGTCACGCCCGCAGCTTGCCGGTGCCCGCCGAATTTCGTGAACAACTCGGGCATGGATTCGAGCGCATCCAGCAAATGAAACGCGCGGATGCTACGGCCCGAGCCGTAGGCGACGCCTTCATCGAGTCCCAGTACGAACACGGGGCGATGATAGCGCTCCACCACGCGGCTGGCGACGATCCCCACCACCCCGCGATGCCAGCCCTCGCCCGCAAACACCAGCGCCGTGTCGAGATCGGTTACCGGTTGGGCCAAACATTGCTCCAGAATCGCCTGCCGGATGCCGTCTTCGGTCTCGCGCCGGTCTTTATTCAACTCATCCAACTGCGCCGCAATCGCGCGGGCACGGGCCGCATCGCTGGTGCTGAACAAATCCACGATGTCATTCGCGCTGGCCATGCGGCCGGCTGCGTTGATGCGCGGTGCAATCTGAAACGCCACTTGCCGGGCGCTCGGCGACGTGCCGGCTTCGATACCCGCCACATCTAACAACGCACGCAGCCCCGGATTCGCCACGCGGTCGAGCCCGCTCAATCCGCGCTTGACGATCACGCGGTTTTCTCCGGTCAACGGGACTACATCCGCCACCGTGGCAATGGCCACCAGTTTGAGGAGCGAGTCCACCAGACGTTCGCGCCGGGGCTGCTCCCATCCGAGGGTCCACATCAGAGCCTCGGCGAGTTTAAGAGCCACGCCCGCGCCACAAAGATTTTTTTCGGGATACGCGCAATCTCGCCGGTTGGGATTCAGAACCGCCAGCGCCGGTGGCAGCTCCGCCTCCGGCAGATGATGATCGGTCACAATGACGTCGATCCCCAGCCCCGCCGCGTGCTGCACCACCTGGCTCGCGCGTATTCCGGTATCCACGCTGACGATCAGCTTCACTCCCAGCGCCGCGGCGTCCTCCACCGCTTCACTCTTCATGCCGTACCCGTCTCGAATCCGATGTGGCACGAAGCAGGTTGCGACTCCGCCCGCCAGATCCAACACCTTCTTCAGCACTACCAGCGCGCTGGTTCCATCAACATCATAATCGCCGTACAGCAGAATCGGTTCTTTTCGTTCGATTGCAGCAGACAGCCGTGCTGCGGCCTTCCGCATGTCTGTCAGTAAGAACGGATCGTGCAGATCCGCCGTCGACGGCGTAATGAAGCGCCGCGCTGCCGCGGCATCGCCTAGTCCACGGGCACACAACACTCGCGCCGCCGGAAGGGAGATGCCGAGTTCGGCGCTCAGCGCCGCCACGCTGCCAGGCTCCGTGGCGGCAACGATCCACTTCATGAGTTGTCCTTTATGATGTCCTCTATTGTTGCACTCGCTCTCACCCTTATCCTGAACCTATGACTCCCGCTGCGGAAGCGTCGCGCTCCAACCCCTGGCTCGCCTTCCGGCAAGATGAATCCGTGGCTCGGGCTGCGCAATGCCTTGAGCGTAGCGCCGCTGCTATTCGCGGGAGTGGCGTTCCATTCCCCATCCGCGGCAGTCGGTGCCGCGCTCGGCGCCCTGAACGTGGGTTTTCGCGATAGCGACGCGCCGTATCTGCAGCGCGCCCGCCACATGCTGCTCACCAGCGTTCTGATGGGAATCGCGGTATTTGCCGGTTCGGTCAGCGGACGTTATCCGGTGCTGAGCGTAATCGTGGCCGGAGGCTGGACGCTGGTTGCCGGAATGTTGATTGCGCTGAGCGCCTCCGCCTCCGAATTAGGAGTTCTCAGCCTGGTGCTCCTGTTAATTTACAGTGCAGTGCCGCAGCATCCCAGCGGTGCGGCTCTCTCCGGCTCTATGCATTTTCCGGCGGGTTGCTGCAAACG
>JBDTTL010000280.1:0-6640 GCA_039930665.1 Acidobacteriota bacterium
CTGCGCAACGATATATACTTTGCCCGCGACTTCGACCGCCGCGTAGGTGAACCGCGGATGAAAGGCGATCCCCAGGTTCGCCGGAATGGTCCACGGCGTCGTGGTCCAGATCAGCCCCCAGACTTTTTTGCCCGCGAGCGCGGGGTCGATCGCCGCCGGATCCGTCGTCAGTGCGAAGCGAACCCAGATGGACGGGCTCGAATGGTTTTCATACTCGACTTCCGCCTCCGCCAGCGCCGTCCGGTCATGGATGCACCAGTTGACCGGTTTCAGCCCTTTGTACACGTAGCCCTGGTCCAGAAATTCGACGAACGCCCCGGCGATCACCGCCTCGTAGTGGGCCGACATGGTCAGATACGGATCTTGCCAGCGCCCGAAAACGCCCAGCCGGATGAAATCTTTGCGCTGCAGGTCGACGTATTTTGCGGCGTATTTCCGGCAGGCTGCGCGGATCTGCGCCGCCGACATACTCGCCTTCTTCGACCCGAGTTGCCCGTCCACTTTGATTTCGATGGGCAAGCCGTGGCAATCCCAGCCGGGAACGTAGGGAGAATCGAAACCCTCCATGTTTTTCAGCCTTACGATGAAATCCTTCAATAATTTGTTGAAGGCATGCCCCAGGTGGATGTTTCCATTTGCATAGGGGGGCCCGTCGTGCAAAATATACGTCGGCCGCCCCGCGCGTGCCCGGCGAATCTGCTCATATATGCCCGACTTCTCCCATTGTTCCAACAGCTTAGGCTCAAGCTGCGCCAAATTGGCTTTCATCGGGAAGCCGGTCTGCGGAAGATTGACGGTCTTTTTTAGGTCTATGGCCGTCAAATCCAAGACTTTTTGATCGGTATTCGCGGATTCCATCGGATATCTACTTATGGTACAACGTCACACCGCAACGCCACGCGCGAAAGGTTAACTTTGGTTAACAGCATATTGACAGGGCTTGTCTTTCAGTTTAAGATGCTGTTCACTAGATTGGCCGCGTCGTAAGGTCCATGAATGACTTTCCAAGTCGGTGAGAAGGTAGTTTACCCCAACCACGGGGTCGCGACGATCGAGAACATCAGCAGCCGGGCTTTCGCCGGCCAGCACGAGCGTTTCTATTTGCTGCGCCTCTCCGCCGGAAGCCTCACCGTGATGGTTCCGTTTTCGCACGCCGACCATGTGGGGCTCCGCAAGGTGACCCGCAACGGACAGTTGGCGCGGGTGATCGAATTCCTGGGCGAGGGACGCCGCAAGCGCCAGCAGGATTGGAAGGATCGCTTCAAGGAAAACACCGACAAGATGCAGCGAGGCAACCTTCTGGAGATTGCCGAAGTGCTCAAAAGCCTGTTGGTCCTGCAAGCCGAAAAGCCGCTGTCTTTCCGCGAGAAAAAGATGCTGGACCGCGCCCGCCACATGCTGATCACGGAACTTTCCACATCCCGCGGCTGGAGCGATGCCGACGCCGCTAAGGCGCTCGACCAAGCGCTCTGCAAAGCTCAACTTCACCTGCCGGAAAAGATCTAGACCGTACGCACAGTTTTCTCCGAGTCCTGACTTTCCAAAGTAGTGTAGGTGTCGGCAGCGGAGGACCAGACGGAAACTGCGATGCCTAGTGCACGCGTTCTTTGATGCGTTCGCGGATTACCAGCTCGTCGAAGATCGCCAGCACCTGCTTGCGATACTGGTAGGCCCGCTGCAATCTGCCTTGCACGGCGAGTTCATTACGGTGGCGTTTCAGGAGTTTATCAAGCAGCTTGCGCGGCACGTCGATATCGCGGCGCAGGGAATCGGCGGAGTGGCCGCGCAAAAACAGCCCGTAAAACAGCGCGGCTTCGCGCTGCGGCGCCATCGGATCGATGTCGTCCAGCAGCAGGCTGCTGGGCGACGGGCTGCGATCGGTCTGGCTGCGGGCAATCATAAATACCTGCCACTAAAATCGAAGTATAAACGGGCGGCGCTGGCGAAGCAATAGGCAGACGCGAAATTAATACCCGCCGGCCAAGCCATTTTTACGCGATATCTTCTTGGATGAATACCTTAGCCGCACCCGCCGCCGCCGTCACTGCTTCGGCAGCCAGGTATCCGCTGCGCACCGCGCCTTCCATGGTGGCGGGCCAGCCGGATTTCGTCCAGTCTCCAGCGAGAAACAGGTTGGGCACGCAGGTCCGGTTCCCGGGACGATGTACTTCGAGTCCGGGCCGTGCCGAAAACGTTGCGCGAATTTCCTTCACCACATGCGCCTTTTCGAGCTTCGCGTCGCGCGCCTCGGGAAAGAATTCAGCGAGTTCTTTGAGCGCCAGCGCGATTACATCGGCGCGGGGCATTTCCGTTAAGGTGCGCGATGCGCTTACTACCAATTGCACATAGCGCCCCTCGTGCTTATTGAACATCCACTGCATGGTGCGGTCGAGCAGCGTGGCGTGCAGCAGGTCGGTTACCGGGCGATCGAACCACAGATGGATTCCCGTGATGGGCGAGTGTTCGAACGCGCTGACATCGAGCGCCAGTTCGGGCGCGACTGCGTTGATACGTTCGTATGGCAACGCACATATGTAGTAGTCGCCGCGTAATTCCTCCTCGCCCGCGATCACTCCGCGGACCGAGCCGTCTTCGATGACGATCCGTGACACCGGTGTGCGCTGCCGCAGTTCGACGCTGCCGATGCGTTTCCAGGAGTCGCCACCGTAAAGCCGGCCGAGCGGCACCGCGGGCACGCCCATTTCGTAAGCGTCCTTGCGCGCGAGGAATCCCAGACGAAATACCTGGAGGCCATGAGCCGCGGCCATCCGCTCCAGATCCTCGTTGATTGCGCTGACCAGCACCTGCCGCCAGAAACGCTCGATGGCGCGCGCAGGTTGGCGCTGCTCGTTCAGCCACTGGAGCATGCTGATGCGATCCAGATCCGCGCGGCGACTCTCGCGGCCGATGGCCTGTATGGCTCGCCCGACGGCCAACTTCTCGCTGAAATTCAGAAAGCTGAGCTTCAGAAACGATTCCGCCAAGTGCGCCGGCGCCGGCAATATACCGGAGCGCAGCAGGCTGCGCCGCCCTCCCGGCTCGATGAATGTAAACTCGCGCGAGAAAGCGATGTCCTGCTCTACTCCCAGCCGTTTGTAAAAATCCAAAAGGTTGACGCAGCAGCGCAGCAGGATGTGTTGGCAATTGTCGATGAACTCGGCTTCGTCGCCGTTGCCGACTTCGTAGGAGGTGGCGCGTCCGCCTAGAAACGGGCGCGACTCCAGCACTTTGACCGAGTGCCCCGCACCGTCCAGTGCGGCAGCGGCGGCGAGTCCGGCCAAGCCTCCGCCGATGACAATAACCTCAGCCATCGGAAAACCTTAAATTGTAAGGAGAGACTACGCCGGGACAGGGATGCGCTTGCGACGGCCGCCGCCACCGCCACTGGTGATCTCGATGGCAAGCCAGATAACCACGGCCAGGAATACGAAGTCGGACGGCTGGAAGTCCATGGGCTCCATTATGGCCGACCGTACTCAAGTAGGGCAAGTGCCTTATGCTCCAGTAGACTCATCGGGCGCCGGCGCGAACCCGCGCGCGCCCTAACACGCGCACCACGTTTTCCATCAGCTTCAGGCCGCTGTTGCCGTCCAGCGTCAGGATCGATTCGGGATGGAACTGCACTGCTTCCATGGGCAACTCGCGATGGCGCACGCCCATGATTACGCCGTCTTCCGTCTCCGCGGTTACTTCGAACACGGCGGGGAGCTTCTCCCGGATAGCATACAGCGAATGATAGCGGCCTACGCGGAATTCCTCAGGCAGGCCTTCGAACACGCCCACGCCCCGGTTCCGCACCAGCGACGGCTTGCCATGCATGGGATATCCCAAGACGCCCAACTCGCCTCCGAAAGCTTCCACCATTCCCTGCAAACCCAGGCACACGCCGAACACCGGAATTTCGAGCTTGGCGGCATAGCGCACCAGTTCCGGCACGCCAAAATCGCTGGGTCGACCGGGACCCGGCGACACCAGGATCAGCGACGGCTGCAGTTTATCGATCAACTCCAGCGGGAATCCCGAGCGATACGTCACCACTTCTGCGCCGGTCTGGCGCGCGTAGTTGGAGAGCGTATGGATGAAACAGTCTTCGTTATCGACCAAGAGCAAGCGCACGCCGGAGCCTTCTTCGGCGCGCGGGACGTACGCCGGTTCGGACTTCTTCTCGGCATCCAGCGCGCGGAAAAAGCCGGTGGCCTTCATGGCACATTCGCGGTCTTCGCTGGCGGGATCGGAATCGTAAAGCAGGGTGGCGCCGGCGCTATACGCCGCCACGCCATCGCGCAAGTGAACCGTGCGGATGGTGATGCCGGTGTTGATATCGCCATCCATCGAGATCATACCCACTGCGCCGCCGTACCAGCCACGCGACTCCTTCTCAAGATTTTCGACGGCTTGCGCGGCCCACTTCTTGGGCGCGCCGATGATGGTGACGGCCCACATGTGGGATAGAAACGCATCCAGCGAATCAAAGCCTTCGGCGAGCGTCGCTTCGACGTGATCCACAGTATGGAACACGCCCGCGTAGGATTCGATCAACTTCCGTCCGATCACTTTCACGGAGCCGGGCACCGCGATGCGCGACTTATCGTTGCGGTCGACGTCGGTGCACATTGTCAGCTCCGACTCTTCCTTGGGTGAATTCAGAAGCTCACGGATATTATCGGCGTCGCGCAGCGGATCGCCGGTGCGCCGCGCGGTTCCGGCAATGGGGCAGGTCTCGATGCGGCGGCCTTCGATGCGCACAAACATTTCAGGGGATGCGCCGATGAGTTGCTCCTCGCCCAGTTGCAGAAAAAACTCGTAGGGGCTGGGGCTCGCGTGCTGGATCTTTTCGAACAGCTCCGAAGGGCTGCCGGAGTAGGGCGCACGAAAGGTCTGCCGCAGGACCACTTCGTAATAATCGCCCTGGCGCATGCCTTCACGAACCGTCTCGACCTTCGCCATGTATTCCTCGGGCGTGTGATCGCTGACGATGGGGCCGGGCTTGCCCCTCTTCGCGCGTTTCAGCTTTTCGCCGATGTGCGGCAGGCCGTGGGTGGTGGCTTCGCCGCGCGCGAAGTCGTACTGATAGCGCTCGATGCGCTCCTTCTTGCGATCCATGAAATAGATGTCATCGCAGAGGTAGAGGTGCAGGTCCTTGACATCGTGGCGCGGTAGCTTGCGCTCGATGGGGTCGAATTGCAACAGCAGATCGTAACCGAACGCGCCCACCAGAGCCAGGCGCGCGGAAAGCGGATGATGGAACTCCTTGAGCAGCGCGCGCACGACGGAAAACGCCGACGGCTGCTTGCTGCGCTCTTCTTCGGAGAACAATTGCGGGAGCGGCTTCAGATGGCCGTGCAGCACGCCGCCTTCATTAATGAAACTCTCCCAATGCGGATGCGGTGCGAGCACCGGTTCCAGAATCTGCGTCAAAACCTCGCCGCGCGAGCTCAGCGGGCGGATCGTAATATCGCGGCCGCGCGCAATGATCTCGATAGGGGGAGCCAAGGCGCCGATATCCCAACGCGAATAGCGGCCCGGGAATTCGTAGCCCGACGACAGATAGATCCCACGCTGCGTGTCCATCTTCTTGAGCAGGGCTTTCAAGCCGCGGCCGTAGGGCACGTTCGAAAGAGTGCGAACGACGGCGATGCCGCTCGGCGTGGAGTAGGTTTCAGGACGCATAAACCGCTGGGATTAATTCGCGGAAGCTTAATTCGAGGATATCACTACGGCAGAAACTCGGCGAATACTTCGTTGGAGAGCAGCACGCCGCGCGGCGTCAGCTTCACTCGTCCAGCGGCGCGTTCCAGTAGCCCATCATGAACGAACCTTTCGATCACATCGGGAAACGCATTGCTTTCGATTCCCTCGCGCAAGCGAAGCCCCAGAAAGAACTGTTCAGAGAGCGGCTCGGCTGCAATCCGCTCGATGGCAGCGGGCGCGGCAACATAATCGGCGGCGGCTTCCGGATTCTCCCAGCGCAGCGTGCCGTCGAAAGAATGCGCATCGGCGCCGAAGCCCAGGTACGGCTCGCGCTTCCAGTACTTCAGGTTGTGGCGCGATTCAAACCCCGGCCGCGCGAAGTTGGAAATCTCATAACGCTCCAGGCCCAGACGGGCGAGACACTCGACGGCGGCCTCATAGAAATCGGCGATGGCGTTTTCGTCGGGAACCTCGCCCGCACCGTAGCGCGAACCAAGCACAAGAAGCTCGCGCCCCAGGCGGCTGTCCTCGTCCACCTCCAGCATGTAGACGGAGACGTGCGGCACGCCGAGGCACTCGATCCAATCGAGCGAATGGGTCCAACTCGCCGCCGTCTGTCCCGGCAGTCCAGCGATCAAATCGACGCTAATGGACTCGATCCCGCCCGCGCGCAGCAGCGCGACTTCGCGCTCGACAGTCTCGGCTGTGTGACGCCTCCCGGTGCGCGCCAGTTCCTTCTGGACAAACGACTGGACGCCCAGGCTCACACGATTGATCCCGGCGTCGCGCCAGGCCGCGATCTTTTCTGCATTGAGACTACCCGGCGCGGCTTCTATGGTTGCCTCGCCCCAAGGCCGTCCCGGAATCGCAGCGAGAATTGAGGTCAGCGCCTCCGGATCCATCTGGCTCGGAGTGCCCCCGCCGAAATACACCGTTTCGGGGGCCCAGG
>JBDTTL010000281.1:0-6636 GCA_039930665.1 Acidobacteriota bacterium
GGTACCAGACCGCAGCGCACAGGCACAGCACTCCGCCTAGGATCAACGTGTGAGGCGCGCCCATCCAGGAAGCCAGCATGCCGGCAAGCAGGCTGCCTATGGGCGAGAATCCGAATACCGACATCGCGTAGAACGACATCACCCGGCCGCGCTTATCGTCGGCGACGATCGTTTGCAGAATCGTGTTGCTGGTGACGATCTGCTGCATCATTCCATAGCCCGCGCCGAACATCAGCGCCAAGGACCACCAGAGGGAATGCGAGAGTCAAAAGAGGATCAGCGATCCGCCCAGGATAGCCGCGGCGATCCCCAGCCATTTGCCCAACCCCACCACGCTGCGACGCATGGCGAGAGCCATGGCGCAGGTGAGCGCACCGAGGCCTGTCGCCGCCGTCAGGAAACCGAGCGTGTGGGCGCCGCCACCCAATACCTTGGACGCAACGATGGGCAGCAGCACCGTGAAAGGCATGCCGAATACACTCACCAAAGTGAGCATCAGGAGGATCCAGCGTATCGCCGGCGACGAAGTAATGTAGCGCCAACCCTCCACCAGTTCTTCACCAATGTGGCGCGGCGGATTGCGCAGGCTGGGGAGCAGATCCTTCATCGCCAGCAGCGAGTACAACACGGCGATGTAGCTGAGCCCGTCGATCAGGAAACAGTAGCCCTCACCCACCCAGGCAATCACCAGGCCGGCGATGGCAGGGCCTACCAGGCGTCCCGCATTCACGATGGAAGAATTCAGCGCGATAGCGTTACCGAGAGCGGACCGGTCATGAATCATTTGGATGACGAAGGACTGCCGCGCCGGCGTCTCAAACGCATTAATGACGCCCTGCAAAAAAGTAAGGAACAGAATCCAGGGGATGTTGATGGTGTGGGTGAGGGTGAGCGCGGCCAGTGCGAGCGATTGCAGCATTGCCAGCGTCTGGGTGATCAGCATGGCGCGGTGCCGATCCCAACGATCCACCCAGACGCCCGCAAGCGGCGAGAGAAAGAGCGCCGGAATCTGGCTCATGAATCCGGCCAAACCAAGCAGAAATGCGGAACCCGTGAGGCGGTAGACCAGCCAACTGGTGGCCAGACGGGTCATCCATGTGCCAATCAGGGAGATGCTTTGCCCCGCGAAGTATAGCCGGTAGTTTCGCGAGCGAAAGGCAGGGAACGAGAGCGTCACGCAGTTCTATTGTCGCCGAGATCGTCAACAATGCTTTCTGCGGCGAATGCAGATGAACCTCGCGTTGGAATCGTGGCAAGATAGCAAAGTGGCAAGTATGATCGATCTCCGCAGCGATACCTGCAGTCAGCCGACCGATGCGATGCGCGAAGCGATGGCGCGCGCGCCGGTAGGGGATGACGTTTATGGCGACGACCCCACCGTGAAGCAACTCGAAGCCGAAGTCGCGGGAGTCCTGGGAACGGAAGACGCCGTCTATGTGCCGTCGGGCACCATGTCGAATCAAATCGCGGTGCGCACGCATACCGAACCCGGTGACGCCGTGCTGCTCGACCAGGGCGCGCACATTTACATGAATGAGGCCGGCGGGATGGCGGCGCTCGCGGGTACGCTGCCGCGGCTGCTGCCAGGCGTGCGCGGCGTGTTCACCGCCGACGATGTCCGGGCGGTGCTGGGAGTGCCGACGCGCTACCCGCTTTCGACGAATGCTACGCCCATGAAGCTGCTGTGCGTCGAGAACACGCATAACAGCGGCGGCGGCAAGATCTGGAGCGTCGAGCAGATCAAGGCGGCTACCGATGCAGTGCGAGAGCGTGGACTCAAAACGCATCTCGACGGTGCGCGCCTTTGGAATGCCAGTGTCGCCACCGGAATTCCGGAGAAGACTTACGCGCAGTTTTTCGACAGCATCAGCGTGTGTTTTTCAAAAGGGCTGGGCGCGCCGGTAGGGTCGGCGCTGTGCGGCAGCGAGGAATTCATCAAACGGGCGCGGCGCTTCAAGCAGCAGTACGGCGGCGGCTTCCGCCAGGCGGGAATCATCGCGGCGGGGGCGCTCTACGCTCTCCGCTGCAATCGCGCGCGGCTGGCCCAGGATCACGCTCACGCCAAACTGCTCGCCGAAGGAATTCGCGACTGCCCCGGCCTGGTGGTGGACGTCGCCGCGGTCGAGACCAACATTCTGCGCTTCAAAGTCACCAGCCTCCCCGCCAGCGAATTCGCGGAGCGCCTGTCTGCCGAGGGGCTAAAAGTCCTCCCCGGCGGACTCGACGGCATCCGCGCGATTCCGTACCTCAACATCACAACGTCACAGATCCATGAGGCCATATCGATCATTCGTTCGGTGACGGCTGCGATATGAAGTTGCTCGCATCACTGGGAATATTGACGCTGGGGCTAATGTTATCTGCGCGAATCAGTCCAGCGAAGCCCGAGTACACACGCCGCACCCACAAAGATTGCGAATTTTGCCATCCTCCCGATTCGCGCAAACTCACGCGGGCGGGAGAGTACTTCCGCGACCACGGTGATTCGCTCCAGGGCTACCAGCCTCCCGCGCAGGACAACAAGAAAGCCACCGCGAAACCAGCGAAATAGTCGTCGCGGGTTGGTTCGGCGGTGAGCGCGTGCGGGGTCTGCGCGATGTAGAATGAAGGACCATGAAGTATTTGATCCCACTCACCTTGTTCGTCCTGGCGCTGACGCCCTGGCACAAAGCGAATGCACAGAAAGGCGAAGTCACGCTAATTGCGCCCGGCGGGATCCGCGAGGCGATGGAGCAGTTGATTCCCGGCTTCGAGAACAAGTCCGGCTACAAGGTAAAGCCGATTTTCGGCACCGGCCTGGTAACCAAGAAGCAGGTGGCGAGCGGCGACGAGTTCGACGTAGCGGTGGTGCAGCCGCCGTATCCGGCCGTGATCGCCTCGGGTAACGCTTTGGATGACACCGCGTCGCCGCTGGCGAGTTCCGCGGTGGGTGTCGCCGTACGCAAGGGCGCAGCGAAACCGGACATCTCGACGTCCGAAGCGGTCAAGCGGATGCTGCTCGCGGCGGAGTCCATCGCTTACCCGGCGGCGGCGATCGGAGCGGCGGCGGGAGTGAGCTTCGACGAAACCCTCAAGCGGCTGGGCATCATCGATCAGGTGCATGCCAAGATTAAGCCCTCGAAGGGCGGCAAGGACGCGATGGCGATGGCGGCAAGAGGCGAGGTCGAGATCGGCGTGACTTTCATGAGCGAAATGGACGTGCCTGGCATCGACATCGTGGGAGCGCTACCGCGAGAAATTTCGACCGCCACCTCCTTCGTGGGGCTCATTTCCTCCCGCGCGAAGAATCCCACAGCCGCCAAGGCGCTGCTGGATTACATTTCATCGCCGGCCGCGATGGCGGTATATAAAAAGAATCGGATGCAGCCAAGCCGTTAGGCCCCGCGCCGAAGCGTTCCTACTTCGCCGCTTTTACTTCACCAGCCGCGCAGTTTGCACTTTGGCGTCTCGTGTCGAGTCGGTCCACGCAATCCAGGTCTCATTCCCGGCCTGCAGAATGCGCGGATAACCGAGGCTTCTGCGCGAGCCTTCGGCGACTCGGGTCACGGGACCGGCAACCCCGGCACCCGAAACCTGACGAAGCAGAATGCGGGCTCCCTCGGCGCTTTGCTCGAGCCACGAGACGAGAGCGTTGCCCTGCGCATCAAGCGCGAGCGATGTGTAGCCGAACGAACGGCCGGTGCTCACCACCACGGGCTTGCCGAAGGTTGTCCCGCCATCCGAGGAAAATACGACCTGATCGCGAGGCGAATCCTGCGCACCGGTATACCAGGCGATCGCCACGTGATCGCCCTGCGCGGCAGCGGCGGCCGCGTTGGTGGGGCAGGCGTTCAGCTTCCACTTATCGGGATGTATGTTCTTAGAAGTTGACCAGCGGCCGTTCTCCAGCCGCAGCACCCCAATGTCGCGAATGTTCTCAGTCGTGCGATCGCGATAGGCCACCAGCAGGCCGCGTGCAGTCTTGACCACCGAGGTGGGGCAGCAGCCGCAGACGTCGGTATCGAGCGCCTCCTCTTTGACCACCTTGCCCTCGCCGTTCACCACGGTCCGCTTGAGCGAAACCGGCGCGTCCTCTCCCTGCAGCGCCTCCAGCCACAGGATGGAAGCTTCGCGATCCCCGCTGGCTGCGATGGAAGCCAAGCCGTGCTGCACCATGCTGCGGTCCTTGTGAATGATGGCGGGCGCGGACCAGTGCAGCCCGTCGTGCGACGCCGATACATAGGAGAACTCGGCTTCGCCCTCCTCGCTGGGGGACTCCACCCAATGCGCCAGCAGGGTGCCGTCGCTGAGTGAGATCACTTCGGGCAACTCAGCGGGCTGGCGGAAGAACTGGCGATGCGCGGCGATGGTGCGCGGCTCCGACCATTGCGCGCCGTGGCGCAACGCGTACTTGAGCGTGTAAGATTCGTCCTTCTGGGTTTCGATCCAGCTCAACAGCGGACTGCCGTCGCGGGCCATCGACCAGCTCGCCTGCAGACTGCCGGCGGCCGAAGGGTTGGCGATGGGTTCCACTTTGAAGGTCTGCGCCAGCGCGGGGAGGGACAGCGCAGCGGAGAGGGCGGCGATCCCTAAAGATGAGTTCATCGTGAGTACTCCGTCTATATTATGGACCGTCGCTGTCCGTCGGGAAGCGGTTTCCTCGCGGCTAGCGCGAAGCCAAATCGATGCCGAGCTTCTTCAGTTCCTCGGCGTAATAGCGCTTGTGCAGCAGATCCCACTCCTCGGTGCCCTCCGCGATCTCGCGCTTTTGGGTGCGGATCTTGGTCCGGGCGGCGCGGTCCACCTTCTCTTCGGTCTGCAGCAGGTCGGTGATGATCTTGACCAGTTCGAGGCGCACGTCGTTGGGGTCGCGCTTGAGGCGGAAATCACGGCTCTTGCGCAGGGCGGCGACGACCTTATGCGACAGGTCATTGATCTTGTCGCGGGAGAGCTTCATCTGGTCTCCGGAATCGCGGCCGGCAGCGCGGATGACTTTGCGCTGCGTGATCAGGGTGTTCTTGATGCGGCGGAACATGTCCTGATAGCTGACGCCTTCCTTGCGCATGTACTCGCTGTACTGGCTGAGCATCTCGCGGACTTCATCGTTCAACTGGTCTTCGATGGCGAGATCGTCCTCGATGATGACGGCCATGAAGTCGCCGGCCACCTGCAAGTCGGTAGTTTCGATCCACTGGGGACTCAGCCGGCGGATGGTTTGGCGTGATATATAGTCGACGAATTCGCGTGCGAGAAGCATCCAACTCCCATTATCGTTAGTTTTTAGTCTAAGGGCCGGATGACGGGGTGTCAATTGGAGGCGGGGGTTAGGAGATAGAGCGGGGATTTGTCCCATTACTTTCGGAGCTTGGGGGTTATCCGGCAGGGTACAACCGTTCCAACTTCAAGTTCATGGCGCCCTCCAACTGCAATAGACAGAGTTGGAAGAAACTAGCAGGCGTAAACCTCCGTGACGGGTGCGAACATGTGATCCAGATGTTTCCGGACGCAGAACAGAAAATGGTGGTGCCGGAATCCTTCCGGACTATCCTCAGGCTTTATTGTTGCCGTCCAGAATCAAAATCGCTAGCGTCGGATGAGAACCCCTGCGTTGCAGAGACGCAGGGTCTGCTGAAGCGAGCATCGATTGTCGCTAGACAAATTTATCCCTGTGGGCAAGGAAACGGACCGCCGCTGGGAGCAGGGCGAAGACATCAGGCATGTTGGATTTCAGCATCTTGGAATATCAACCGGCAGGGGGCATGGTGATTGCGGACGCGGAACTCATCGATGAAATTGCCAAACAGGGAGTCCGTGGAACAATACGCAAGACTGGGCTGAGCCAGCACACTATCGAGGCAGTTCAACGCGGTCAGCCGGTGCGCAGGGCCACACTTCAGTGGGTGCTGGAAGGATTGGGATAGCCGCAACCTAAGAAGGTCAGCTCCCATAAAGAATCGCGCTCGCCGGGCTGATTGTTTGGCCTCGGAGCTAACAGCCCCGCCAAATCGGCCTGCATTACGGGGGGCGCACAACAGGCCCGTCGCCGTTGTTTTTGTCCACGGCGCTTCCCTTCAAGGGACTATACACGCAAGGATCATTTTGCGGGCTGGCTGCACGTCAAAATGGCGTGACGCAGCCAACGGTGCGCCGGGTCATTCTCTCGTCGAACATGCCACGCTCGCTGATATGAGAATCGGGGAAGAGCCAAGGGCGGCGCAAATTGGCGCAAGGTCTTTTGCCGCCGCATCGGCCCCACGGCTCGACTGGCAACGGTCAGGAGGCCATATAGGTAAGTCATCACGAAACTTTATACCAAATTTGTTCTCCAGCCAGTCGAACTGTTCGGTAGTGGGTCCATTTGAGCTTGGGCCAAATTTGTACGTAAGATAGGCTCCGAAAACAAACACACAGCTATATGCTGTCGTTAGGGAAACCATCTTCATATCAACATTATGGCCTTCCTTAAAAGCATTCTAGTTGGCTTGGCGGCGGCGGCTTTGTCGGTCATGCTGATGGCTGTCACCGTGATCGCGGTTCCCGTTATGTTCCCGCGCACGGGAGGCGCGAAATCATCAGGCCTGGGCGTCATAGCGGGCGCTTTACCGGATTTCCCTCTTCTAATCGTCGGCACGACCATGTTTGCGGCAGGCTTCATTT
>JBDTTL010000282.1:0-6618 GCA_039930665.1 Acidobacteriota bacterium
ACGACGGCAGCAGCGACTCGCCGCGCACTTCGCCCTCGTGCACCAACTGAGGAATGGAAAACTGCTCGACTGCTTCGCCGTCGGCATAAGCCAGAGCGCAGTTGGTGGTCCCGAGATCGATCCCGATCACCGGTTTCATTTGTACATTTCCGGATACGCCCGCCGTTGTTCTTCGGCCGTCTCCATCGCGGTACCGATCTGAATCAGCGGGCCTTTTCCGATTCCGGGGCAATAGCGTGCCGTACGGTTCCAGGTGGCCTTGCTCTGAACGATCTCAGGCCAGAACGGAAACGTCCGGCATTGCGTGGGCTTGGCCGGATGGATACTGCAGCCGTGGCCTTCGAGAAACGAGCACTGCTTATTACGCGGCTTACGGAAGCGCATTTCGTGGCGCGTCCGGTACACATATTTCGCTTCGAATGCCGCCGCGCTCATGCCGACGAACGCGGCCGCGCGTTTCAAATCTTCTTCGGAAAGGTAGACGTTGCCTTTCTGATCGCAACAGTTGGTGCAGCCTTGTTGACAGGTGAAGCGAATCGCATCCATTCAACCATCATGATACTGGTTCGCACAGCTTATTTCGCGGTTTCGAGATCCGCAGTCACAAATCGCACCAAAGCCTCCAGCAACGCGGCGCGAGGATAGTGGCCCTGATCGGCAAAGGATCGAAGCGAAGCATCCGACGCCTTTTCGAACGGCAGTGCCACCGCCAGATGATCCGCCAGTGCCGCGCCCAAGACCGTCGATCCCGGCAGAATGGCATCTTCGTAGGCCAGTTGGCTGTCCTGCCGCCCCGCAAGAAACGACATAATCCGCCAGCTTTCGAGCAGCGCCTTCGAGGTATGCGCGCGGTCGGCAACCGCAGGCAAAGAGTAACTCGGAACCACCGGCGTGGGGTGCGCTGCGAGGAACTGCTGCCGGACCGACTTCTTCAGGCTGGTGTACGCCGTTGCGACATCGCCCGCGCACTTTCCCACGTGGAAGCGCTCAATCCAGCCGTTCGCCTGGGCCGGCAGTAAATCGGCGATCGCCGATCCTCCTACTGCCCCTGCCACCGCGATAAACGCCGCCACCGCTTCCTTCGCTTCCGGATGCAAGGCGAGGGCAGTCTGGACGTCCGGCGCACCTTTGCTATAGCCCAGCACAATGTATTTGCGCTGGTCCGTTATCATGTGATCCCGTAAATATTGCGCGAGCGCTGCGCCGTTGGCCTCCGACGAATCGTTGGGAGGCACCCAAATTTCCACCGTCATGCCGTGCTGGCTGCGCAGATGATCCACGCCGTCTCCGAACGCGGGCGCTATCGAAGAGGCGCATGCGCTGAAAAAACCGGGCACGATGAGCAACCGGTACTTGGTAACGATCGGCGTGAGATCCACACGGCCTTGCGGAGCTGCTTGCAAAAACCGATCGCACGCCGCCCAGTCTCCCGTGTCCGGATTTTCCTTCTCCCGCACCGAGCAGAATACATTGGCGAACTTAACTTCGGGCGCCGTCGCCGCCGTTGAACTTGCACCGGGCGGAATCAAATGCACCACCATCATGCGGCCGTCGGAGTGAAAAGTGGCGCCAGTCGCCGTGCGCGCTTCCTTCGATGCCTGCGTGGGAGTCACAAAGGATAGTCGGGCAACCAGTCCGGTCTCCTCCAGGCTGCGGCCCACAAACTCGCGCTCATCATCCACGTTCGGGTCGATCTTATGGGTAACGCCGTTATTACGATTGTCGCGATCGAAACCGATATCGTGTGTGGCTGCGCCCACCCATAGATCCTGGCCCTCGACTTGAAACGGCGCCTTCCACAAACGCAGATGATGGCGCTGGGCCACCACTTGGATCGGCACGGCGTGCGCCAGACCGTAATCCTGAACCCGGCCGAACAGTGTCAGCTCGCTCATGGGAAGTTCCACGTATGCCTGCTTGGTAAACGTGGAAAGAATGGTGTGGAGAATGGCGTCTCTCTTCTCGCGATCCACCTTGACCCAGCCCGCTGCCTCAAATGCTTGCAGCACTTTCTCTTCGCCGCCCACCACTACAAAGTTCGTGTTGTCGCCGGCATTGCCTTGGGCATCGGTAACGCGCCGTGGAATGCGATCGATCATGGCGGTGGTGACTTCGGCAAGCTTATAGTTGGCAGGCGTCGCGCTCGCGTCCGGACCGCGCGAGACGAACTCGACCTTGACGTGAAAGCTGCCGTCGGGACTGTCCGAAGCTGTTTTGTTAACGCCCAGAAACAGCCGCCCGGCGCGTGGAACCTGCATTTGGCGGCCCGCGCCGATCAGGAATGGCACCGCAGCGTCGCTCGATCCGACGCGACCGATAAGCGCGCCCAGCCCCGCTTCATTCACCGGGTAGGCTTTGATCAAATCCCGAAAGCCTCGCTGCGCGCCCTGCGGACCGGCCGTGCGCCCGGCGCCTAGATTCAGGGTTCCAGTGGTAGTGAATTGCACCGAATCGCCAGTGCGCAAATCGACGCCAGTGTCGACCCACTGCTCACTGGCGGCAACATCCAATTCTTTGGCGGGGTCTTGGGCAGTCTGCGCCAGAGCCGGCAGACACAGTACCAGGGCGTACCATCGCATGGAAATAGTGTACGCCCGTCGATACAATATTGGAATGAAGTCACGGTTATTGGCTCTCGCCTTGCTGCTGCCGGTGATGGCCCTACCGCAGAGGCGACCCGCCAAACAGGCGGAAGTCAAAATTCAGCGGACGTCTTACACTCGCGATCAGGAGGTCCAACTCGGCAAAGAAGCCGCCGCGCAGGTCGAGCGCGAGATGGAAGTCGTCAAGAATCCTGAGGTCGAGGACTGGCTGAATCAGATCGGCGGGCGGCTCGCCAAAACTCCGCAGGCCAATGCTTATCCTTACTACTTCAAGCTGGTGAACGAAGATTCGATCAACGCCTTCGCGCTCCCCGGGGGCCCCATGTACGTTCACACCGGATTGATCAAAGCGGCCGATAGCGAGGCCGAGGTGGCCGGGGTTCTGGCGCATGAAATGTCGCATGTCGCCCTGCGGCACGGCGCGGCGCAAATGTCCAAGCAGCAATTGTACGGCAGCATTTTTGGAGCGCTGGGCGCGCTAGGCGGTATCTTCGGCAATGGCACGGATTGCACTCTCTGGTGCCAGGCGGTGCAGATGGGTGCGGGATTGGGCAGCAATTCGCTATTGCTCAAATTCTCGCGCGGCTATGAACACGACGCGGACTTGAATGGCGCGCGCATGATGGCCGCGACCGGGTACAATCCTATCGAACTCGCCAATTTCTTCGAGAAACTGCAGGCGTCACTCGGGACTGCCGGCGAGCCCAAGGGCTTGCAATCCTGGTTCACTTCGCACCCCGCGACTGGCAACCGCATCCAGTACGTTTCCGAGGACATTCAGTTCTATCCCAAGAGAACCTATTCCGCCTCCACCGGCAACTTCGCGCGCGTGCAGCAAACGGTAGCGCGCATTCCTCCACCTAAGCTCAAGCCGGCCGCGCTACTGACAATGGTGCAGAACCCTGCGCCCCGCGGCGGAGTTCCGGAGGGCTTCAAGGATTATCAGGCCAAGGGGTTTTCCATTGCTTATCCGAACGCGTGGCAAGCGGGGCAACCGCAGTCCGGCGGGCGCCTCTATCTGGTTCCATCGGGCGGCGCCAAGCAAGGTCAAAACAACAGTGTCGAGCTGCTGACCGGCGCCATGATCGACTACTATGTGCCTGCGAGCGGCAGCACGGCCAATCTCGCCGAAACCACGGTGGAGTTCGTTCAATCTCTGGAAAAGGGCGACGCCAGCCTCAAGGCCGGCAAGTCGATCTCTACAATGCTCGGCCGCAACGACGCGCTGCTGACCAGGCTGACCACGAAGACGTCCGCGCAACAGGACCAAGTGGTGTTTCTCTACACGGTGGCGCGAGAGGCGGGACTCTGGTACTTGGTGCTAGCCGCCGCGCAATCGCAACAGGACGAATTCGACCCAGCCTTTCGGCGGATGACGCAAACGGTGGCGTTTCCCAATTTGTGATAATGGAGCAGTGAAATTCCAGATTGCAAGTCTGCTGTTGGTTCTTCCCCTAGTGGCCTCCGCACAAGGCGACAAGCCGATTATAGATAACAACCGCGTCACGGTATGGGACGTGACCTGGACCAAAGATCAGCCCAGCCCGAACGCCGCGGGCGATCGCGACGCCGTGACCGTTTACATCTCCGGTGGAGATTTCAAGATCACGAAACCTGACGGAAAGTCGAGCATGGTCGCGCGAAAAACGGGCGCGGCGATCTTTAGGCCAAAGGGCGTCCGGGCGAGCGAAACGTGGGTTGGGACTGGAACTCCTCCACACACTACGGAGATCGCGCTGAAGGATTCCGATGAACGTCCCGCGCCCAACACGTCCGGAAATCCGCTGGCATTTCCGCGCCCCGGCGCGACCAACCTGATCGACAACCATCGCGTCTTCGTATGGGATAACCGCTGGACGCCGGGAGTGCCTACGTCCATGCACTTCCATGATAAAGATGTCGTAGTCACTTACCTGGAAGAGGGAGACTTGACATCCATCACTCCGGACGGGAAAAGCGTTGTGAATCCGTATAAGCCGGGACAGATCCGGTTTTCTGTCGGCAACCGTTCGCATAAAGAAGTTGTGAGCAAGGGTACTCAACGCGCGATCATCGTGGAGTTGAAATAACTACGCCAGAATTTCTTTGACTACTCGTCCCTGATTCCCAACGCCAGACAGGCGCGCATCCAAACCCTGATAGTTGACGGTAAGCCTCAGGTGATCGATGCCCAGCAGGTACAAAACGGTCGCGTGGAAATCATGGATGCTCACTGGATTTTCCACCGCCGCGTAGCCAAACTCATCGCTTGCGCCGTAGGAAAGTCCAGGTTTTATCCCACCACCGGCGAGCATGTAGGAAAACGCTTTGATGTGGTGATCGCGGCCATCGCTAGACTGCGACATCGGCGTGCGCCCGAACTCGCCGCCGAAAACGATCAGCGTGTCATCCAGCATTCCGCGCTGTTTCAGATCCGTGATCAAAGCCTTGGTCGCCCGGTCCACTTCCTCCGCCTTATACGTGATGCCGGCCTTGACGGCGGAATGATGATCCCAGTCGCGATGATAGAGCTGAATAAACCGCACACCTCGCTCCGCCAGACGCCGCGCCAACAAGCAATTCGACGCGAACGATCCGTCGCCGGGATTCGCCCCGTAGGCATCCAGCACGCTCTTGGGCTCCTTGCTCATGTCGACCAAGTCGGGAACGCTGCTTTGCATCTTGAAAGCCATCTCATACTGCGAGACTCGCGTCAGAATTTCCGGATCGTGAACTGCTTGGTAGCGTCTCTGATCCAAAGCCGTGATGGCATCGATCGACTCGCGCTGCAGCTTCGCGGAAACACCTTGGGGATCGTCGATATAGAGCACCGGATCGCCGTAGGAATTCAGCTTCACGCCTTGAAATTTGCTAGGCAGGAATCCAGCGGACCACTGGCGCGCGGAAATTGGCTGCATCTGCCCGCCGCGCCCCGCCGACATCATGACGACGAAGCCCGGCAGATCTTCGGTCTCCGATCCCAAGCCATAGATCAGCCACGACCCCATGCTGGGGCGGCCGGCAATGATGGACCCGGTGTTCAGAAATATGTGGGCCGTATCGTGATTGATTTGCTCGGACCACATGGATCGGACAATGCACAGATCGTCTGCCACGCTGCCGATCTCCGGGAACAGCTCGCAGATTTCCGCGCCGGACTTGCCAAACTTCTTGAAACCAAATTGCGGCCCGAAGCAATTCAGCGGCTTGCCTTGCAACTGCGCCAACTGCTGTCCCTTGGTGAACGATTCCGGCATGGGCTGGCCGTTCATTTTCGCCAGCGCCGGCTTATAGTCGAAAGTCTCCAGGTGTGAGGGTCCGCCGGCCTGATAGAGATAAATCACGCGCTTGGCTTTGGCCGGGTGATGCAAGGGATGAACCACTCCCTGGTATCGCCCACCCGCGGGAATTTGCCCCTGCAGCAACGTCGGATTGACCAGCGAATTCAGCGCGATGAGCCCGAGGCCGGTGACGCCTCGTCCCAGAAACGCTCGCCGCTTAATCGTGATGTCGTCCGATAGGTCGCGCATAATTCTGTCCTCTAATCTCTGGTAATCACTTCGTGCAGATTCAGAATGGTTCGAGCCACATTGCTCATCGCGGCGAGTTCAGCCGGCTTCGCATGATCGGGAACCGTTGAATCTCCGATCGCCAATAGCTTCCCCGCGTCGGCCGGATCTTCCTTGAATTCAGCCAGGCTTTTATCGTGCAGATTCATCAAGATTTTAAGCTCGTCGTTATCAGGCCTTCGCCCGGTCGCTTCTCTAAACGCCCATTCGATCTGCCCGCGCACGTTGGAACCTCCCTGCTCGAGGATTCGCTCGCCGAAGGCGCGAGCCGCTTCGAAATGTTGCACGTCATTCATTAAGAGCAACGCCTGCAACGGCGTATTGCTGCGCTCGCGTCGCGTGCAGCTTTGTTCGCGCGAAGGTGCGTCGAATGTCGTAAACGCGGGTGGTGGCGCCGTCCGTTTCCAGTATGTGTAGAGGCTTCGGCGATAGAGTGCTTCCCCGTGATCCTGTTTGTATTCCCGGGT
>JBDTTL010000283.1:0-6613 GCA_039930665.1 Acidobacteriota bacterium
CACGGTATTATTTTTTTCGTCGATTACAAACAAAAGATCCTGATCAATTTTATGCATTTCTTTTTGTTGATCCTGTAGATAATGATTTTCTGTTTTTTGTAAAAGAACTTTCATTCCTTGTTCACTCAAAAATTTAATCAAGGCACTATTCTTTGGTAAACCCCTATAAGCTCTAAACAATAATTCACCTCCTTTTTTCTCGTCTTTGGTGGCGCCGCTATAGGTCAGATGCACATCGACGTCGTAAAAGCCATCGAGTGTGGCTGATGGTTTCGGGTCGTCGATTTTCACCGTGACTTGCGGAACCCATAACTCCGCATAGCGCAGGTACGCTTCGAGCGTTGCTTTATCGAGTGCGGATTTGGGGGTCGCTGGAGTCTGGGCCGTCAGCGCCCAAGTGGCCAGCAGGAAGGTCGCGGCGATTTTCATTCTCAATCCCTCTGACGCGCCAGTTTCTCGGATGTCACGGCCGCGTACCTTCATTATACTGAAGACTTGTCGCGAAGCTGGCTCATTTTCCCTCTGCTGCTGTTGTACCTGCTGCATTTGGGTGGAGTTGGATTTCTGGGCCCGGACGAGCCGCGCTACGCGTCCATTGGCCGCCACATGGCACAGTCAGGCGACTGGATCACACCGCGGCTCGACAGCCAGCCTTGGTTTGAAAAGCCGCCGCTCACCTACTGGCTGACCACCCTTGGAAACCTGGCGGGACTGCCGGACGAATGGGCGGCTCGGCTTCCCGAAGCGCTGATCAGCGCGGCGTTCCTGGTGTTTTTCTACCTCACGCTGGCGCGCGAATTCTCTCCACAAATGGCGCTGTCTGCAGCGGCCATTCTGGCAACTTCCGCGGGATGGCTGGCCTATAGCTTCGCCGCATTGACGGATCTGCCAATGGCGGCGGCGCTGAGCGCAGCGCTGCTGATCCTGTTGTTCGATGCGCGGCGGGCGGCGGTGGCGGGTGCGCTGCTGGGAGTCGCGATCCTGGGTAAAGGGTTTGTGCCGGTGGTGCTGATCGCCCCCGTGCTGCTGATCGCCAAGAAGAAACGCATAGTCACGCTGGCTTCGACGGCGATCGTCGCGGCGCCGTGGTTCATCCTGTGCTGGCTGCGCAACGGAAGCGCTTTCTGGGACGATTTCTTCTGGAAGCAACACGTGGCGCGATTCCTGACGCCCAGCCTGGAACACGTGCAACCTTTCTGGTTTTACATCCCAGTGTTGCTCGCAGGGGTGTTTCCGTGGACGCCATTAACTGCGTTGCTGGTCCGCCGCCAAACCTATTCCGACCGGCGCGTGCGTTTGCTTGCCGTATGGGTGCTCTTCGGACTATTATTTTTCTCCTTCGCTCGCAATAAGCTTCCCGGCTACTTGCTCCCATTGTTTCCGGCAGTGGCGATTATACTCGCGGGGGCATTGGAAGAGGTTTCGGTCAAGCAGTGGTGGCTTGCTGCCTGCGCGCTGCTGCTGGTGGGGCTTCCGACCGTCACCGGCATCTTGCCGGATGCGTTGCTCGCCGGATTGAGCCGTTCCCATGTTGCGTTCGCACCGGGAGGTTTGGTGTTTGTGCTGGTGGCTGCGGTGGTCTGGCGGTTGGCCTGGAAGCAAAAAACCGAGGCCGCGCTTCTGAGCGTCGCCTTAGCCGCTGGACTCGGCGCGTTGTATCTGAAATACGCTGCGTTCCACGCATTAGACGAGATGGTTTCGGTGCGCGGCTTCTGGCGCACGCACCAGAGCGAGGTCTCCGCCGGTTGTGTCGACGGGGTCAGCCGGACGTGGCAGTACGGCTTGAACTATTACGCGGGCCACCAGGTTCCTGCTTGTAATGCCGATGACGATGCCAGCCGCCCGCGCATTTCTACGCGGGACCGGCAATTGGAGATCCGTAGATGACCCGAGTCCGGACCTGTACAATTAGTTGTACACTAAGTTATGCCACAAGCAACAGGGAAGAAGCGGGTGCGGTCGACGGTGGGACGCTCTCCGCTGGCCATGGCGGAAGCACGCAAGCAACTCCCCAAGCTGGCCGATGCGCTCGAAAAGCATCCTGAGATCGGCGCCGTCAAAATCACCAGGCGCGGTAAGCCAGTGCTCGCCGTGCTGTCCTGGGACCTGTACGAGTCGGTGCTCGAGACCATGGAAATCATGTCCGATCCCGAGATGATGGCGGCTTTCCGGCAAGGCGTTAAGGAAATGGAGGAAGGAAAGGCGATCCCGCTTGAACAATTCAAGCGTGAGCTGGGGCTTTGATCTACAAAGTTGATATTCTTCCTGCCGCGCAAGGCATGGTGCTGGAGATCGCCGACCGCCGCATCCAGGAGAAAATCCTGGAGCGAATGACGAGACTCGATGTTGACCCTGGGTTGCAAGGCAAGCCGCTCGGCGACGATCTCGCAGGATACCGTAGCATCCGCGCCGTGGGACAGCGCTATCGGATCCTTTATCGTGTCGATCGGATGACCGTAACGGTAATGGTTGTCGCCGCGGGAATCCGCAAGGAAGGCAGCTGTGAGGATATTTACCGGGTGGCGTTGAAGCTGATCCGCCTTGGCCTGTTGTAGTGGCTCAGACAAGTGGGTAGCTTCAAGATAGGAAGTATGGTAATCTCTATAGAGAAGGAGGCCTATGTCGATCGCCGATGCGTTGACTGAACAACAACTCGTGGAGCAAGAATACGATAGAGTCGTTCGCGAGGACATTGAGCTATTCCGCTCCCAGGCCACTTTGAAGCTTGCCGGCCAGATGACCGACGATGAGTTGCGCCCCCAGCGCCTCCGCCGCGGGGTCTATGGTCAACGCCAGCCGGACGTCCATATGATTCGGACAAAGGTTCCCGGAGGGCTGCTGACCTCTGACCAGATGCGCCAGATGGGACGCGTGGCCGATACCTTCGCAGGCGGCAAGGGCCACCTGACCACTCGCCAGAACATTCAATATCATTTTGTGCCCCTGCCCCAGGTGGCGGATCTGCTGCACATGCTGGCCGACGTGCGGCTGACTACGCGCGAGGCTTGCTACAACACAGTGCGCAATGTGACCGCTTGCCCCCTGGCCGGTATACATCCCGAAGAACCGTTCGATGTGCAACCGTATGCGCGCCGCGTGGCGTTTGCGTTTCTGCACAAGGAACTCACCGACAGCCTTCCGCGCAAGTTCAAGATCGCTTTCGCGGGCTGCCCTGAGGATTGCATTGCAACCGCGATCAATGACGTCGGTCTGCGCGCGGTGATCCGCGATGGCGTGAAAGGGTTCCGCATGACGGTGGCAGGAGGCCTGGGTCCGCTGCCCACCGAGTCGAAAGTGCTGCATGAGTTTATTCCGGCCGACGATCTGGTGCGCCGCATAGAAGCCGTCGTCCGCGTTTTCAACGTGCATGGCAATCGTAAGAACAAGAACAAGGCGCGCCTGAAGTTCGTGCTGCGCGAGCGTGGCTTTGAGTGGCTGCGCGACACAATCGAAGAACAATATCAGGACATTTTGAAGAACGGCGGCATCGCCATGCCGGCCGAGGTGCCCGAGAACTTCGGCGGCTTCAAGGCGCTGCGTCCGCCGCTGGCGTCAGGCGATCTGCTGCCGCTATGGGAGCCGTCGTCGACCGCGTTCGCGGAGTGGCGCAGAACGAATGTGCGCCCGCAAAAGCAGAAAGGCTACTCCATCGTCACCGTGACCACACCGCAGGGAAACCTGACCGGCGACCAGATGCGCGGCCTTGCCGACCTGGCCGATCAGGCGGGCGACGGGTTTCTGCGCTTCTCGATGATCCAGAATGTGATCTTCGGATGGGTCCCGGATGGCGCGCTGAAGCGGGTCTACGGTGCGCTTGCAAAACTGGATCTCGCCGAGGGGGGCGCGGATGAAATCACCGACGTGATCACGTGCCCCGGCGCCTATAGCTGCAACCTGGCGTTGACCAAGGCCATGGGCTTGGGCCCGGCGATCATCGATGTGGTGCAGGGCCAGACCGATCCCCAAGTGCGCAAGCTGCGCATCAACGTGAGCGGCTGTCCGAATTCTTGCGGCCAGCACTGGGTTGCCGACATCGGCTTCTACGGCAATGCGCGCAAGGTTGATGGGCCGGATGGAGTGAAGCACGAAGTGCCGTACTATCAGATGATGCTGGGCGGCGATTACGAGCAGTTCGCGGTGGCGATTCAGAGTATTCCCGCACGGCTCGCTCCTGTGGCGGTCGGCCGGGTACTCGATCACTTCAAGCACAATCGCCAGGAAGGCGAGACTTTCCGCGCTTACGTGCTGCGGAATAAGGTCGAGACTTTCCGGCAGCTCACGGCGGACCTTACCAAGCCCCCGCTGGACGTCCCCGAGATGTTCCGCGACTGGGGCGACAACCTCGAGTACAGCTTGAAGCTCGGCCGCGGCGAGTGCGCGGCGTAAGCCAATAAAATAAAAACCCCGAAGTCCGTGAGGACTCCGGGGTTGATTTTCTGTCCAGTCTCGTTATTTCTCGGTCTTCTTAGCTGCGCTTGGAGCTCCGCGCGGTTTGAATGCGCGCGGGTTCCGTCGAGGCTCCGATCGAGGTCGCCAATTCCGGCATGCTGACCGAAGTATCCACTAGCCGGGCCATTTCCTGCACCGGCAGACCTTCGCACTCCCGGGCGAAGCGCAGAATGTTGGCACCGGAGTCGTAATCCACTCGAATCCAATCGCCGCCGCGAACTTGCTCAGTTGCGATCAAATTCGACACCGGCTGCACCAGCAGGCGTTCGATCGCGCGCTTCAGATGACGCGCTCCATATTTGAGATCAGTCCCCTGCTCCAATATGTAATCTTTGCTGGCGTCGGAAACAGTAAACACAAACGCGCGGTCGGCGGAGGTGTTAAAGATGCGTTGCTGAACCAGATTTAATTCAATGTCCAGCACCTTTCTCAGCTGCTCGGTGCCGAGAGGCTGGAAAGTCACGATCTTATCCAGACGGTTGATGAACTCCGGCGTGAACTTCCGGCGTGCGGCTTCTACACCGGAACGCGCCAGTTTCTCGCTCATGCCGTCTTCGACAGTACCTGTCGACATCTTGGCTCGCGCCGCGCCGGCGCCGAAGCCCAACTTCGGAGCCATCAGATTGCCCATCTCGGCTGCGCCCAGGTTGCTGGTCATGAAGATCATGGCGCGCGAGAAATCCACTTTGCGGTTGTCGCCCAGTGTAAGGGTGGCTTTGTCGAGAATGCCCAGCAGCAGGTTCCACAGCGCATCCGACGCCTTCTCGATTTCGTCGAATAGCACAAAGCTGAGCTTCATGGTGTCGGTGTGATACTGATTCAACACTTCCTGCGACAAGAGCGGATGAGTTTCGCGATGCCCCAGATATCCGGGCGGCGAACCAATCAGCTTGGCGATCTCGTGGCTGTGCTGAAACTCGGCGCAGTCGATCTTAATGACGGCGCGCGGGTTCTTGAGCAGCGCTTCGGCGGTCGCTTCGACGATCCGCGTTTTGCCCGACCCGGTGGGTCCCAGGAACAGGAAATTTCCTATGGGACGGCCGGGCGCGCTCATGCCCGTCAAATTCATCTGGTAGATGTTGACGATTTGCTGGATCGCCTCATCCTGTCCGACAATCATCCTGCGCAAGCTGGTCTCGAGTGAGACTGCTTCCCGCCCAGTCTTTCCAGGATCCAAAGGAATGTTTAGCCGTACCATATCCGCCACCTTCCTGGCACTTCTCAGGGGCCTTAATGAACCCCCTCTCCACAAATCATCAGGCAATCCAAGTGCCATACCTTTAGATGCTCCCCATAGCGATACGACTCGCCTTGTACCCTAAATACGTTTTGGTTTGGCCGGCCGGATCTCGACCTGGCTAACCATTGTTCTTTCCGGCATCTGCAGCAGCATGCGCACTACGGCCGCCACGTCCTCGGGATGCACTTTCCAGTTGTCGGCCTGCTCGCTCGTGGCCGTCCCCTGACTGCCGCCACTGCCAAATTCGGTTGCCACGCTGCCCGGCATGACAGTTGTGACGCGAACGTTGTCGTAACGCGTATCCATAAGCAGCGCCTCACTAAAACCATTCAAACCAAACTTAGAAGCGTTGTACGCCGCTCCGCCCGCGAAGGCATTTTTTCCGGCCAAACTGCTGATATTAACGATGTAGCCCGCACCGCGCGTGTCAAATCTTTGTAAAGCTTCACGCGAGCAATAAAACGCACCAGTGAGATTCGTGTGTATCATTTTGTCCCACTCGTCCAGCGTGATCCGGGACACTTTGGCGAATATTCCAACGCCGGCGTTGTTGACAAGTACGTCCAGACCGCCGGTTTCGCGGTCGACGAACTCGAATAACGCCTGAACGTCTTCATGATCACTTACATCGGCGGATTTTCCTTTGACTTTACCGGGCCAACGCACCGCCATCTCAGCTACCGCTCGGGTGACCGAATCCGGCCATCGGCTGCAAACCACCACCAATGCGCCTTCCGCCAACAGCATTTCGGCGATCGCGCGCCCGATTCCACGAGTCCCGCCTGTTACCAGACAAATCTTGTTTTCCAACGGTAATTGCTGTTTCATCCTTTTAGAATACGGCGCTGGGGGCGGCGGCCAATCCCTGAGCCAATCCCAAACTTGGCGGGGACGTAGAATAGGACAGGACCCTTAACATGGCGG
>JBDTTL010000284.1:0-6596 GCA_039930665.1 Acidobacteriota bacterium
ATTACACCCCACCCGCCTAGGGCGACGCTGGCAACTAGTTCAGCCGCCGCAGCGGCGGCGAAGCCCCCGAGCATGCGCCAGTGCCTCTGCACCAGCAGTACCACCGGCCACAGGAGTACCAAATGAAACTTCCACAGCAGCAGGCCAAGCGCCATTCCGCTCGCAAATGTGCGGCCGCGTTCGGCTAGGACAAAGGCCGCAATGAATACGGCTAGCAGCATAACGCAATCCTGGCCCGCGGCGATTCCCAAGGGAGCGGGCAGGAACAAGGCGGCGAACACGAGCGCGTCCGAGCCGAACCTGCGCCAGGCCCAGGTCCAGCAAGCCATTAGCAAGGCGCATTGCAGGGCAGTCCATACGGCGTAGAAAGCCGGCCGGACGAAAGGGACCACAGCTTGAAGGTTAGGCGCGATCTCCCGCTCACGAACGAATTGTACAGCTGGATCGTGCAGTTCGGCAAAGCGTCCCTCTAAGGCGAGGGAGGCGCCAGTATACAGATTCAGGAAGTCATGGGCGCGGGCGCTCGGCAAAGTCAGGGAGCCGAGCATGATCCAGACAATACACATGCCGGTAATCACCAGGCCGGAGCTCCAGGAAATTCTCTCCATCTTTCCTTCTATCGGCCTAAAAGATCCGAGTCTGCAGGCGGACGCGGGCGGTGAGCCTTGGCAACGGCTCGCGGCCTCATATTGGAGGCTTGCTAAACTTGTATTCGAATGACCCTCGACGAACTGGAAAGAGAGTACGTTACGCTCCGCCAGCAGGCAGACGCTGTGCGGAGCTATCTTTGACGCGCCCGCGCGCAGATCTCAGCTAGCTCAAACGGAAGAACAGATCAACGCGGCCGACTTCTGGTCCAACCCAGAAAAGAGCCAGAAGATCATGCAGGATCGCAAGCGTCTGGAGGAACAGATAGCCCAGGAAACCAAGATCTCAGCGCTGGCCTCTGACCTGGACACCTTGTTCGAACTCGCGCGCGAAGGCGAAAACGTCAACGCCGACCTGGAGCGCGAGATGCACAGCCTTACGGGGTATCTCGAAAAGCTGGAAATTAAGATGCTGCTGTCGGGGGAGAACGACGCGCGCAGCGCCATAGTTACTATCCATCCCGGCGCGGGCGGCACCGAGAGTCAGGACTGGGCCGAAATGCTGTTGCGCATGTACCTGCGTTGGGCCGAGCGCAACCGCTTCGAGACCGTTATCACGGACCGCCTGGAGGGCGAAGGGGCCGGCATAAAGTCGGTCACGTTTGAAGTCAACGGCGAGAACGCCTACGGATTACTGCAAAGCGAGGTGGGCGTGCACCGACTGGTGCGCATCTCGCCGTTCGACGCCAATGCGCGCCGGCACACGTCGTTTGCTTCGGTGTTTGTATATCCGCAGATCGACGACGAAATCGTGATCGATATTCGTCCGGAAGATTTGCGCGTCGACACCTTCCGCGCGTCGGGTGCCGGCGGCCAGCACGTTAACCGTACCGACTCGGCCATCCGCATGACGCATCTCTCCACCGGCCTCGTCGTGCAGTGCCAGAACGAGCGCAGCCAGCACAAGAACCGCGCCAGCGCGATGAAGCAGCTCCGCGCGAAGCTTTACGAGCACGAACTCGCGAAGAAGCGCGTCGAGGAGCGCAAGCTCGAAGACACCAAGCTCGGAATCAATTTCGGCAGCCAGATCCGCAGCTACGTACTGGCGCCTTATCGCATGATCAAGGATCATCGCACCAAGCTGGCGGTCGGCGACGTGGACCGGGTGCTGGATGGCGATCTCGAGGCGTTGATCCACGCCTATCTGGTGCTGCTCAAGACCGGCAAGACTGTTGCGGCCGCCGGTGCTGACGCCGACGATCTTGACTAGCAATGATCTCGCTTAAGGAAGCAGCGGAGCGCATTCGCGCCGGTGAATTGGTCGCGTTTCCCACCGAAACGGTCTACGGGCTGGGCGCGAACGCACTCGACGCGGCGGCCGTCGCCAGAATCTACGAATTGAAGGGGAGGCCGGCAACGAGTCCGTTAATCGTGCACGTGGCATCCGTGGACATGGCTCGAACCTTGGTTACTGAGTGGCCGCCCGAAGCCGAGCGTCTCGCGAACCTTTATTGGCCAGGGCCGTTGACCCTCGTGCTCCCAAAGAGGCCCTCAATTCCCGACATCGTAACGGCAAGACTGTCGACGGTGGGTGTGCGCGTGCCTAATCATCCGCTGGCGCTCGCACTCATCCGGGAAGCGGACGTCCCCCTCGCCGCGCCCAGCGCGAACCGCTTCATGGGACTCTCGCCGACCACTGCGGAGCATGTCCGGGAAGCGTTCGGCGATGCCGTAGCGGTGCTCGACGGCGGGCCATGCCAGGTGGGGATCGAGTCGACCGTGGTATCGATTGCATCGGGAAAGATAACGCTACTGCGGCCGGGTATGCTTTCGATTGAAGATGTGGAGTGGGCCGGCGATCCGGCACCAGACGCAGCGCATCCGGCTCCGGGAATGCACCCGCGGCATTACAGCCCGCGCACGCCATTGATTTTGTCGAGCGACCCAGACCCTCACGGGGCGTACGTATGGACTAACCTGCCGGCAAATGCGGCTCATTCCGTTCGAATGCCAATCACTCCGGAGGCTTACGCGGCGCAACTCTACAGCGTCCTGCATAAGTTGGATCGCGAAGGCTGGCCGGTAATCAGCGTTGAGCCGCCACCAGACCAAGTAGAATGGGCAGCGGTACGCGACCGGCTGCAGAGGGCCGCATCGAAGTGAATCTCATCGAAGATATTAACCAAACTCTCACTGCTACGCCGACAATGTGGTGGCTGGGCCGCGCGGGCTTCGTGGTGCGTTTCGCCAACATTACTTTTTATGTGGACCCGTGCCTTTCGCAGCCGGGTGCGATGCTTGAAGCTTCGGCGATTCACAACGCCGACATGATCCTTGCCACCCATGCGCACCCGGGCCATCTGGATGCGCCGTCAGTGATCCCAATGCTCGAAGGGTGCAAAGGCGCGAAGCTGATTCTTCCCAAGAGCGCGGCCGATCAAGCACACGCCGCAGGCATACCGTATCCGCGTATGACTACCACGGATGCCGATCTGCGCGTCGAGTATTTCAAAGACAACTTATACGCACGTATCTACGCGGTGCCTTCAGCGCATCCGCAACTGGATCGGACTCCGATGGGAGGTTATCCGTATCTGGGGTACTTGATCCGCTTTGGGCGCTGGACCATCTACCACGCGGGCGATTGCGTGCCCTACGATAGTCTGGCCGACCGTCTCCGCCCCTATAACGTGAGCGTGGCGCTGCTGCCTGTCGGCGGCAAGAATTTCTCAGTGAGCGAAGCCGCGCAGTTGGCCGAGGACATCCGAGCCAAGTGGCTGGTACCGATGCATTACGAGTCCGGCCAAGAGAATGATTTCGTCACTCACATGCTGGGGCAGCGACCGCATCAGCAGTTCAAGGTGTTTCAAGCGGGCGAAAAATGGACCGTGCCGGAGGACTGAGCGCTATTCTTCTTCGTACCAGGCGCGCCACTGCCGGCGCTTGGCGGGGAACGCGCGAATCAATAGCATCCCGGTGACGAATCCGCCCACATGAGCGAACCAGGCGATCCCGCCGCCGGAGTAATTAGTGTTGGCTAGCGATCCCAAACCGCTGAAAAGCTGGATCACGAACCACCAGACCAGCATCAGCCACGCCGGGATCTCGACCGTGGTTACGAAGACGATAATGAAAACCAAGGTCACGATGCGCGCGCGCGGAAATTTGATCAGGTACGCGCCCATCACGCCGGCGATAGCGCCGCTCGCTCCAATGGTGGGCACTCGCGAATAGGGATTGGTAATCACCTGCAGAATCGCTGCGGCGAGCCCGCAGCACAAATAGAAGACCACGAAGCGGCCGCCGCCGATCAGGTCTTCCACATTGCGTCCAAATACCCACAAGAACAGCATGTTTCCCAGCAAATGCAGCCAGCCGCCGTGCAAAAACATGGAAGTCATCAGCGTTTGGAGATTGCCCGAGATGGAGTCCGGGACGATGCCCCAGTGCTCCACAAACTGCCGCAGGGCATAGGGATCGAGCGAGGCCTGATACAGAAAAATCAGCACATTCAGCGCGATCAGAATTCCGACAACAAAAGTAGTGGATTGCAGTCGTTCCGTGGATCGTAGAGGGATCATGCGCGCTCAGGCTCGTTGAGTTCAGAACAACGGGCGCTAATTTTTGAGTGGGGGCATCTCGTAAACATAGATGAGATGCGCGTGGCGGCTATCGGTTTTTTCGGTGTGCTTCGGCTTCCAGCCAGGGACTGCGTAGTCATGCGAGATCACGCGCGCCCCCGCCTTCAGAAAGCGCTCCAGGCGCGGACGCAAGCGTTCATTCAGGGGCGTCGCCAGGTAAAGAAAGACTACATCCGCGCCGGTCAGATCGGCCTCAAGGACGTCACCCTGAATCACTTTCGCCTGATCCGCTAGGCCTTCCTTTTCGATGTTGGCGGTTGCCTTCGCCACCAGCCCGGGAGAAATCTCGACGCCAACCGCCTTGGCTTTATATTTTTCTACGGCAGCGATCAGCACCCGGCCATCTCCCGCCCCCAGATCGAATACCGTCTCGCCGGGCTTGATGTTCGCCAGCTCCAGCATGCGGTCCACTACTTGCGTAGGCGAGGCGACATACGGCGCCAAGCGGTTAGCGTATGGCGATTTCTGTGCGTTCACGGGACCAGCCGCCAGAGCAGCCAACACGACGGCAATAGCGAATGGCCAACGCATAAAAGAACCTATTCTGTCCCCCGGATCGACAAGCGCGAGTAGTTCGATTTTACTATACGGGAGACCATATCCGAGATGGAGTACCACAGATCGCGGGGACGTGTAATCGTAAACTCGGTGCCGCGGAACAACCGGATGGCACGACCGATCGAATCGCGCCAGGGGGCTTCCTGCGGATTCAAGCTGTAATTCATATAAAAAATCGGGTAATCCACGTCCGTCAGTGGTTTTAGCGCCTCCTGTGGTACAGACGCATCCAGCATGAGTTTGGGTCCAGCAAAGATCAGCGCGTCAGGGTGATTGTCGGCGGACATCTCCTTTTGAATCAGCTCGGTCAAGAACTCGGTATCGCCATGTTTGTTCTGCAGCTTAGCGGCGTCGACAATTCCCAGCTTAACCGTACTCAGAGCCTCACCGAGGGCCGGGAAGTCGATGCTGTCTTCGCTGTCCTGGGTGTAGAAGACTCGCTGTTCCTGAATATTGAAGGCCACCACCGAGTACTTGCCAAACTGTGGCTCCCGGTCGAGCTGCCGCAGGATGGATACCAGTGCCGATGTATCCTGCGGGCGCATGGTGGAAGCCGCCGAATTCTGCGGGGCGAAATTGACCAGCACCTTGATTTTCAGGGGCGTCTTATCCAGAACGCGCGCCACCGGCGGTTCCTCCGCAAACTGCTCGACGTGGGCGGCTTCGATCGCGCCCAGAGGCGTCTCCAGCTTCATGTCGCGATCTTTTGAAGCAAGTGCGGCCTCCATATCCCAGTAAGAAGAACAAACTTGCTGGAGCCGGTCGCGCATCATCCAATCCACGTGATACTTGCCTTCGCCCAGGTCGAGCGACCCCTGCAGCAGTGCGTCGCCACCGGCGTCCTCGACAATGCTGGGGACGGTGTAGCGCTGGATGAAGTAGACCGGTTCCGCCGGGGGATCCTGGGAAGTCACCCGGAACAGAATGGTAAGGGAATTTCCTTCTCCGGAGAGTTCCTTGAGCGGCACCGTCACGTTGAAACCCGCGTGGTAGCGCAAGTCAAAACCGAGGGCCGGCTTTTGCGGTGTGACCGTGCAGCTGATTTCCTTGCGAACGTCCTGGGCTTCGAGCACCGCCAAATCGCTGCCCACCAAGTGCACCGGGCCAATCCCCGCGGAGAGCAGCGTTTGCGCCGGTATGTCCGCGCACAAAAGGAGCGCCACAGCCAGGCCACCAACCAGCCGGACACGCCCCGATACGGTCACAAGTGAAATCATACATCCTTTTGCGGGCAATTGGGAGACCAAAAATTTGGGTGCTGACGGCGTTCCAGCCGAACGTATGGTAAAGTGCAGAATCATGGCTAGCCGCAGCGTAAATAAAGTAATTCTGATCGGGCATCTCGGGCGTGACGCCGAGACCGCCTATACCGCCTCGCAAACGGCGGTGACCAAGTTTTCGGTCGCGACCAACCGCCGCTGGAAGGACCAGGCTACCGGTGATTGGAAGGAAGAAACCGACTGGACCCGCGTGATTTTGTGGCGCGGGGAAAACGTCGCGCCCTACTTGGTGAAGGGCACCCAGATCTATGTCGAGGGGCGGCTCCAAACCCGCAGTTATGACGATAAGGACGGCAAGAAAGTGTGGGCCACTGAGGTGGTGGCCGAAGAAGTGATCCTCCTAGGGGGCCGTGGCCAAGCTGGCGGCGGCGCCGGCAGCGGTACGGACGAAGGCTTCTCGCAGGAGCCTCCGTCTTCGGGAATGCGTAGCGCTCCGCGTGCCCGTCCGGCCGCAGCGCAGCCTGCCGCGTCGATGAACGAAGGTATTACCGACGACGACGTGCCATTTTAGGGGCGCAGCGCGGCCACCG
>JBDTTL010000285.1:0-6456 GCA_039930665.1 Acidobacteriota bacterium
AACGATCCGGCCCTGCGGAAGACCAATTTTGTAATGCTGCACGGCGGGGGGCCGTATACGCGAGCGATCGCGCCGCTGCTTATAAAACCAAATGCGTATGTTGACATTTCGGTTCAGGGGCTGATACTGCCGGCGTCCGATCTTGCGGAGACACTGCGAGGCTGGTTGGAGATGGTGCCGGAAAAGGTCATGTTCGGGACTGATGCCTATCCGTACGCGCCCTCCGGGAACATTGGATGGGAAGAGACTGCCTACGTGTCTTCGCAAACGTCGCGGCGGGCATTGGGGATAGCGCTGACGGCGATGGTCCGTGAAGGATCCGTCACTCGGGAGCGGGCCGTGGAGATTGGGAAAATGGTGTTGCGGGAGAATGCCGCGAAGCTGTACGGCGTGAAGTAAGCCCGGCATTTCGTGCCGGGCTCTTAACTCCGCCGAATACATTTCCGCGATATTAGTACCCGGGACGGCCTTGAGCGCCTTTGGCTCCGTCGGCGCCGGTGGCGCCAGCCGCACCATCCGCGCCCGCCGCGCCCGCGGCGCCCGTGGTTCCCGTGGTTCCCGTGGTTCCGCGCCGGCCGTCAGTTCCGTCCGCGCCCGACTTGCCATCATTTCCCTGGGCTCCGGAAACGCCGTCGGCGCCCGTCGCGCCGCCATTACCCGCCGCTCCGACGGCACCAGGTGCCCCGGCAGGTCCCGCAGCTCCATCGCGGCCGCGCATGTCACACCCTACATTCAAGACCGAAAACAACGCCACGCAGAATATCAATCGTTTCATTTTTTGTCGCTCCTTATGAAAAGCAGGCAATCCGGAACCCATCAGGAGAGACTCGGGCTTTCGGGTTCAGAAGTCACGTAACCTACCCGTTTTAGTGCTGTTCGGCTGATTTTCCGTGAATGGAGACCGGCGGGCAGTTGGCCCTGCGCGGTTATAGGTACTAATCGAGGAGGCTAACGAATTGACCACAGACCGTCACATGACCACATGTCGTTGTCTGCGTCTGCGCCCGCCGTAGTCACAGGCGCGTGAAACCGCATAAGCTGCTCTCGTCTATTGTCTGCTCTCAGCTCTTGCCACTTAGAATCCGATGCACTCGCGCCGCCGTCCGCAAGACTCGCGCATCTTCGCCGAGTGCGGCGGTAAGTTGCAGACCTAAGGGCAAGCCATCGGCGATCGGCATCGGAATTGAAATGGCGGGCGTCCCCAGCGCGCTCCAAGGCGAGTTCATTCTGGCGTCGCCGGTTTTGGCGAGGCCTAACGGCGCGGGTCCGGTGGCGGCCGGTACCAGGATCACAGGCGTCGCCTTATACATTTCCATTATGCGTTTACGGCTCTCGGAGACGTAACGCCTGGCTTCGTCGTAGCGTGCCTCCGGGATTTTCAGACCTTCGCGAACCAAGCCGGCGAGATAACCCAACCGGTCTCCGTATTCTTTGTAGCGCTGCTGATGGAAGCGCGCGCCTTCGTAAACCGCGATCGTGTGTTGCGCGTCGGCGAGTTTGCCGAGCATGGCGGAAATGTCCACCGGGCGGCATGTGACTCCAGCCTTGCGCACCGACGTTACAGCCTTCTGGAAGGCTGCGGTCATTTCGGGCTCGACTTGCGGCATAGGTTCGGGAATACCTAGCGCAAAATCCTCTTCCCGTCCGGTGGGGCGGCCCAGGGAGTCCCAGAGCAGGAGCATGTCGGCGGGCGTGTGGGTAAAGAACCCAAGTGTGTCGAGGCTCTTTGCGTATGGGAGGACGCCTTCGAGCGACAGGAGTCCATAAGTAGTTTTGAATCCGGTAACGCCGCAATAGGAAGCGGGCCGCAGCACAGAGCCGGTGGTTTGGGTTCCCAGGGCCAAGGGGACCATGCCCGCGGCTACTGCCGCCGCCGACCCGCTGGAACTCCCGCCGGGCGTGTGATCCAGATTCCGCGGGTTGCGTGTGGGGGCGGGGTCGCGCATGGCAAAAGCGGTGGTCTGCGTTTTTCCAAGGAGTATCGCGCCGCGGCCGCGCAACTCCTGAATGATCGCGGCGTCGGCCGTACCGGTGCGGCCTTTGTAAACCGGCGAGCCGTATTCCGTCGCCAAGCCGCGCGTCTCCATGATGTCTTTTGCGCCGAACGGAATCCCCGACAGCTTTCCGTTGCCCGTCGGCTTCTGCGGGGACACTTGGACCCAGGCATGAATCGAGCCATCCGACGCCTTAATACGATCGAGGCAGGACTGCACACCGGCGTCCCGAGCCTTGCCGTTAGCCTGCAACCAGTCGCTCAGTGTTTCCAGGCGCGTGGGTGCGGAGGCGGCGGGTAGCGCCGCGGCACAGCTTGCAAGGAGCAGCGTTCGGCGATCAAACTTGTAAGATCCCGGCATAGGGCTATGATCATATATCGCTCAACCCGTGAACCGCAATGTCCCATTAGTCTGTGCTATTATGACAACTGAAATAAACGATTAAGGATAGACGAGGAGTATCGATTCTCGAATGGCATTGGCTGGCGAAGCAAAAACCAACGTAATTTCGAAGTTCCGGGTCCACAAAACGGATACCGGGTCGCCAGAGGTGCAGGTGGCAATCCTGAGCCGGCGTATTGTGGAGCTGACGGAGCATTTCAAATCGCACAAGAAGGATCATCATTCGCGCAGAGGTCTGCTGCAGATGGTGGCTCGCCGCCGGCGGTTATTGGATTACCTGCGCAGCCGCAGCCCGGAACGCTACAAGACTCTGATAACGAGTCTAGGCATCCGCCGCTAACGGTCCAGTTCATTGGAAGCGATTCTCGAGAGTCCGGCAAAAGTTGCCGGCTACGCCCGCGGGCCCTCCCAGTCTCCTCTTAGTCAAAGCAGGCCGACCGACACGCCGTAGCGCAGTCCGGGCTGGTCTTGATTAAAGGACGTTGTCAAACATGTTGCATTCCGTTGAAGTCGACCTCGGCAGTGGCCGAGTTCTGACCCTTGAATCCGGAAAGATGGCCAAGCAGGCCAATGGTGCGGTGATCATCCGTTCCGGAGAGTCGGTGGTCCTGGTGACCGCCTGTACGGCGCCCGAGCCGAAACCGAACGCCAATTTTTTCCCGCTGACCGTGGATTACCGCGAGTACACTTACTCCGCCGGGCGTTTTCCCGGTGGCTTCATCAAGCGCGAAGGCCGGCCCACTGAGAAAGAGATTCTCACCAGCCGCTTGATCGACCGGCCGATCCGGCCGCTGTTCCCCGAAGGCTATGGGCATGAGACCCAGGTGATCGGCATGGTGCTTTCCGCCGATCCAGTGCGCGACCCTTCGACGCTGGCGATCGTAGGCGCGGGCGCATCGCTCGCCATTTCCGATATCCCGTTTCATCACGTGCTGGCGGCAGTGCGCGTAGGCATGGTGGATGGCGTACTGGTGGCGAATCCCACCTATGAAGAAACCAAAGCTTCCAGAGTAAACATTGTTGTGGCGGGCACCGACGAGGGAATCGTCATGGTGGAATCCGGCGCGCAGCAGGTGAGCGAAGAGGACGTGCTGGCGGCCATCGAGTTCGGCCATGATTGCTGTAAGAAGATCGCGGCGGGCATTCGCGCGCTGGTGAAGAAGTGCGGCAAGCCAAAGAAAGAATATGTTGCGCCCGCTGTCAACAAGGCGCTGTACGACCAGATCGCGGCCTCGGTTCAAGTTGAGCTGAAGGATGCGATGGATACCCAGAAGTACGAGAAGCTCGAAAGCTACTCGCGGGTAGATGCAGCCAAGAAGAAAGCGATCACTGCGCTGCCGGAAGAACAGCAGGCCGAGGGTAAGAAGCTGTTCGACGCTCTCAAGGAACGCATTTTCCGCGACGAAATGTTGAAAGCCAAGCGCCGTCCGGACGGGCGCAAGTTCGATCAGGTCCGCAAGATCGAGTGCGAAGTAGGCGTACTGCCGCGCACTCACGGTTCGTCGCTCTTCACGCGCGGCGAAACGCAGGCGCTGGTGACGGCGACGCTCGGCACTAAGGACGACGAGCAGCGGATCGAACTGCTGGACGCGACGGAATCGTCGAAGCGCTTCATGCTGCACTACAATTTCCCGCCGTTCAGCGTGGGCGAAGTGGGCTTCATGCGCGGCGCGGGCCGGCGTGAAATCGGACATGGGGCGCTGGCGGAACGCGCGATCGCCGCGGTGGTTCCCGACGACGCAGCCTTCCCCTATACCATGCGCATCGTGAGCGACATTCTGGAGTCAAACGGTTCGAGCTCGATGGCTTCGGTGTGTGGCGCGACTCTCTCGCTGATGGATGCCGGCGTGCCGATCACGGCTCCGGTGGCGGGCATTGCGATGGGCCTGGTGATGGAGGGCAAGGATTACGCCGTGCTCACCGATATCGCCGGAGCCGAAGATCATTACGGCGACATGGACTTCAAGGTCGCTGGCACCAAGACCGGCATCACGGCACTGCAGATGGATATCAAAGTGCCGAACGTGACCCACGCCATCCTCAAAGAAGCGTTGGAGCAGGCGCGCAAAGCGCGTTTGCACATTCTCGAGATCATGGTGGCCACCATCGACAAGCCGCGCGATACCATGTCGCCCTACGCGCCGCGCATCTTCACGTTGAAAATTCCGACCGACAAGATCCGCGAGCTGATCGGACCCGGCGGCAAAATGATCCGCAGCATCGTCGAACAGACCGGCTGCAAGATCGACGTCGAAGACGATGGCAGCGTGAAAATCTACTCTTCGGACGGGGTGGCGGCTGACCGCTGCATCCAGATGATCACCGACATTTGCGCAGTGGCCGAAGTGGGCAAGACCTACCTGGGCAAAGTGGTGCGAATCGTCGATTTCGGCGCGTTCGTCGAGATCTTCCCCGGCACCGATGGCCTGCTGCATATTTCCGAGATTGCCGAGAACCGCATCAAGGAAGTGCGCGATGAGTTGAATGAAGGCGATCAGATCCTGGTGAAGGTGCTGGCGCTTGAAGGCAACAAGATCAAGCTGAGCCGCAGGGCGATCCTAAAAGAGCAGCGCGAGAAACTGAAGGCGGAAGCCAAAGCGTAAAGCGGAAGCCGGAACGTTGAGGGCGGGAAACCGGCATTGCCATCAGGCAGGTCGATCCCGCTCTTTTTATTTTGGCTAGCGTGGCCGCCCGATGACGACATCGTGGTCTCCGTAGTGAACAGTCACGCCGGTCCGAGCGGAGATGAGGCGCGCTGCTTCCGTGCTCACTGCTTCCCCGGCGCGAAGCTGCGAGGCCCTGGGAGACCAATGCGTGCGGTCGCTGAAGCTAATGAAAATACCGCGCTCCGCAGAAGGCCCTCGCTGGCTGCGGGTGCTAATCCAGTAGTAGGCGAGCCTGATATCGCTGATATCACGATACGGATGAACGTCCTCTCGCAGCGCGAACATAGGCTGGTCGATCAGGGATGACGAAGTGAAGCGGGCGAGCTTGCGAATTTGCATCAAAGGAATGATTGCGAAGATGGACATCAACAACACGCAGATGCGGCGCTGCCTTGGTGTGGGCTTCCGAACCGCAGTCGAATCGAAAAATGCGATCCCAAGCAACACCGCCAGAAAGAGAGATTCGGCGTACCAGATTATGGGCGTCGGGCGCAAAATGACGAGCGCCGGTCCTCGCGTTACGGAATAACCGTAATTGCACGCCTAAAAGAAGCTTCCGAGCGCCAGATCAACGACGACCAGAAACGCGACAGCTCGCAGATTTTGCTTAGGAGTAGGGCGCTTCATTCCTCAGACGATGATCCCACGGCACTGTCGGCGCGTCGAACTACACTAGAATCTTGAGCGGCACCGCTCCTCGCACGCAGCAGCGCTATGCACATTCCCGACGGTTATCTCAGCCCGGCCACTTGCGCGACCCTTTACTCGGGCTCTGCGCCCTTCTGGTGGGTGTCGCTGCGGCGCATGAAGCGCGGGCTGAATACCCACATGGTGCCTCTGCTGTCGGTGTTCGCGGCATTTTCATTCATCGTTATGATGTTCAATCTTCCGCTGCCGGGTGGCACGACGGGGCATGCAGTGGGCGTGGGAATCGCGGCGATTGTGCTGGGTCCGTGGGCGGCCATCCTTGCGATCTCGATCGCGCTCATCATACAGGCGCTTCTTTTTGGCGATGGCGGTATTACCGCGATCGGCGCGAATTGTTTCAACATGGCGATTCTCGGCTCGCTCGCCGCTTATGGGATCTACCGTCTGCTCGCGGGCCGCGCGCCGATTGAATCGCCGCGCCGCGTGATGGCCGCGGGAATTGCCGGTTACGCGGCAATCAATTTAAGTGCGCTCGCCGCCGCCGTGGAACTGGGGATTCAACCGCTGTTCTATCGCGACGCGAGCGGCGCTGCGTTGTATGCGCCGTATCCACTGCAGATTGCCATTCCGGCGATGATGGCGGGGCATCTTACGATCGCGGGCTTGGCGGAGCTGGTGGTTTCCGGAGGCGTGGTCGCCTATCTGCAGCGCATGGAGCCGAATTTACTTCGCGCTACGGCGCCCGG
>JBDTTL010000286.1:0-6429 GCA_039930665.1 Acidobacteriota bacterium
CGTTCGCTTAAAACGAGCTGCCGCAGAAAAGTAGGATTCTGACACGGGCTGTTAGGCAGCAAAAACAGAGAATCTTCACCTGGACCCACCGGCTCGCGAATAGCACTTGCCAAATTATCGGGCGAAGCCGGCGTTAGACGCAAGTTGACCATCGGTGCAGCGAACGATGAGGATGTCAGCACTGTTGAACCGAATTGGCAGAGTCCAGAATCTTGTGAACTCAATTTCTTTCAACCAATCGCGCAGGGGGTTTCGCGCGCCCCTTCTCTTTTACGATCTGAACGCGATCGAGGTAGGCGGCCAAGGCCAGTATTTGCCTTTGAATTTCCCCTTCGTTGGCGGTTCTCGCGGCCGCCTCGATCGCAGCGCCGGTTTGGGCGATTTCGGGGAAACCATAACCGTGACCGCTTCCCTTGAACTGATGTCCCAGGCGTCCCGCAACTGCGCAGTCTTTCGCACCGACCGCCGTTATGATGGCTTCCATATCGCGGCGCACACTCGCCAGGTAGCCGGGGACCAGTCCCTCAATGCCATCTGGGGGCGTAATGCGAATCTTTCGGTCCACGTGGCGGGCAATGGCTTGGAGGAGAGTCGCTTTCTTGATCGGCTTGGTGAGGTGCTCGGTGCAACCCGCCTCCAGACTCCGCCCCTCGCCCTCGCCTGCGGCGTGGGCCGTTAACGCCAGGATGGGAACGGGAAGCGCGTGGGTTCGGGCCTCCCATTGGCGAATGGCGCGAGTGGCTTCGATCCCGTCCATCACCGGCATCTGCAAGTCCATGAGGACCAGATCGGGCCGGTTGGAAGTCACTTTCTCGAAGGCGATCTTGCCGTTCTCGGCCACCTCCAGATCGATGCCGGATTTCTTAAGGTAGGCCTTCACCAGCAGGACATTGTATTCGGAGTCCTCGGCCAGAAGGACCCTGCAAGGCGTCTGCTGCCCGCTGGCGCTCCCTGTTTCCACTTCGCTGGTTGGGGGTTCGGTACTCTCCGGGGATGCAATCTCACCGCGAACGAGGAAGGGCACAGTGAGATAGAAGGTGCTTCCCTTGCCAAGTTCACTGACACAACCTAACTGTCCACCCATCAGCTCCACCAGGCCCTTGCTGATGGCCAGTCCCAGGCCGGTCCCTCCGTATTTGCGTGTGGTCGAGGAATCGGCTTGGGTGAAGGGTTCAAAGATAATTTCCGATTTACCCGGTGCTATGCCGATCCCGGTATCGATCACATTGAAGCGCAGCCAGCCCGCCCCTTTCGGGTCCAACTCCACCTGTAGCGTAACGGAGCCGTGCTCGGTGAACTTCAGCGCATTGCCTATCAGATTGAGCAGGATCTGGCGCAGACGATTCGGATCTCCCACCAGACCCAAGGGCACGTCCGGCGAAATATCCAGCTTGAGTTGCAGGCCGCGGTCGTGGGCCCGGGACACCATCATCTCGATTATTTTTTCAAGTAATGCGCCCAGATCGAAGCCGATGGTCTCCAATTCAAAGCGCCCCGACTCGACTTTTGACAGATCTAGAATATCGTTGATCAGCGCCAGCAGATTCGCGCCCGCCTTTTGGAATATTTCAACGTAGCCGCGCTGTTCTCCCTGCAACTCGCTTTCCGACAGGAGGTCGGCCATTCCCAAAATCGCGTTCATGGGTGTGCGGATTTCGTGACTCATCGTCGTCAGAAAGTCGCTTTTGGCGCGGTTCGCCGATTCGGCCGACGCTTTCGCCCTTTGCAGTTCTTCCTCCGCCCGCTGGCGTCTGACCACTTGACCGAGTTGGGAGCCGATGTGCCCCATCATGTTCAGGAGCTCGTCATCGCATTGCGCGGCGTGCAGCGAATAAAATTCCAGGATTCCGATAATGTGCCCTTCCACGACGATCGGGAACCCAAATCCCGAGCGCAGGCCAGCCTCCAGCGCCGCCACGGTTCGATCCGACGAGGCGTCTTGATCCGCTAAATTGGCCATCCATTCGGGTTTGCGGGACCCTAAAATTCGGCCGGGAAGCCCCGTTTCAGCGCTGCCGGGGCAATCGCTGGCCTTTCGGAAAACCGCGAACCGATCGCTTTCTTCACCGCAGCAAGTTCCCGCCGAGACCAGATTGTCGGAAGAACTACCCTCCCTCAGATAGACATGGCCGACCGGCCAACCGGTGTACGAACAGATCAGGCTCAGGCAGGTCTTACCGGTATGTTCTATGCTCGAGGACCGGTTGGCGGCTACGGTCACTGACTGCAATAGTTGAGACAGTGTCGACTCTTTCTTCCGCGCCTCCTCCGCGTATAGACGCTCGGTGATATCGCGAATAAATGCGTTAAAGCTGCAGGCGCCTCCCACTCGGACCGGCCAGACCGTCGCTTCCACAGGAAACTCATGGCCGTCGCGATGCAAACCGATCAGCTCGATCGGCCGGTTTAATAAAGACCCTTCGGATGTGCTCAAGAACTGCTCTACTCCATTGGCGTGCGCGGTGCGGTAGGCGGGCGCAACCACGGTATCGCAGAGAGTTCGCCCCACTGCCTCCGCCGCAGTCCATCCGAATATCCGTTCGGCCTGGGGATTCCACGCGGTGATCGTCCCGTTGGGTTCCATTGCGATGAATGCATCGTAGGCCGTCTCAAGGATCATGCGGTTGTGCTCGCTTTGTTCCCGCAGCAGTTCCTCGCTGGTCTTCAAGGCCGTGATGTCTCTGGAAATGCCTGCGATCCCGATAGCTTGCCCGCCGCGATCGAACATGGCGACTTTGGTGGTCGAGAGCCAGCACACGCCATCCTGGGGCCTCTTGAACCGTTCCACCTGATCGATCTGAGAGCGGCCGGTACGCAGTATTTCCTGCTCCTCGCCACGCCACCGAAAAGCGTCGGCGGCTTCGAAATAGTCTGCATCGGTCTTGCCAATGCATTCCGTGGGGTCTGCCGCCGCAAGGGATAGCGCCTCAGATTGGTTGACCCGGGTGAAGCGAGAGGCGGAATCCTTAAAATAAATCAGGTCGGGACTGTTTTCCATGAGAGCGCGCAGCAATTCGCGCTCCTGTTCCACTTCCTGAATCAGCTTAAAGTGGACCGTGGCGGCATTAACTTGAGCCTTGAGCTTCACAGGCTCAAACGGCTTCGCGACCAAGGAGAAAATCTGCCCGCTATTCACCGCCTCGGCTAGCGCGGCGATGTCGGCGTATCCGGACATCATGACGCGAGTAGCATTGGAAATCTTTCTGACTCGCTGCAGGAACCCGTGCGCGGGATCTCCGTGCGTGCGCTCATCGCACAGAATTACAGCTATATCGTGCTCCCGCACCAGAAACAAGGCCTCTTCCGCGTTGCTAGTGGTAAAGACCTCGTAGTCGTCTTCAAAGAGTTTTTCAAGTGTCTTAAGTATCAGCGGCTCATCATCCAGAACCAGCAGTTTTTCGCTCATTTCGCCCTTCACGCTTCCAGTTCCAGCGGATTCTTCACCAGGGGAGCAGCGCCATGGGCAAGACCACTCGCACAGCCTCCAGTGGAAACGGCGCGGTCCAATCGGTTCGAGCGAAATCCTAGTAGATCTCGCCGAGGTTCGATCAGATGGGCCATCGTTATACAGATCGGCCGCAGTTTTTGAATACACTAAGGCAATTGAGGGCTATATTTGTCGCAGGATAGGGCGGAGATTTCCGCTCAATGACCCTTTGAGCAGCGGCCCTCAAGTCCGCTGGAGTTCCAGGCCGGTTACGCCGTCAGCATTTCGCGGAAGAAATGCAGGCTGGCCTCGGCGTCGTCTTCGAAAGTCCCGTTACCTTCGATGGACAAGCCGCCCTGGTACCCGATTTCTTTAATCAGCGAAAAGAAGCGGGGATAGAGGGCGTCTTCAGACGCACTGTGAGGCCATCGGCGACCGGCAGGGTTCGCAAAATGGAGGTGCACTATCTCTGCTTTCGCCAGGCGAATAATATCGGGATCTTCTTTCTCCTCGCGTAAGTGGTAAAAGTCGACAATCATCTTCACGTTCGAGTGATTCACTTCACGCACCAGCTTCAGCGCCTCGCCTGCGGTATTGATGATGTTGCTCTCCTGTTTGCGCAGCGGCTCGATGGCGATTATAAGATTGTTCTGGCGGGCAATATCTCCCACGAGATGGAGAAACTCCTGGATTTGCCCCCAAGCGCGTTCGCGCGCGAATCCGGCGGGCACATTGCGTGATCCAGAACTGCCCCAAACCACGACTCGCCCGCCAAGTTGCCGGCAGCGATCGAGGTTTTGCTCAAGATAATCCTTAAGTTCATCGTGGTGGGCGCCGGCATCCTCGCCCACCACTTTCAGCGTGCGGATGAAACTTCGGAAGGCCCGGCAACGAATCGGAGAAGCCAGGATCTTCTCCCTGAACGCGACAAACTGGGCCTCGTCCATCTTCGCGATTTCGGCGACTTCCGGCTCGTAATAGTCAAAGCCGTAGCGTACGGCCGAATCGAAATGAGCGGCGTCCGCGCATACACCGAGTTCGATGTTGCCTATCTTCGCCCGCAAAGCGGGGCCGACGGCGGCGGTGCCCATCGCAGCGAGAAACTTACGTCTTTGCATATTGCTGCTCTCGATTTCCCGGAACGGCAAGATAGCCGCCCAAGAATCATCACGACGTATATACAATAACCTTTGGGCTGCTGAACGGTTGGTACTGCGCTGAACGGTTGCTGCCGCCCAATGCGCTCTTCATATTAATAACAGACAATTCGGGCACTGCCTGGTAAAGGAGTCGAAATGCGATTGCTGAAAGCAGTTCCGCTGATCATTGCGGGCTCGGCGTTGTTTCCGGCGCTAAGCGGCCAAACCAAAATGATGCAGGTGTGGGCGCCGGTGCCGGTTCAGCCCAACCCTTGGATGGCCCCCAACAAACCCATCATTAGGCTTTCCGAACTTCGCGCGAAACACGCAGGCAAGCAAAACTGGTCGGAAACCGTCGTCAGCGATAACCTTTTCCGCGCCGATTACATCTCCATGGCGCCCGGCGCGAAAACGCCGCGGCGGTTCGATCAGGACAACCGCGAATGGTGGATCATCCAAGACGGGCAGATTCGTTTCACCGTCGAAGGGCAAGAGCCGTTTGTCGCGTCGAAGGGATTTATGGTGCAGGTACCGCATCGCAACATCTACAGTATGGAAACGGTCGGCGACATCCCATCGCTGCGGCTCGAAGTCACGATCGCACGTTCGGCCATCATGTATCCCGCCGACGAGACGCCTCCGCCGGTATCGGGCGTGAAATATGTGAGGGCGAGGGTGGCGGCTGTTAAAGGGTCGTACGACAAGGCGAACGTGCCCTATATCGACTACAACGAGACCATAGCTGGAAACCCGAAGCCGAAACAAAATCAAAACCAATTTATCGGCGACTCGCACGGGATCGTCAACATCATCCGCGGCGATCCTAAGACGCAGCCGCCAGTGCGTGATGGGGATCTGGGCCACCTGCACGAAACCGGCCCCGAGTTCTGGTTCATTCTAGAAGGGCAGATGGAGTTCAAGATTGGATCGGTACCGACCTTCCTTGCCGATCAGGGGGACGTCGTTTACGCGCCGGCGAAGACCTGGCATCGGATCCGGTTCGCGGGCAACGGAATGGCGACTCGCCTGGCCATCGTCGGATATGCGAACTCGCATGTGTTCCAGCCCACGGAGGACGCGGGCAACGGACAATAGGATGTACTGGTTCATGAGCGAGAGAAATCGGTGAGACAAACTAGCTGGATACTGTCGATCGCTGTGATCGCCGCGGGCATCGTGGCTGCGCAGGGGACTAAAGTGAAACCTCAGCCTCGTGATCCCGGTCAAAGCCCGGCCTCGCAGCCTCCGCCGCAAACCGTCACGCCGCAGACGTATCCGATCGAGCAGGTTAAGGCCGGCGAACTGCGCTTTACGTCGCAGTGCGGTTTCTGCCACGGGCGCGATGCCGCGGGCGGCGAGACTGGACCCGATCTTACGCGCTCAAAGCTGGTCGCCGAAGACGTGCGTGGCGACAGGATCGGGCCCGTGGTTCGCGAAGGGCGGCGGGAGAAGGGAATGCCCTCCTTTAACCTGAGCGATACGGAACTGGGCGCGATCGTGGCTTTCATTCACGCGCAGAAAACCGCGGCTGAAACGCTTGGCGGAGGGCGCCGGTCTGTCTCCGCCGCGGATCTGGCAACCGGGAACGCCGTGGCTGGCAGCCGCTATTTCAATGGCGCGGGTGGTTGTTCCGGGTGCCATTCTTCTACCGGGGATCTCGCCGGTATTGCTGGGAGATATCAGGGATTGGCGCTGCTGCGTAGAATGCTCTATCCCGCTGGTGACCCAGTGCCGCAGCGGCCTAAAGTCACGCTTACGCTCCCTTCCGGCGAGACCATCACTGCGCAGTTGGCGAGCGAGGATGAGTTCACGATTGAGGTGACCGACCTTGAAGGAGCACGGCAGACTTATCAAAAGAGCGCG
>JBDTTL010000287.1:0-6418 GCA_039930665.1 Acidobacteriota bacterium
GCGCGAAGGCGCGAAACTGATGGTCGCCGAGTGTTGCCGCAATCTGTCGACGGTGGGCGCGACGCCGGTGGCGGCCACCAATAATCTGAACTTCGGCAATCCCGAGCGGCCGGGAATCATGGCGCAAATTGTGGAAGCCGTCGAAGGATTAAGTGAGGCTTGCCTCTACTTCGATACCCCGATTACGGGCGGCAATGTCAGCCTCTACAACGAAACGCTGGGTGAGGCGATTTGGCCCACGCCGGTGATGGGCATCGTAGGATTGATGAAGACCGCGGAGCCAGTGACCATTCCTTTCAAGCAGCAGGGCCGTAGCGTGATGCTGCTGGGTGGGCTGGGCGCCTGCGACGACATGCATTTTGGCGGTACGCAATATGCCAAGGTCGTTTTAAACAAGATGTGGGGTTTGCCGCCCGCGCTCGACATGGCTTACGAAAAACGGGTGCAGGCGGCCATCCGCGAGATCGTCAGCGAAGGCCACGTGGAATCGGCGCACGATGTGAGCGATGGCGGCCTGGCGGTGGCGCTGGCGGAGTGTGCCGTGAACGGCGTTGGCGCGTCGGTTGAGTTTGAAACAACCATGCGGCCGGAGTTCGCATTGTTCCATGAAGGTCCGTCGCGCATTCTGGTTTCGACTGCGGTGCCCGAGACGGTGGCGGAAATCGCGCGCAAGCATAACGTGGAAGCGTTGCGCATCGGCGTTACAATGAATACAGGGTTGCGGATAGGAGACGGCTCCGTAACCTGGATCAATTCCCCCGTGGACCGTCTCAAGCAGGTTTGGGAGAACGCGCTGGCCGAGGAGCTGGAACCCGTGCATGCCTGAGACACTTCATGTTCGATAAATTTCATGATGAATGCGGGGTGTTTGCCATCTATGGCCATCCCGAAGCCGCCAATCTCGCTTATCTAGGTCTGTATGCGATGCAGCATCGCGGCCAGGAAAGCGCCGGCATCGCCTCGAGCGATGGCCGGCACATCCACAATCACAAGAGCATGGGCCATGTGGCCGACATCTTCACGCCGGAAGTTCTAGGAACGCTACCGGGCGAGCTGGCCATCGGGCACACGCGCTATTCGACGGCTGGCGACACGGTGCTGCTGAACGCGCAGCCTTTTTCGGTGGCCTGCAATAAGGGTAAAGTTGCGGTGGCGCACAACGGCAACATCACTAACGCGGCCGAGTTGCGGCGCGATCTGGAGCGCGAAGGCTCCATCTTCCAGGCTTCGAGCGATACCGAAGTGATCCTTCACCTGGTGGCGCGGTCGCGCGAGCGTACCCTGCCGGGAGCGCTTCGCGAGGCACTCCTGCAACTGGAAGGCGCGTTCTCCCTGGTATTTTTGGCGGAAGACCGCATCATCATCGCGCGCGATCCGCATGGATTCCGGCCGCTGGCGTTTGGGCAGATGGAGCTTTCGGGCGGTTCGATCTGCTATGTGTTCGCGTCCGAGACTTGCGCGTTCGATCTGATCAATGCCGTCTACCTCGGCGACGTCGAGCCGGGCGAGATGGTGATCGTCAGCAAGGATGGCATGACGCGGGAACGCTATGCGCCGGTTCGCGCGCACTCGCATTGTGTGTTCGAGCACGTTTATTTTTCGCGGCCCGATTCGTTCGTCTTCGGCCGCCCGGTTGAGGAATCGCGGGAACAGCTAGGGCGTTTGCTCGCGCAGGAGCATGGCGTGGATGCCGATATAGTAGTTCCCGTGCCGGATTCCGGGGTCGCGGCGGCCCTGGGCTATTCTTCCGAGTCCGGTATCCCCTTCCGTCAGGCGCTGATCCGCAACCATTATGTCGGACGCACATTTATTGAGCCGTCGCAGGCCATTCGCGACTTTGGGGTAAAGCTGAAACTCAATCCGGTGCGGCATCTACTCGAAGGCAAGCGCGTGATCCTAGTGGACGATTCGCTGGTGCGCGGGACGACCAGCCGCAAGATTGTCCGCATGGTGCGCGGCGCCGGGGCGCGCGAAGTGCATCTGCGTATTTCCTGCCCGCCCACCATTTCGCCGTGCTTCTACGGAGTGGATACGCCCAGCGTGGCCGAGTTGATCGCCGCCAATAATACGGTGGAAGAGATCCGGCGCTTTGTGGAGGCGGACTCGCTCGGCTATCTCTCGATCGGGGGATTGCGTGAGGCTGTCGCCGATCATAATCACGACTACTGCTATGCCTGTTATACCGGCAACTATCCCACCGAACTGGTGAATATCCAAGAGTTGATGGGCGCTAAAGACCGGCGAGGCTAGATCTCCTTTCCATGCTGGTCGTGAAATCAGGAGTTCAGTATCCTATGTGGTGTATACAAATGCATACAACGCATGACAGAAACTCTCTCTGTTCGGATCGATGCTGATACAAAGAAGCGGCTTGAGGCACTCGCACGCCGCTCGAAGCGCTCCAAGTCATTCCTGGCAGCCGAGGCGATCACGGCATATGTCGAAGCGGCGGAGTGATCGCGACGTGGAGAAGGGTAGTGTGATCAGCCATGATCGCGTCACCAAGTGGCTACATTCGTGGGGCAAGCCTTCTGAAGGCAAAGCGCGGCGATGAGGGTTGTCTGGTCGCGGCGAGCGATCAGTCACTTGACTGCGCTTCGCGACTACACTGGCGAGACAGTCCCCACAGCGCAGCCGACATCGCCCACCGGATTATCGAGAGCGTGGAATTGCTGACCAAGCAACCCCACATCGGCAGGCCGGGCCGTATCATCGGAACTCGTGAATTGGTCGTTGCTGGTACTCCGTATCTCATTCCTTACCGGGTGCGACAAGGCAGGCTGGAACTACTCGCAGTCATGCATGGGCGACAGAAATGGCCGGAAAGGCTAGGGGCACTCAGTGCCGACGCAGCGCGGCCCAACCTGCGCCGGCGCCAATCAGCAAGCTCCCTGCAGCGCGATTCGTCCATTTGGCGTAGCGCGGTTGCCGGGCAAGCCTCGAAGCACGGGCCGCCGCCAGGCCATAACTCGACAGCACCGCAAACTCGCAAACGACCGATGTCATGCCGAGGACTAGAATTTGAGGAACCACCGCGCGATGCGGGTCGATAAACTGCGGCAGGATCGCCGAGAAAAAGACGATCGCCTTAGGTTCGACATTTGCAGCACGAAGCCGTCTCGATACAGGCGCGCGGCGCTGACGCCGGCTCTGGCTTGTTCCCCTGCCGGCACCACCTCGTTGTGCCCCAGTATCGTACGCACTCCCAGGTAGACGAGGTAGGCAGCGCCGATCCACTTTACGGCGAAGAACACGCGGTAAGAGGAAACCAGCAGTGCGCCGATGCCGCTGGCCGATAGGGCGAAGTAAACTGTGTTGGCGGTAAGAATCGCCAGGATCCCCGCAACGCTCTTCCTGGCCCCGGCGCGAAGTGCGCTGGAGAGCACGAACAGGACCGCGGGGCCCGGCGTCAGAGAAAGGACTGTCTCCGTGGCCGCAAACAAACCCCAGGTGGTCCACTTCACAGTGCGGCTTCACCGCGATCGTCATTGCGGATGCGAATGGCTTCCGCCACGTCAAACACAAAAATCTTGCCGTCGCCGATTTTTCCGGAGCGCGCTGCATCTGCCAGGGTCTTGATCACTTCGTCGGCTCGCGCCGACGGCACCACTAGTTCGAGCTTTACCTTCGGCAGAAGGTCTACCTGATACTCCATACCGCGATAGACTTCCTTGTGGCCCTTCTGGCGGCCGTGTCCGCGGACCTCGCTGATGGTCATCCCATCGATGCCGATTCCCTTGAGAGCTTCTTTCACTTCCTCGATCTTGTGCGGCTGAATGATGGCTTCAATCTTTTTCATGGTTTTCTCCTGATACCTGGTTTACGCCTCGAAGTTATAGCCTTCTTCGCCGTGCATGCTGAGATCCAGCCCTTGAATTTCAGCTTGTTCATCGGCGCGCACGCCTGTCACCGCATCGCACACCTTGAGAATAATCCACGTGCCCACGATCGCGAGTCCCCACGCCATCAATGCTCCGATCAAATTGTTGAGCACCTGGCCCGGGTTGCCATCGATCAGTCCCATCGGCTTCCCCATGCGCAGGTCGTTAATCTCTCTGGTAGCGAAGACCCCCGTGAGGATGGCTCCCACCGTTCCGCCAATCCCGTGGACGCCGAATGCGTCCAAAGCGTCGTCGTAACCGAACTTGCTCTTGACCACACCGACCATCAAGTAACACACCACCCCCGCAACCAGTCCAATCAGCATCGCGGGTATCGGAGTAACGAATCCCGACGCGGGAGTAATGGCGACCAGTCCGGCTACTGCTCCGGAAATGGCGCCCAGGATGCTCGGCTTTCCGGTCCTGATCCACTCGGCGATCATCCAAGCCAGCGCTGCAGCAGCCGCGGCGAAGTGGGTTGCTACAAAGGCGCTGGTTGCCAGAGCGTTCGCCGCGAGCGCGCTGCCCGCGTTGAAACCGAACCAGCCCACCCATAACATGCACGCGCCGACCGTGCTGAGCACTAGGCTGTGAGGGCGCATGGGATCGTGGCCGTAGCCTTTCCTCTTTCCGAGATAGAGAGCGCACACTAGCGCAGAAACACCGGAAGTGATGTGGACTACCGTTCCACCTGCGAAATCAAATGTAGAGACCCTACCCCAAGTGGCGCCAAGGAATCCGTTCTTGCCCCACACCATGTGAGCCATCGGGAAATACACAATCAGCGTCCACAGGATGGTGAATAACAGCATGCCGGAGAATTTCATGCGCTCCGCAAACGCTCCGGAAATCAGGGCAGGAGTGATGATGGCGAACATCAACTGATAAATCATGAAGGTGCCTTGCGGAATGGTGGGCGCATAGTCGGCGTTGGGATCGGCGCCCACACCGTGCAGAAATAAATACTGAAGACCACCGAAAAAGGAATTGCCTTCGCCGAAGGCGATGCTATAGCCCACCACCGCCCACAGAACGCTGACCACCGCCATCAGTACGAAGCTATGCATCATCGTGCTTAGAACGTTCTTGTGGCGCACCAAACCGCCGTAAAACAGGGCCAGGCCCGGCCCGGTCATCATTAACACGAGGGCGGCGCTGGTCAGCATCCAGGCATTGTCGCCGGCGGATTGGGCGGACTTGGTCGCCTTCTCCAGATCGGCAAGACGTTTTTCGAGATCCACGGCAGGTTGGGCCGCAGCGAAGGCACACAAAGAGAGGAACAACAGCGACAGCTTGGTCATGAAATGCTCCGTGGCGTGATCTAACAACCTGGTTAGGCGATCGGGGTCGAACGCGGACCCCAAAACTAACTTTAAGATGGTACCAATTTTTGGGCTCCAGGCCGGTGAGGCATTCTGAGAGTCACGGCTTAGTACAATCATGCTTGATGCCAATGCGGCGAGGGTTGTTGCTTGTGCCTCTGATGTGCGTTGTTGTGACCGCTCATGAGCCGGTGCGCGCGCGCCATGGCATGGTGGTCGCCGACGAGCCTCTGGCGACTGACGTAGGTGTCGCGGTGCTCAAGAGTGGTGGGAATGCGGTGGACGCCGCAGTAGCAGTGGGGTTCGCGCTCGCCGTCACGCATCCCTACGCCGGAAACCTTGGCGGCGGCGGATTCATGCTGCTGCGTTTGGCTGATGGCCGATCCACCTTCATCGATTTTCGCGAGCGTGCGCCTGAAAAAGCCACTCGCGATATGTATCTCGACGCGCAGGGCAATCCGACCCAGGATTCCGTCGACGGCTGGCGAGCGGTGGGAGTTCCGGGCAGCGTGCGCGGCTTCGAACTGGCGCAATCCAAATATGGCAGCCAGAAATGGGATGCACTCATCGCTCCGGCCATCGCCCTTGCTTCGAACGGCTTCGCACTCTCCTATAAATCCGCCGAATTGCTGCGCGGCGCGCGCAACCTTGCCGATGACCCGGAATCCAAGCGGATCTTTCAAAAGGGCGGTTCATACCATAACGCTGGTGATCAGTTCGTGCAGCCAGAGCTGGCTGCCACGCTCAAACGTATCGCAGCCTCCGGCGCCCGGGAGTTTTACGAAGGCGAAACCGCCCTCCGTCTGGCGTCCGAAATGGCGAAGCATGGGGGGCTCGTCACGCTCTCCGATCTGCGCCGCTACCAGGCCATGGAACGGACGCCGCTCACCGGCACTTACCGCGGCTTGAGCATACTCGCCGCGCCATTGCCCAGCTCCGGCGGCATCGGAATTCTGCAAATGATGGGGATGCTCGACGACAGCGGCTACCAAAAAACAGGCGCCGGTTCGGCGGCTGCGATCCATTACACCGCCGAAGTTATGCGCCGTTTTTTCGCCGACCGCAGCAAGTACTTGGGCGACTCCGACTTCGTCAAAGTGCCCGTGAAAGGTTTGCTCGATCCAGCCTACATTCATGAGAGGCGTGCGTCCATCGATCCGGATCACGCCACTCCCAGCGATCAGCTCGATCCCGGCAAGCCCGCTGGACGCGAGG
>JBDTTL010000288.1:0-6352 GCA_039930665.1 Acidobacteriota bacterium
CCAGCCATTGGTAATGATTTGCCAGGTCCCCGCCAGCATCTCGGTGCGCGCCTGCAGCAGCGGATCGTCATGGGTTGTGCATACTCGCACCGCCCGCTCGCATACGGTCACACATGCATCGGGATCGGAGAATGCCATCACCCGCGCCAGCCGGGTCAACGCGTTCACATGCGCCGCTTTCAATCCGCGCTCTTCCGCGAATGCGATGACCGCTCCATCCGCTTCGGCCGAGCCATCCAGATCGCCCACCGCGTAGCGTGCATCGCTAATGCGCTCCAGGATATCGATTTGGAGGATGCGAGCCGGATTGGGCGCAATTCCGGATAGCAATCGCAAGGCGTGTTCCAGGATCGCGGCCGCGTCGCGATGCGCGTAACGGCGGCCGGCATTTTCCGCGCTTAAAATCAGGTAGCGAGCCGCGCGCTCGAAATCTCGCCCCTGCTCAAAATGCAAGGCGAGTTCGGAAGCCAGTTCCAACGCGGCGTCGGGCGCGGTGATCCCGGTCGGGTCCTGCAGCAGACCCTCGGCCCGTTCCGCCAGCCGCCGGTGCCAGCGCACACGTTGTCCCTCAGGCGCTCCGCGATACAGCGCCTCCCGGTACAACGAATGCCGGAATTCATAGTGCGCTGATTGCGCGGCGCCCAGCACCCCGGCCGCCCGTCCCGGCCGCAGGAATTGTTGCCGTTGGGTGAGGCTTTCGCAAATATCTTCCGCCTCCGCAATGCCCGTGTCGAGCATTGCCGCCACGGCCCACGCCGAAAACCGGCGCCCCGCGACGCTGCCGCTTTTCAATACGCGTTGCTCGGCTTCGCTGAGACGTTCCGCTTGAATCTCCAGCATCTGCTGGAGGGTCTCGGGAACGCCCGGAACAATCTTTGCGAGCGGAGCGGTCAGCCGCAGCCCCTTTTCTTCGTTCGCCAGCAGACCGCTTTTGAGCAGATCGCTCACGATCGCGGTCATGAACAGCGGATTCCCCTCGGAGTGGCGGAATATCAGCCCCGCCAGTCCCTGGGGGGAATCGCCGGAAAATTCCGCGGCTAGATATCCGGCGACATCGGGCTCCGTCAGGCGCTCCAGTGGGATCTCGAAGCACAACTTGTGCATCACCAGGTCCTGCCGCAACGCCTTCAAGGGACTCTGCAGCAGAATTACGTCCACCGGCCGGTAGCTTCCGAGCACCAGAAGTTTGGAGGGACCTCGGCGGCGGGCTAGCGCCGAAATCAGATCCAGCGTCGAGGGGTCCGCCCAATGTAAGTCTTCCAGGATCACCGCCAGTGGATCTGCTGCGGTGAGCGATTCCAGAGCCTCGCAGATTTCGCGCACCATGCGCTCGCGCGTAGCCCCCAGAATTTCGCGCTGCAGCGCCTCGCGCTGCTCGGCCTTCAGCAGCGGAAACTGGATCAGCCAGGTCGGCGCCTGCGAGGCCAGAATCCGGATGATTCCTTCGGCACCGGGGCCGCGGATCAACTGGCCGAACGCGTCCAGGATCGGATAATAGGCTTCCTTGCCGCCAAAACCCTCCACGCATTGCCCGCGCGCGATGCGCATCCCGTCATGGCCGGCCAGCCGGTGCTCGAACGCATCCAAAACCGTGCTCTTCCCTACCCCCGCTTCGCCCGTGACCAGTACTAACCGGCGCTGGCCTTGCAGCGCATGACGCAGATGTCCGTCCAACCCCGCGAGCTCGCTGTCACGCCCCACTGGGCCGGATCCTCCCGCCGGTGCCGCGGGCGCGTACGTGGGCGAAACTTCTTCCACCGGAACCATAAACCGGTAGCCGCGCTTAGGCAGGGTCTCGACGAAGCGGGGCGATTTAGGATCATCGCCAAGGGCCTTGCGCAATTCGAGGATATACCTGCGAAGTATTTCGGGCTGAACGTAGGTTTCGGGCCAGATAGCTTCGAGCAGTTGATCCTGGGTCACGAGGCGCCCGGCGTGATCCACCAGATGGCAAAGCACCGCAAACACCTTTGGGGTCAGGTCGATGCGGGCTTTGTCACGCCATAGGCACTGATCTGGGATGTCCAGACGGAAAGGACCAAATGCTTTCATTTGAGACTCTTACACACGGACTTAGATTCTACAGCCTGGAAGATAGAGCGGGGCTTCGCAGTGTTACACAGATTTCACGGGAACTCCACGGTTTTTTCACGCTCCTTTTTTGGACTTGCCGTAATCTGAATTTGGTCATGCAGGGAGCTTATGTAGTATGCCTTGGGAGCCAAGGTGAACAGAGCCATGAAGAGCTCGAAGGCCGTATTGAAGAAGTGGATTCCGGAAAGTCTCTTCGCTTCCATTCGGGGGAAGAGCTGATTCAATTCCTGCGTAGCCAACAGAAGAACGCACTCACCGAACGAGAGAAAAAAGACTAGTAACGTGCGGCGCTGTCATTGGACTGGCGGCGCCGCCAAAAATAGGGTATCGGGGGCGTCGGAGGAAAGGCAAGGTGGATACCCCACCTTGCCTTTTTATGTTTACCGTTCAGCCTAACCGGCTTGGCGGTACTTTATCGCGGACAGCTTCGCGGTGGGCAAAACGAGGGTGGCATCGAGTCCACCTTTTTTGTTTCCCGCCTACGCCGGCGAGCCGCATGTTACCCTCGACTGGATGATACGCGTGACCGCCGTAATCGCCATAGCGAAACGTAACGCCGCCCCGCACGCGCGGCCCTAGGCACCACATGCGTCGGATTTGGACCTGGCTGGCGCTTCTCAGCGCCGCTCTCGCACCGGCGGCTGCTCACGATCTCTTCCGCAGCGAATCGCGCCTGATCGTGCAGGGTCGCGAGGTGTCTGTGCAGCTCACCTTCAACCTGCTCGACTTCCCGGGCGTGGACCAAAACCGCGACAAAGTTGTCACCCAGCAGGAATTCGAGCAAGCTTTCGACCGGGTTTACGCTTCCATCCTCGAACACTTCACTCTGAGCAGTTCCGGGCCCCCGGTACGCATTACCCGCGACAAGTACGAACTGTTCGACGAGCACGTGCTGTCGCTCGACCTGACGTACGTCTTTCCGCAGCAGGTTCTCGCCTTGCAAATGACGTCTACTCTTCCGGATGTCCTGGGGACGGGCCACGTGCATCTGGTGAATATCCGGATGAACGGACGAGTTCAGGAGCAGATTCTCGACAGCCGCAACCGCACCGCGTTTTTCACAGAGACCAGCGGCGCGTGGTGGCAGACGCTCGGGCGCTTCGTGTGGCTCGGCATTCAACACATTGCCACGGGCTACGACCACCTGGCGTTCCTGCTGGGGTTGCTGATCGCGACTGGCTCGCTGCGGTCGTTGATCAAGACCATCACTTCCTTCACGGTGGCGCACAGCATCACGCTGGCCCTGGCGACATTCGACGTTGTGGTGCTGCCCTCGCGCTTCACAGAAAGTATGATCGCGCTCAGCATCCTGTATGTGGCTGTCGAGAACCTGGTCCGCCGGCGCAACATCGATCGCTGGAAAATCACCTTCCTGTTCGGCCTGGTGCACGGCTTCGGATTCTCCAACGTCCTGCGCGAAATGCAGTTGCCGCGCGCCGATCTGGCGCTGTCGTTGTTTTCCTTCAACTTGGGCGTCGAGATCGGGCAGGTTGTGTTTGTGGTGCTATTATTTCCTGCAATCGAGGACCTGATCCGCTCCGGGTGGACCAAGTTGCGCCCTTCGGTATCGATCGCGATCGGTCTGCTGGCGGCGTATTGGTTCATCCAGCGGGCGTTTTTCGGGTAGGTGCAAGACTCCGCCCGCCGCGGCCCCGGCTGTAATCAGCGCGGGAAAGGAACCAGTTTGGGAGCGGTGCTGCCCGGCTGCCCCGGCGCGCGGGCGACGTTCAGAATCATGGCGAGCGTCGAGTAGTAACCCACGAGGCCGGTGGTATCAATGACTCCCTGCTCGCCAAACTTGGCCTTCATGCCAGCGTAGGTAGGATCGCTGACACTCTTGTTTTGTAAGAGTTCCGCCACAAAAGTGTAAGCCACTTCTTCATCGTCGGCAAGACTTTGGGGTCGGCGGCCGGCGGCGATTGCATGCGCGGTGTCGGTCGACAAACCGGCTTTGAGGGCCAGCGGATAGTGAGTGTCCCATTCGTATTGCTGAGCGAACTCGCGGGCCGCCATGATGGTGGTCATTTCCACCAATTTCTGCGGAATCGAGTTGTGGAAGCGCAGATACTCCCCCACGGCTTGCAGGCGGTTCATCAGTTCCGGGCTGCGCAGCAGGGGAACAAAGGGTCCGGTTGGCCCCGCGGCGCCGCGCGGCGTAGCGGCCAGCAGATCCACCGCCTTCTTTTGGTCGGGCGTCAGCTTGTCGGCAGGAATCAAGGGCATCCGGTCTTGCGCCAGGGCCCAGACCGGCAAGACCAGCAAGAGGGTGGCACGGCAGTACGAGTTCATGGGTGGAGTATAAAACAAAATGCCCTCCACGGCATGCCCAGTGGTATTTTTTGTAACGGCAGCCGTCACCGGCCTATCTAACTCTCCAGTTGAGGTCATATGTCGAAACGCGAAGGCGAAGTGCGGGAAATTCCGTTCCTGAAGAACGATATGAAGGACCAGCCGGCTGCCACCGGGAGGCCTCTGAACCACGCCGATTGCCCGGGCAAGGCCGATGCGGAGTGCAGCGATCAAGAGGATGAGGTAGAATCCAAGAACGGCATATCGATCAACATCGATGACGCGCAGTTAGATCAGACAAACGGCAATTAGACGAAGGACAATCAAAAGGTGACCACGATGCGACGAATCTATAGCTTTACCCTCATTGCTGTTGGACTCAGCGCTGGCCTGCTGCTTGCGCAGAGCGACAGCGAATATCAAGGTTGGATGAAAACCATCGGCGCAACCAACGGCAGCATGCAGAAGAACATCGCTGCCAAGGACGGCGCCGCGACGGCCGCCGACGCCAAGAAGCTTGCAGACACCTTCAAAGAAGTAGAGGGCTTCTGGGAGAAGCGCGGCGCCAAGGATGCGGTGGATTTTGCAAAGGGCGCTCATATGGTGGCTGAGTCAGTAGAAAAGGCCGCCATGGCAGGGGACATGGACAAAGCCGCGGCCGATGCGAAAACCATGGGCCGGAATTGCGGCGGCTGCCATATGGCCCACCGCGAAAAGACGGAATCCGGGTTCACGATTAAGTAGTTCACAGAAGTTTTTGGGCTTACAGCCGCGAAGGTCCTCGGATTGCTCTCGTTTAGGGCATGAGTTCCTTCGCGGCTTTATTATTTCTACTGGCTGCAACCACGTGCGTGGAGGCGCGTCCGACGCGGGCCCCGCAAGAGCGGCCGAGCTACTTACGCGTGCAGATCCTGCTGGATCGTGCGCACTTTTCGCCGGGTGAGATCGATGGCGTCGCCGGCAAAAACACGCGTCAAGCTCTGCGGGCGTATAGGTCCGCACATGGTTTGCGTGAAACTTCCGACTTGGCTCCACAGACGTTGAAGGCGCTCGCCGGGTCAGATCCAGTTCCTACGCTGCTTCCTTACACCATAACGGAGGAGGACACACGCGGTCCCTTCGTAACCGTTCCTAATGATCTGATGGAGCAGGCGACATTGCCGGCCTTGGACTATCAGTCCCCGCTCGAAGCGCTGGCCGAGAAATTTCACGTCAAGCCGGCACTTCTCAGCCGCCTCAACCCCGGAAAGGACTTCTCGACCCCGGGCGTCGAAATTAAGGTCCCGAATATCCGGCGAGAAGAGGCACCGCCGAAGGCTGCAAGGATTGTTGTTTCCAAGAGTCGCGATACGCTGGAAGCCTTCAGCGCAGCCGGCCGTCTGATTGCCGCCTATCCCGTCACCAGCGGAAGCCAGCACGATCCTCTGCCTCTGGGCACGTGGAAAGTGACGGGTGTCGCTCACAATCCGGTTTTCCACTACAATCCCGATCTGTTCTGGAACGCATCCGAAGCCGACGAGAAAGCCAAGATTCAACCCGGGCCCAACAATCCAGTCGGCGTCGTTTGGATTGACATTTCAAAGGAACACTACGGCATCCACGGCACGCCGGAGCCTTCGCTCATCGGGCACGCACAATCCCACGGATGCGTGCGAATGACCAACTGGGATGTCGCGGAACTCTCGAAAATGGTAACCGCAGGCACGCCTGTCGTCTTCAAACATTAGGGTGATGCTCGCTCGCCTCATCTTCGCGACCGGTGGCTTCGTCTTGTTCCTTGGCGGGCTCGCTTGCCTCGCGAACCCGGCAGATGATCGTGCCGGCGACGGCTACGTGCTACTCGCCCAGCGGAATCTGATCCTGCCGATTCGCGGATTGGCAGCCGGCGATATCCAGGACACCTTCGCGCAAGCGCGCGACGGCGGGAATTTACACGAGGCGACCGATATTTTGAAGCCGCGCGGTACCC
>JBDTTL010000289.1:0-6319 GCA_039930665.1 Acidobacteriota bacterium
AGTACGATTCGAAGCAGACGGGCAAGGAAGTCTCGGTCGAGATCATCCCCAGCACCGTCCGGTTTCTGGGTTCGGGGCGTGCCGAGAGTGTCGAGCGACCTGGTCCCGGAAAGCCGGTTGCTTCGAGCGTCAATGCTGAGCATGGAACTGACGGAGTGGACGAGGACGTTCCCTTCTAAAAAGGGTTTTTGGGCGTGTGTTCACTTTGATGATGGATTCCGCCTTTTCTCCTGGTCTCTTGTCTTTTCCTGTTCGTGCGCGCGAATCGCGTAGGCCGTAGGCCGAAGCGATTTGCGCGCACGAACAGAGACGAACCATAGGCCACTCGCACCGCCCTTCCCGCGCTGTACAGAGTGTCCAGTAATCCGGCTTAGCCGGTTCTTGAAACGGGTTGCTTTCACCGCGTCCAGATTTTACCTAAACATCATTGCCCTGTAATGTTTTCCGTGGACACTGGACCACATGACGGATACTGACGTGAGTGCGGTTGCGACGCCATCGCCCTTCACGGCCCTCAACGTGGTGCTCGGCTCGGGAGAGCGTTTACCGTGCCTCGTGGAGTCGACGACGTGGCTCCCGGTCAGGGTCGCCACCCGATGGGCTGTTCGATATCGGCGTTATCGAGTCCAGTCCTCAACCCTCGCCAACAACCTACGTGTCCTGGCGCGGGTCTATCGGTGGGCGAGGGAGAGCGCCGGGTACGATCTGGATAACCACCTGACTCAGGGACTGACCCTCCGGAATCGGGAGATCGAATCACTCGTAAGCACTCTGCGAGCCAAGGCCGACGGCGATGTGCTCGATACGGGAGCATTCGATCAGCACCTCGCCGTTATCGAAGATTTCCTGAAGTGGTCGTCGGACGGTGAGAACCGGGGTGGCCGTACCCTCCTGTCACTGGAGCGGTTGACCGCAGAACGCAGCAGGCTCGATCAGCTATTCCGATCTCTACGAGTGGGCGCTCGCCCATCGGCACGGATTGAACCGCTGGAGGCTACGGACATCGAGGCGATTCGAGACGCGATCGGGCCGAGGCGTGATGCTGGTAGCCAGCTCTCATTCCCAGAGGCTTTCTCATCCCATGCCAGGCTACGCAACTGGCTGATGTTCGAGGTCGCGCTGGAACTCGGCATTCGCCGCGGCGAACTTCTCAAGCTGAGGCTGGATTCTTTGCCGCGTGCCTCCGATGATGGCATTCGCATTCTCCGCCGGCCGGATGATCCTCACGACTCCCGAGCCAGGGAACCGGCGGTGAAGACGGCAGAGCGAGTGATTCCAGCGTCGCGCGAGTTGCTCAGAGCCGTTCAGGCGTACCTCACTTCCCAAGCGCCTTTGGGACGCGTTTCCGGCAAGAGCCCTTATTTGTTCGTGACACGATCCGGAAGCCCCGTCTCCATTGACACCGCCGACGACATTATCGTCGCCATCGGCCGGTTTAGTGGAATAACGCCGCTCTCATGGCATCGTCTCCGCCACACCTGGGCAGAACGGATGGCGGAACTCTTCGCTGAGCAGCCGAATGGCATGGACCGGCTGGTGTATTTGGGCGGATGGACGAACCCGCTATCCGCGAGACGCTACATCCAGCGAACGCTGGCGAAGCAGGCCAGAGAGGCTTTGCGCGGTTACCACCAGAAGCTCTACGAGGAGACTGCGAATGCAGAACACCGCCCGTAGGGCTACGGATCACCGCTCTGATTTACCACCGCTGCCGCCGAGGGTGATCTCGCTGGACGGCCAGCTGGTCGATACCAGCACCACGTGCTGGCGTTTCCGTTCGTCGTCAGATGGCGGCAAGCTGATTCTCATTCCCTGGGACCGGCTCGATGAACCGGCCATTTTGAGCGATCGCGCGCGGATTCTCGCAAAGCTGTTCCTTGCCGACAAGGTCTCGCGCAAGAAGGCGCGGACGATCGAAAACGATTTTCGAATGTTCCGGCGCTTTCAGGATTGGCTGGGTTCCGTTCGGCAGCTATCATTTGACTGGAGCGACCTAACCGAGGGGCTGGCGCGAGCCTTTCTCGCGCACGGCGTGGAACACACCGCCGACAAGGGAAACGACTTCTCCCGGCTCCGTACGTTTTATCGCTGGGGCGTGGCCCGGCAGCACCGCGATTTCGATTCTGGTTTGTTCCGTATTCTGCAGTCCGTCACCGCCGTGGGAAACGCCAAGGGGCAGGCCGTGCGATTCCGGGATTCGGTCAAAGGGCCATTTTCTCCGGATGAGCTCTTATTGATCAGCAGGGCCGTGAGCCAAGGCCGAGGTGCGGATCGGGACCGGGCCGTTGTGATGCTTCACCTGGAACTGGGCCATAATCCGAACGCCAGCGCCCGGTTACGCAACAAAGACTTCGTTCGATACGCGACGAAGTCGGCAGTTGCTTACCAGGTCGAGGTGCCGCGGGTCAAGAAGCGTACCGCACGACGCGAGACGAAGAGCCGGCCGATCAGCGCCACATTGGGACGCCTGCTGGAAGGATTGCGGCAGGGCGGGTCCGATGCTCCGTTACTGCACTGGCTAACGCCGACAAACCCTGAAGGAGCCATTAACCACGCGATGCGGCGCTTCGCGCATGAGGTGAATCTCGTCTCACCAAGAACGCAAAGGCGGCTGGTAATCAACCCAAGGCGATTTCGCTTCTCGATCGCCACGCATATGGCCGAAGAAGGCGCCTCCGTGTTCCACATTGCAGAGATCCTTGACCACTCCGACACTCAGAACGTTCGTGTGTATGTTGAAACGGTCTCTTCGATCGCCGATCCCGTCGCGAAGGCCACCGATGAGGTGTTAGCGCCCCTCGTACGGCGGTTTCAAGGTACGATTATTGACTCCGCTGGCAGCGCCGCCTTCTCAGTTCTCCCGAATCAAGTCATTCCGGCGATTGCTCCGCACCTCGGGATTGCGAACCTGAATGCGGGAGGAATCGGACTGTGCGGTCGGGACGTGCGCAAAGATGGGCTCTGCCGGCTGTTGCCGCCTCTGAGTTGTTACCTATGTCCCTCCTTTGCCGCTCTGCGCGACGGCCCGCACCGCGAGATGCTCAGCTCGATTGAGGCATTCCTGAATGGAAGCCAGGAAACCAGTGACAAGCGCATCCTGATGCAGTTGGCAGATGTACGCGTCGCCATCCGCCAGGTGCTGGACCAACTACCCGGAGAGGAATGATGCAGTCAGCGGCGAGATGGGGCAAGCAAGTAGCGATGCGAGGGGTATCGGCCATAGCCCGCGAGAAGTTTGCTGCCGACTTGCACATGGACGTCTCTGTCTTTGACCAGCCGTCGTGGGATGTCCGTGGGCTGAGGGACAGGGGCACGATTAGAGGGAACCCGACTCTGTACTTCACCAGACATGGGACCCTGGATCACCCGTTACCCACCGCATACGCTGACATTGTGAAGTGCTGGCTCATTCTAGACCGGCGTTCGGTCAAGAATATGAGCCGGAGACTGGACGGCGCCCGGATTTTGTGGGACGCGATCCAACAGCGGCGCAGAGGAAAAACAGAAGCGTTCGCGTGGCAGAACTTCTCCGAGGAGGATCTGAGCCAGGCGGAACTACTCATGCGCGCGAGATGGAGCGATTCAACGACCTACAAGTTGATCGTGAGCCTGCTTGTGTTCGCGCGATTCCTGGCGGCGCGCGGAATCTGCCGGCCGCTGTACTACACGCCCCAGACTGCGCGGGTAGAAGATTTCAACCGGCACACGATTAGTGGACAGCAGGAACGAAGAGACCGGCTCCCCACCGACGCCGCCTTGCAGGGCATCGCCGATATTTATCGTGAACATGCGAAAGAACCAGCTGACCGCCTTCGCGCTGCGGCTGTCGCGATCCTCGTGGTCACTGGGTTTCGGATCGGCGAGTTGTTGACGCTTCCGCTCGATTGCGAGGTGGAGGAAGTGCGTGGCGGTAAGCCCCGCTATGGAATCCGCTACTACAAGGAGAAGACGCGTGGCGCACAGAAGATGTTCGCAGTTCGCTGGCTCACCGCGACGGGCGCGGAGTTGGCACGACAGGCAGTTCATAATATTCGAACCCTCACTGAGGATGCGCGGACTCGTGCCCGCATCCTGGAGAAAATGCCACACCGGGTTCCGATCCCAGGATTTCACTGGGCTGCGAGGATGACGACGGCGCAAGTGACGCGTGCGCTGGGCACCAAAGAAGTCCCACAGCCGGTGCCGAGGCATCATGACCATGAAGGTGCATATTATCGGGCATTTGAAGTCGAAGCCTTTCTTCAATCCTTGAAAGTGTCGCCGTCGTGGACTTTGGATCGCCGTGACGGCACGTTCCAGACACTCTCAGAAACGTTGCTAATCGCGTTCCGGAACTCATTCCATCCCGGCCGGGCGGTGTTTCCTCTGTTGGTGCAGCCGGTTTTCATTTCGCACATCGCCGACTTTCTGTCTGGCGGTGGTGGAACCGCGTCTGCTTTCAAGCGCTTTGGTATTCGCGAGCCTGATGGCTCGTTCTGTAAAATGACTTCCCACCAGTTCCGCCACTGGCTGAACTACATCGCCGACAAAGGCGGCCTTCCGGTTGAGCTGCAATCGCGCTGGATGGGACGCGAACATTCACGGGACACCGATGCCTACCGTCACGCCACGGTCGATGAGCGGCTTGAATGGGTAAAAGTGGGGATTCAACACGGCAAGCTGGCAGGTCCGAAAGCCAGCATGTATTTCGACTTGCCGAGCGCCAAACGGGACCGGTATCTCGATGGTGAAGTTCAAGCGGTTCACTTCACCGCACTCGGGTTGTGCCTCCATGACTTTGCGGTCACGCCGTGCCCATACCACCTCAACTGCGTTCGCGGATGCGCCGACTATCTGCGTGTCAAAGGCAATGAAACCGAAAGACGCCACCTCATCCAGATCCAGCAATCCACGGAACGAGCGCTGGCCTCAGCCAAAACGCGCGCAACCGGGCCGGACGGCGGAGTCGCAGAGCCTTGGATCCGCCACTGTGAGGAAACGCTGGAGGGTGTGCGAGCGGCTCTCGCGGTCGACGACAAAACGGAATCCGAACGGGGAGCCGTGGCACAGCCTTTCCGCGGCCGGCGGAGCAGGTTCGAAAGGGCTGCCGGCTGAACATGTCCAGACCCAGTGTTCAAGATAAGTTGAATCGACGCCTAACGGAACATCTGGCGATCGCCGAAACATACCCGCCTGAGGAACGACCGCTTGATGTGCGAAGCGTGGCAGCCGTGCTCCGCATCAGCCCGACCACTCTGTACAAGTACGGATTGAATCGGCAGATCAACGCAGCCGAGCAGCGGCAGCGAGAAAACGGGTTCATCGCCGGCGCCGCGATCGAGCAGGACTACTTCAAAGGCGAGATTCGCAAGCTGACCGAAGAGATTGAGAAAGAGCGTGAGCGCAGCAAGGGACTCGTCGGCCGGATCGCCATTATGGAGGCAAACGCCGCCCGGCTGGGGTTCGATCCCGAGGAGATGCACCAGCCGATTTTGAAGCCGGTTCGGACTGTGTCGCGCGCTGGCCAAGGAGGCGCTGGCGGTTTTCGCAAGCGTTCGCGTACAATCGGGCGGCAGTGACAAAGAAGCCTTACACCGCGAAACAAGGGCAGTACCTGGCGTTCATTTTCTACTACACGAAGATTCACGGATGCGCTCCAGCCGAATCCGATATGCAGAACTATTTCAAAGTGTCACCGCCATCGATACATCAGATGGTGCTGACGCTGGAGTCGAACGGTTTCATCGAGCGGATTCCGGGGCAGGGTCGGTCGATTCGTCTGCTGATCCCTCGGAAGGACCTGCCCGATTTGGAATAGGCGTCACGCCATGTACAGCAACCTGCGCAGTTGCTTTCGAGCCGCCGGTTTCTGGCTCGCGACATATCCGGCAAGCTCGTATTGATTGAACACCTGCCAGATGCCAGCCAGGAATCGCGGCAGTTCCTTGGCGAACTCGGGGCGACTTTCCGCTGCATCCGCAAACATGATCAGTTTCTCGCGGATGAGATAGTCGAGCGCGTTCTTTGCGCCGAAGCGTCTCTTGATTCCTTTCGTTGCCTTGCACTGCCTGACCCAGATCTTTTCGAAGCGCATTCGAGGCTAATATAGCGCTCGGGAATACTGGTCGGCAACAGAGCGTCTCGGGCATGTGCTGTCCATATCGCGGTACCGCCCGCGGATAACACGGACAGCAATGAAAGTGAACGTCTGTGGGCTTGAAACCCAGCCTAATTTATTGAACGCACTAGAGTTGCGAAAGTGGACGCGGCGAAATCCGCGTAAAACCGTTCTGACCGAACGAATGCGAGGATACGATGGCTTGCATCTGTGATTTCTGCT
>JBDTTL010000290.1:0-6273 GCA_039930665.1 Acidobacteriota bacterium
GAGTTGGCAAGGCCCTGCTCCTCGGGAGGAAGGAACTTCTTGAAGAGATTCTTGCCAAGGACCCCTCCAGCAAACTCGCCCGTTACGGATTGGCAATGGAGTACGTCAACACAGGCGAATGGGCGCGCGCGATTCCCGAATTCGAAGCCGTGCTGGAGACCGACCCTGGCTATTCCGCTGCCTATTATCACGGGGGGCAGACCCTCGAAAAGCTCGGCCGCGTGGACGACGCGCGCGAATTCTACCGCCGTGGCGTCGCTGCCACGCGCGACCCTCACGCGCTGGGAGAACTCGAAGCCGCGCTGAGTATACTGGGGGATTAGCTCTTCCACATAGGTTACCGTGCGCCGTATTCCACATCTGCTCCTGACCCTGTGCGCCGCCGCGCTGCCCGCCCTGCCGCAGGCCCCTCCGCCTTCGCGCGTCGCTAGGCCACCGATCCGGAGGCCGAGCGCTCCTTCGAACAGCGCCGAGAACCAGTTGGACGGCAATGAGGCGCTCTTCACCGTGCTTGCCGCCATTAACGCGGCCGGTTACGACGATCAGATTAATGCCGTTTCCACACATGTTTTCCGTCATACGCTGCGCACCGAGCTCGCGGCCCGCGACCTGGACAGCGTGTATCAGCTGAAACGTTTCTTCCGCGACCACAAGCTCGCCGACCCCGGGGCCGAGTTGAGCCGCTACATTGCTTACGGCCTGCTCATCAACGGGCCGCCCGATTTCGAATACCGCGATCCCGATATGGTGCGCCCGCCCGATGCCAGCTCGATCGAAGGCCTGTCCCCGCTGCTTGCGGCCTTCTATAGGGAGGCCAACCTGGCCGAAGCCTGGCGGCGCGCGCAGCCCTTCTACGACCAGGTGATCGAGCAGTATCACGAACCGGTGGTAAACGCCATTCTGCAAGCCAACGCCTACGCGCGCAACACCACCAGCGGCTATCTGGGGCGCCGCTTCCAGATTTATGTCGATCTGATGGGCGCCCCGAACCAGGTGCAATCGCGCAGCTTCGGTGACGAATATTTCGTGGTGGTCACGCCCTCGGCCGAGCCGGAGATCGACGGCATCCGCCACGCTTACCTGCACTTTCTGGTGGATCCATTGGGCCTCAAGTTCTCCGAGGACATCAATAAGAAGCACGCCTTGGGCGATTACGCGCTGGGCGCCGCCGCGCTGGACGATCACTATAAAACCGATTTCGTGGATCTGGCCACCGAGAGCCTGATAAAAGCCATCGAAAGCCGCCTGGACCGCCGGCCCGCCGAAGCCGAGCAGGCGCTGAAGGAAGGCTTCGTGCTCGCCCCGGCCCTCGCCGAACAGCTTGCGCTCTACGAAAAACAGGATACGGCGCTGCGCCTGTACTATCCCAATTTGTTCGCCGGCTTGGATTTCAAGCGCGAAGAGGAGCGCATGGCCAAGGTGGAGTTTGCCGCCTCCCGCGTCAGCCGTACCGTTCGCCCCGCACAAACCATCAAGCCACCGGAACTGACGGGCGCCGCGAAAAGTCTGGACGACGCAGAGCAAGCCTTCCAGGCCCGCGACCTCGACCGCGCCAAGCAGATCTATCTACGGGTACTCGATGAGACGGCCGAGCAGCCCCTGCATGCAAAAGCGTATTATGGTTTAGCGCGGCTGGCTGTGCTGCAACGGGATCCCGAGACGGGTGATGGCCTGTTCCGCAAGGTTCTTGAATTGCAGCCGGACTCTGAAACCAAATCGTGGAGTTTGCTATATTTGGCGCGTTTGGCTGATTCGCAAGGCAATCGTGACCAAGCGGTAGAAAATTACAAAGCGGCCCTCGCCATCCCGGACGCACCGGATTCCGTCCGGCAAGCGGCCCTCAAGGGTGTCGAGGAAGCCTTTAAAAAGTGAAGCCTTCAGATCATAACTGGATTTAACGAGGAGTATACAAAAATGAAGATCAAGTCTCTGATAGCTGCCCTGCTGATGGCGGGCACACTGGCAGTGGGCCAGAAGGTCAAATCCCCAAAAGAAGCGGAAGCAGTGAATGCGATTTTGACTGCCACCACTCCAGACCAGAGGATCGCCGCCGTCGATAATCTGCTCGGCAAGTATAAAGACACCGAATTCAAGTCCATCGCTCTGCAGATGGCCGGTGAAGCTTACTCACAAAAGAACGACGGCCCCAACGCAATCGTGTATGGGAATCGTGCGATCGAAGCCGACCCCAAGAACTTTCAGGCATTGCTGCTGGTTTCGAGCCAGATCGCACGCATGACCAAGGAATTCGATCTGGACAAGGACGAAAAACTGAAGCACGCGAGTAAACTGGCGAACGATGCTATCCCTGCTATCGCCGGGGCCGAGAAGCCCAACCCGCAGCTTCCCGACGAGCAGTGGACCGGCATCAAGAAGGACCTGACCTCCGAGGCGCACGAGACACTTGGGATTATTGCCATCGTCGACAAGAAGTGGGATGTGGCTATCACCGAGCTAAAGGCCGCGATTGACGGCGCGGCCACTCCCTCTTACACCGCCATGGTCCGGCTAGCGGCGGTTTACAACAATGACAAAAAGTACGATGACGCCAACATGGTAGCCGACAAGCTGATCACCACCACCGGCGTTCCCGATAACCTGAAGAAAATCGCCCAGGAAGAAAAAGCTCGGGCCGCCAAAAGCAAGGGTCAATAGCAGTTGCCCGCCGCGCGTGAGCGCGGATACATGAACGCAACCTTGGGAATTCTCGAGACGGCGCTCGGTCATACGTTTCGCGACCGAGAGCTGTTGGAGCGCGCGCTCACCCACAAGTCGCGAGTCTATGAGCACGGGCTCGACGGAAAAAACGGTGCGGATAACGAGCAGCTCGAGTTCCTGGGCGATGCCATTTTGGGTTTCGCCGTCAGCGCATCGCTGGTCAGCCGCTTCGCGTCGTTCCAGGAGGGTCGTCTTTCCAAACTGAAGGCGTATTTGGTCAGCGCCGCGCATCTCTATGCGGTGGCCCAGAATTTGCATTTAGGGGATCATCTGCGGCTCGGACGCGGCGAAGAAATGAGCGGCGGACGCGAGAAAAGGGCGCTGCTGTCGGATGCGGTCGAAGCCTTGATTGCGGCGCTCTACCTGGATGCGGGTCTGGATGCGGCGTGCCGGTTCATTGAGGAATATGTCATCAGTCCATGCGATCTGCCGGAAGACGGCCTGAACAGCACAGTTACCGACCATAAGAGCGCTCTGCAGGAAATGGCCCAGACTCTCAAGCTTCCCCCGCCGCGCTATAGCATCATCGCCGAAGCCGGCCCGGAACATTCCAAGACTTTCACAGTCGAAGTCCGCGTGGGTAAGGATTGGGTGAGCCAGGCGCACGGGCTCTCGAAGAAAAGTGCCAGCCAGAAGGCGGCGCAACAAATCCTGCAGCAACTGGTGGTAGCGGGGAGTTAGCGCATCGCAGCCGCCCTACCGCCGGCCCTTTTAGTCGACGGCGCCCCGCCAGGTATTGCCCTTTTCGTCGCGCAACGTGACGACCAGTCCGCTCGAAATCCCAGTTAGAGTTTTTCCTGAGCCATCCCGAAAACGGTACACAATCGAATTATCCGCCACCACTTCCGCCGTGCCCAGCCAGACGTTGCCGTACTCATCTTTCAGTTTGATGAAGTCACCGTGGCCATAACCCGAGACCCGCGTCTTGGTTTTCTCTTCCTGGAGGTTAAAGTACCCACCCGGTTCTCGTTGGTGCTTGCTTTTGGTGATTGCCATCTGATCTCTCGGGCCATTACGATTGTGCGGCAAGTACCATCGCATTGCTATCCAGCGAAGTATCTAGGTCACCCCGGGTGTTTATCCTAGTAGTCTATGCGGGCGCTGCTTCAGAGGGTTACCCGAGCGAAGGTGGTTGTGGAAGGTTCGGTGGTGGGCGAAATCGGCGCTGGATTGCTGATTCTGTTGGGCGTAGCTAAACCGGACACCGTAGCCGATACCGCATTCCTAGCCGAAAAAGCCCTCAATCTCCGCATATTTCAGGACGCCGAAGGAAAGATGAACCGCAGCCTGCTCGATATCCAAGGCAGTTTGCTGGTGGTCTCGCAGTTCACGCTTTATGGCGATTGCCGCAAAGGCCGCCGCCCTGGCTTTGACGCTGCCGCTCCCCCCGAACAAGCCCGGGCGCTCTACGAATCTTTTGTCGAGATCGCGCGCCGCAGCGGCCTTCGCGTCGAAACCGGCGTATTTCAGGCCCACATGGAAGTCGCGCTGATCAATGACGGCCCGGTAACGCTAATGCTGGAGACCAACGCGGGTAAGGCGTCGTGAGAGTTCTGGCGACGCGTCTTCCTTGATACCTCGCGGCCTCCTTCGCTACCCTTATCACAGTGATCCTCGGTTCCGGCGTAGACCTCTGTGAAGTTCCGCGCATCGAAGCCGCCGTCGCGCGCTATGGCCCGCGGTTCCTCGATCGAATTTTCACTGCCGGGGAAATCGCTTACGCCAATCGCAAGGCTAACCCCTTCGAACGCTACGCCGCTCGTTTCGCCGCTAAAGAAGCCGGCATGAAGGCGCTCGGCACCGGCTGGACCGGCGGCATCTCCTGGCGAGACTTAGAAGTGGTCAATCTTCCTTCGGGTCGTCCCACTCTTAAATTTCACGGCCGGGCGGCCGAAATCGCCGCGAAACTCGGGGTGCATCACGTCGCCCTCTCTCTCACGCATACCAAGGAGCAGGCGCTTGCGATGGTGGTTTTAGAGGGCGAATCGTGACGATCCGGGTCGAGAATGCCGGCGCGAATACCTACCACGTGACCGTCGAGGCCGCATCGACGACTCAGCATACGGTAACCGTGACGCCCGATTACTTGAAAAAGTTGACCGGCGGCCGCGCGTCCGCCAAGACCCTGATCGAGAAGTCCTTCGAGTTTCTCTTGGAACGTGAGAGCAACAGCAGCATCCTGCGCACTTTCGATCTGCCGGTGATCCAACGCTATTTCCCCGAATACGAACGAACCATCACCGCCGCGCTGCGCGAACCTTAACGCACAAACACCGCTACCAGGACGCCGGTGGTGACCAAAATCGCGGCCAGTACATTTCCAATCGTCGGCTTCTCGCCCAGGAATAGGAAGGCCATCACAACGGCCAGCGCCACGCTCAATTTATCGATGGGCGCCACGCGCGAGGCTTGTCCGAGTTTCAGCGCTTTGTAATAGAACAGCCACGAAAGCCCAGTGGCGATAGCGGAAAGCACGAGGAAAATCATGGAGTGCCGCGGGATACTCCAGATCTCGCGGCCGTTGCCCTGCACCAGGACGATTCCCCAAGCGAAGAACACAATGATCACTGTGCGAATGGCCACCGCCAGATTACTTTCCACGTCGCGCACGCCGATCTTGCCCAAAATGGCCACCATCGCGCCGAAAAAAGCCGACAAAACCGCGTAAAGCGCCCAACTCCCGCCGGTAGTCATAACTCCAGAGTATCGCTCATCTCGATAACCGCCCCGGGCCGATATACTGGACCGCATGGCAAAACACATCGGTATCGCCGCAGTGACGTCGGAAGGCGCGGCGCTGTGTTACCGGACCGTCTGCCAGGAGGGCGAAGCACGCTCCGGATTCGCGCATCCGGAAGTCACTGTGCACACCCTTCCGCTGTCGGATTACATGCGCGCGATCGAAGCCGAGGACTGGCCGGAAGTGGGCCGCCTGCTGCTCGAATCGGCCGGGAAACTTGCACGGGTCGGCGCGGAGTTCGCCATTTGTCCCGATAATACGGCGCATCAGGGACTCGACCTGGTTCGTGCGCAATCGCCCATCCCGTGGCTGCATATTGCCGAAGAGATCGCGTCCCTCGCGGCGGCGCGCGGCTATCGCAGAGTGGGCCTCCTGGGAACGCGCTGGCTGATGGAAGGACCGGTGTACTCAACTGCGCTCGGCACCCGCGGCATCGCCTGCGAGATTCCCGCCAGCGACGTGCGACGGCAGATCAGCGACCTGATCATGGGTGAATTGGTATTCGGCCGCTTCGCCCCTTCCACTCGCGAATATTTCCAGCAGTCGATTCAAGATTTCGAGCGTAGCGGTTGCGAGGCCGTTATATTGGGATGCACCGAAATCCCACTGTTGATTTGTCCCGAGGACTCGGTGCTCCCTATCCTCGACTCCACGCGCACCTTGGCTCGCGCAGCATTGCGTGAAGCGGAGATCCCTTAGGGAACCGGCTCAATCATCCTTGGGGTATCTCATCATGGCGGGGTTCGGCACGATTCCCATTTCGATGTAGACCGGGCGTATCGCGCGGCGGATTTCGGGAAGGCGTCCGCGGTACC
>JBDTTL010000291.1:0-6263 GCA_039930665.1 Acidobacteriota bacterium
CGCCGCTCAAACTCACGAAGAAGCGGTGCCCGCGGCGCGCCGCGCGGCTCCCATTCAGGGCGCGGGTCAATTCCCGTCGCGTCCGCCAGGCGATCCTGCAAGCGTCGCCCGCGGCAAGACTTCTTACCTCACCAATTGCGCGTACTGTCACGGCGATGACGCACGCGGCGGAAAGAATGGCGGGACCAATCTGCTGCGCTCCGATTACGTGATGCGGGACCGCGATGGTGAAGTGCTGCAACCGTTCTTCAAGAGCGCTACTTCGAACGAGCACAAGTTCTCCTTTACCGCCGATCAGATGGCCGACATCGCAGCGTTCATTCACGAATTCAAAATCAATAGCCGCGATCCGGGACGCATGCGGCCGCCCACCATCGTAGTCGGCGACGCCAAGGCCGGGCAGGCATACTTTCAAGCGAAGTGCGCGGGCTGCCATTCAGTCACCGGCGACTTGAGAGGCATCGCCAGCAGAATCGACGACCCACGAAATCTTCAGCAGACTTGGCTGATGCCCCTCCTGGTCGGCGCGCGCACGGGCGGAGGGACGGCGATCGCATCCGCTGGCAGCAAAGTGCCACCGGTAACGGTTACAGTTACCCAGCCAAACGGCGAAAAGGTGGCAGGCAACCTGGACCGCATCGACGACTTCATCGTTTCCCTCACGCAACCCGACGGGAGCACACGCTCTTTCCGGCGCGACGGCGATACGCCGAAAGTTGAAGTCCACGATCCCTTGAAGCCGCATAAGGACCTGCTGCCGGTTTATACCGACAAAGACATTCACGACGTAACGGCGTATATGGTGACCATCAAATGAAAACCCTCGGGCAAGCGAAACTCCTACATCTCACCGCGAAAATTTCTTTCCTGCTCCTGCCCACACTGCTTGCGGCGCAGCAACTCGATCCCACTGATTTGCTCAAGAAACTCGGCACGACCGGCAATTGGGCCACCTATGGCGGGGACTATACCGGCAGGCGGTACAGCAGCCTGACGCAGCTCAATCAAACCACGGTGAAGAATCTGACGTTGGCATGGAGCAGCAAGCTGGTAGCTGGAACGCAGGGCCGCCGGCCGGGTCCGAATCTCATCGTCAACGGGATCGGTACGCTGGAAGCGAATGCGCTCGCGAATGTCAAGGGTTCTCCGCTCCAGGTCGATGGCATTATCTACGTTTCCACTCCCGACAACGCCTGGGCGATGGATGCGCGCGACGGCCACGAGATTTGGCACTACGTTTGGAAGACGCGGGGTGGAACTCACATCGGCAATCGCGGTCTCGGCATGTGGCACAACCGTCTCTACATGGAGACGCCCGACGATGTCCTGATCTGCATCGACGCCAAGACGGGCAAGGAGGTCTGGCACAAGGATATCGCCGATTTCTCCCTGGAATATTTTTCGACGCCTGCGCCTATCGTGGTCGGTAATCATATCCTGGTGGGGACCGGCAACGACCTCGACATGCCGGGCTACCTGCAGTCGTTCGATCCCGAAACGGGCGACGTGCAATGGCAGTTCTATCCAGTACCGATGAAAAAGGGCGATGCGGGCCTGGAGACCTGGGCGAATCTGGATGCCTCGCGGCATGGCGGCGGCAACATGTGGGTGCCGGGCTCTTATGATCCCGAGACGCATCTTTACATCGTAGGCACAGGCAATCCTTCGCCCGCGTATACAACCGGAACTCGCGGCGAAGGCGACAACCTATATACGTGTTCAGTGGTTGCCATTAACGTCGAGACTGGGAAGATCGCCTGGTACTATCAGACCTCGCCGCACGATACTCACGACTGGGATTCGGCGCAGACGCCAGTTCTGGTCGATGGTGAGTTCAACGGACGCCCGCGCAAACTGGTTTTGCAGGCGAGCCGCAACGGCTACTTCTTCACGCTCGATCGCCTCACCGGCGAACATCTGGTGACGTCGAAGTTCGGTGAAACCGCGAATTGGGCCAAGGGCATCAACGCCAAAGGGCAGCCGGTGCGCGATCCCGCCAAGGATTTCGATGCGGGCGGCGCGCTGGTTTCGCCCGCCAATCAAGGTGTGACCAACTGGCCGCCGCCGGCCTTCAGTCCCGATACCGGCTTGATGTACGTGCCCACGCAGAACGCCTACGCCATGTACTATCTCACCGAGACCGATCCGCGCGGCGCGATGGGACTCGGCGGAAAAGAAGAGCTGGCACTAGGCACAATGCAGAGCTACATTTCGGCCATTGACTATAAAACCGGCAAGACCGCGTGGAAGCATGTTTATCCCACCTTGGGCGGCGGGCTCGGCAGCGGAATGCTTACAACTGCCGGCAGGCTGCTCTTCGCGGGCGACATCGCAGGCAATATCGTGGCCTATGATGCGGGCAACGGGAAACCCCTGTGGCATTCCTATTTGGGCAGTAACGTATCGAACGCCCCTGAAACCTACTCGCTGGATGGGCACCAATACCTGCTGGTTGGCGCCGGCGATACCCTCTATTCATTCATGCTGTATTGAGGTCATTCACATGAGAAATGCCGCGCTCGCTCTGGGCTGGCTGGTCTGGGCGCACGCCGGTGGATTCGCGTCGGCCCAATCGCTCGACTGGAGCGCCTACGGTGGCGCCGGTCAAACGCGCTACTCAAGCCTGAAGCAGATCACGCGCCAGAATGTGAATCAATTGCAGATCGCGTGGACTTACGACGCGACCGACGGACCAATTGCCTCGCAGACCCAGCCCATTGTAGTAAACGGCGTTCTCTACGGGATCACGCCGTCGCACAAAACCATTGCGTTGGACGCGGCTACCGGAAAACTGCTGTGGCGCTTCGATTCCGGAGTCCAGGGGCGCGGACCAAACCGCGGATTGGTCTACTGGTCGGACGGCGCTCAGCAGCAGCGTATTTTCGCCGCGGTGCAAAGTTTTGTGTACGCCTTGGACGCTCGCACCGGCAAAGTTGTGGCGGGATTCGGAAACCAAGGGCGCATCGATCTGCGCGAAGGGCTGGGGCGCAACCCCGAGAAACAGTCTATCGTGCTCACTAGTCCGGGCGTGATTTATAAGGACCTGCTCATTGTGGGCGGGCGCACCCCTGAAGCGCTGCCCGCGCCTCCCGGCGACATCCGCGCCTACGACGTTAGAACAGGAAAAATTCGCTGGACCTTCCACACGATCCCGCATCCCGGCGAATTCGGATACGACACTTGGCCCAAGGATGCGTGGACTTCCTCCGGCGCCGCCAACAACTGGACCGGAATGACGGTGGACGAAAAACGCGGGCTGGTCTTCGTTCCCACCGGTTCCGCCGCCACGGATTTCTACGGGGCAGATCGCCCCGGAGACAATCTGTTCGCCAATTCCCTGATCGCCTTAAACGCTGCAACCGGCGAACGCGTGTGGCACTTTCAGGCCGTGAAGCATGATCTGTGGGACCGCGATTTTCCTTCGCCACCCAGTTTGGTCACGGTCAAGCACGACGGGAAAATAGTGGATGCGTTGGCGCAGACAACGAAACATGGATGGGTTTATTTGTTTGATCGCGCCAGCGGCCAGCCGCTGTTTCCTATCGAATACCGCGGATATCCTGGGAGCAACGTTCCGGGCGAGCGAACTGCCGAGACGCAGCCCCTACCCACCAAACCCGTGCCTTTCGCCCGGCAGCGTCTCACCGGGGATATGCTTTCCAATCGGACGCCCGAGATTCACCAATGGGCTGTCGATCAATTCCGTACCCTTCGTAGCGACGGCCAATTCGTACCCTTCACCGTCGATAAAGACACGGTGGTTTTTCCTGGATTCGATGGTGGCGCCGAATGGGGCGGCTCGGCGTTCGATCTTGAAACTGGTTTGCTCTATGTGAACGCGAACGATATCGCCTGGATCGCTAGCCTCGGCCAAAACAAAGGCGGCTCGACGGTTGAGCAACTCTATCTGACGAATTGCGCCGGCTGCCATCGCGACGACATGAAAGGCACGCCGCCGGAGATCCCATCACTGATAGATCTGCGCGGCAAGAGGAGCGCGGGTGAAATCGCGGCGGTGATCCGGCAAGGCGAGGGCCGCATGCCATCCTTCCCGAACCTGAGCCGGCTGGACGGCATTCTCATCGCCGAGTATGTTCTCGGCAGCCAGAGCAAGGAACTCGAAAGCGTTGGGACGCCCGCCAACACACCGGCCTACCGTTTCACTGGCTACCGCAAGTGGCTTGATCCCGACGGCTATCCCGCCGTTGCGCCCCCTTGGGGAACGCTGAACGCCATCAACTTGAATACCGGCGAGTACGCGTGGAAGATTCCGCTCGGCGAGTATCCGGAACTCGCGGCCAAGGGCCTGCGCGACACCGGCACCGAAAACTATGGCGGTCCGATTGTAACCGCCGGCGGCCTGCTCTTCATCGGGGCCACCAACTTCGATCGTAAATTCCGCGCCTTCGACAAGGCGTCCGGAAAGCTGCTATGGGAAACCACGCTGCCGATGGCGGGAAACTCTACGCCGGTCACGTATGAAGTTGCCGGGCGGCAATACGTAGTCATTCACGCCACCGGCGGCCGCGGCGGCCCAGGCACGCCTTCGGGCGGGACCTACGTGGCCTTTGCGCTGCCCGCGGGCGGGAAGAAGTAACCGCCTGCTATTGGGTGTAAAGTGAGAACAAGCATGAAATCCGTTCTAAAAACCGTGACCGTCCTAAGCATGTTGGCGAGCCTCGCCAGCTTCGTCCCAGCCGCACCCATCACATTGAAAGGCGAGATCAGCGACAGCAACTGCGCTCTCAGCCACCAGAAAGTAACGCAGGTGCACCCCAGTTTGAATAGCCATAGCTGCGCACTCGCTTGCGTCCGGGACGGTGCCAAATTCGTCTTCGTCAGTGACGGCAAGGTTCTCAAAATCGCCAATCAGGACCTGCCGGCGCTGCAGGCGAATGCCGGATACACGGTGCAGGTAACCGGTGACATGAAGGACGACGCCATTACCGTCTCAAAGGTCGTTCTTCTGGAAAATCACGATCGCGAGCCTGCCGCGAACTTCACACTCACCGACTCAAATGGGGCGAAGATCACACTGGCGAGCTTGAAAGGCAAGGTCGTGCTGCTCAACTTCTGGGCGACGTGGTGCGGACCGTGCCAGATCGAAATCCCTTGGTTCATCGAATTCAATAAGGTTTACAAATCTCGCGGCCTTGCCGTCGTCGGCGTTTCGATGGATGAAGACGGCTGGAAGTCCGTCAAGCCTTACCTGGCGGCGAAGAAGATCGATTATCCGATCGTAATCGGCACCGAGGACGTTGCCAAAGCCTACGGCGGCATCGATTCCCTTCCCTCCACCTTTATGATCGACCGCGAGGGCAAGATCGCTTTCGCCCACAACGGCCTGGTTGGCAAGGACACCTACGAGATGGAAATCCGCAGTCTGCTCGGAGGCGGCAAACCTGTCAGCAAGCCCGCGGCCGGGCACTAATACCGCACCGCTTCGAGAAACAACCCCGACGCCGGAGCCGTCCACGCCGCGATATCGAGCGTCGGATTCTTACGCCCCGTCAGTAGGTCTGCGAACTGGTCGACCGTTACCTCGCCCAGCCCCACCTTGACCAGCGTGCCGACCAGCCGCCGGACCATCTTCCACACGAAATGCGACGCCTCGATGCGGAACACGATCAGGTTGTCGTCGACGCCCACCTCGGCCGACGTAACCACCACGGTTGTCGATTCGCCCGGACGCGACGGGTCTGCCGCACGGAAGCATACGAAGTTGTGGCGCCCCGCGATCAGCGCCGCGGCCTCCTGCATCTTCGCCACGTCGAGCGGCTGCTTGATCCACCATACGAAGCGTTTGGATAGCGCCGTCTTGCGCGTCGAGATCTGGTAGAAGTAAGCGCGAGACACCGCATCGTGGCGCGCGTGAAACGAGGGCGCTGCTTCCACGCATTCGAGCACGGCGATTGACGACGGCAGGCGATCGTTCAACTCGCGCAGAATGCGAGCCGGAGTCAGATCGTCGCGCAGCTTGCGGACTTTGATATGGGCGCCTTGGCCGACGGCATGAACCCCCGCGTCGGTGCGCCCGGCACCCTGCAGGTCCACATCGACGCCGAACAGTTCATCCGCTGCTCGCTGCAAATCGCCTTGGACGCTGCGTGCGTTGATCTGCGCCTGCCAACCGGAGAACTTGGAGCCGTCATACTCCAGCGTCAATCGAAAGTTCCGCATGTTACCGCTATTATGCGGGAAGCAACGCGCCAGGGGCCCCAGCTCAACTCCCTACAATGGATAGATGGCGCACCTGGTAACTC
>JBDTTL010000292.1:0-6247 GCA_039930665.1 Acidobacteriota bacterium
GATGCGTCGATTCAAATCGGCGGTTCAAGCCCAACGATTTCTCTCCCTCCACGGCTGGTCCAGAATCTGTTCCGCGTAGGCCAACACCTACTGAGATCTAGTAATCACCGCCTCTTGCGATCCCGATCCTTCGCGGAATGGCGAACGGCCACTGCGAACTAAGGCACTTCGGACCAACCGCCCCTCGGCGCCAAAATGCTTCGCCGCCGCCCAAGTTGACAATGCCCCTGGCATGGTTCCAGCCTTGAAATCGAGTTAGAAAGCGCGCGCGTACTCCATGCGTAGGAAGTCGCGGTACCAGCCAATGTGGGTCAACTGGCGGCCGAATCCGAAGTACAAGGAACTGTGGCCGCCCAAGACAATGCGGGCGCCGAGTTTGGCGTTGCCGATGTTGGTGCCGGAGCCCGCTACCGGGCCCGTTGGCTGGGTTACGTAGCCTCCACGAATATTCCAGCCGACGAATTCCAAAACAGGAGCGACGCGTAGAGGTTCGCGTGGGTGGAACCGGTAGCTGGCGCCAAGGCCGTACACCAACACATTGCTGCCGAACTGTTGCGTCGACGTCACGGGCAGCGCGTTGGCAGCGGGGAGATAGCACTGACACGAGCGTGGCGACCTTGTGCAGCCGTTCGACGAGCGTAGCGGTGAAGACGTCGTTGCCCTGGAGCTTGCAGTCGCGCCAAATGGTCGGTTCCTTGCCCAGTAGTTGACCCACGCGGTTTTGCAGGGCGCGGTGGAAGTTCGTGACCCAGCCCTTCTGGCCCTCGATCAGTTCCTGATCGTCCAGGTGGGCATAGCTGATGAATGCTTCGTTTTCGAAAGTCATCGATTTTCCGATCCTTGCGGATGGTAAATTCACTCAGTGCTCCAGTAGTCCAGGAATGGGCTTGGATTTTGTTTGCGACACTCTGGCGACGGGTCGAGGCATTCGTGTTTTAGCGGTGGTGGATGCCTTCACCAGAGAAAATCTTTCCTTAGAAGTCGATACGAGTTTATCGAGCCGTCGGGTGACGCGGTCCCTGGAAGGAGTGATCGAATGTCGAGGAAAACCGGAAGCGATTCGCTGCGACAACGGCCCGGAACTGACCAACCGGCACTTCTTGAGCTGGTGCGAAGAACGGAAGATTCAACTGATCCACATTCAGCCAGGACGGCCCATGCAAAACGGACACGTGGAGAGTTTCAACGGCCGGGATGAGTGCTTAAACGCAAACTGGTTTCGCAATCTGATGGATGCCCGGACCAAGATCACGGCCTGGCGAGATGAGTTACAATGGCGAACGACCCCACAGCAGTCTGGGTTATCGGACGCCCAATGAGTTCGCGGCGATCTTGAGATCCTCAGTTATGACTGGTTGAAACAATCGAGGCAGGTCAAAACCGCAGTATTGGCGTTGGTCGGGCGTGCTCTCACCGCACATCGCCGGCCTGTTGCGGGACATTAACGACGGTACCATCGCTCTGTTTATTTGCCACTTCCGCGGGGTCCGCCTTACTCGGCGAAGTGATCGGCTGAGGCGCGCGAGAGTGACAGTCAAGTCGACTAGGATCATAAAGATGCTGAGGTAGATAGTTTTCTTGTGACCACTGGCAACCGGAATCGAATTGAACGCCTATGAAATAACCAAGTTCCTGCCATACACAGTAAATTACCTTGCCCGGCAGCTCACCATTGCGATGAGCGATCCGCATGGGAGTTTTTACAGGGATAGGCCAGTCGAGGAGCAAGCAGGCGCCAAATCGAGAGATATCATCCAAGTTAGCTATTTTGCGGCGCGTACGACCGTTCTTTTGATACTGCCAGCGAACATTCACGGTATCAGCACAAAGCATCCGAGGTTCCGCACGTCGGTCGAGCATATGGATGTCTATCGGCAGCCTTTCAAGGGCTGAACAGTCCGGGAAACTGCTGCTCCAGAGCTGGAGAGGCAGCTTTCGCTCTCGAAGCGTTATTTCTAGAGCTCGCAATCGCATAGATCCTTAAGTAACCTTGTAACTTCTGCTCTTCTCAACTACACTCCCGACCGGGCATGAAACTGCTCAAATTATTTTTTTAGGCCCCGCAATCGGGTACCCCCGGCCAAAGATACTCCAGAGCCTCGGGCAAAGTATGCGCTTTCACGGGCCGGTCGGTGTGGCCGGCGTTGCGCGCAAAAGCAAACTAATAATGATAGCCTTTGGCGGCCAGCACTTTGGCCATGTTCACATTCGCGAGCACCCAGTCGTGCATGCCATCGCACGCGTTGGAATCTACGTACGCTCCAGCCCCATCGTTACTGAAACACGACGGATTGACCGCTCGAAGTTGCAAACGAGCGAAGGATCCCGTGGGGGGCATGTGCTAATCGGCATAGTAGGGCGAGAGCGGACGAAGCAGTTGTGGACAAAAGTTGCATCAGTCTTGGTGGCTTGTCGCGGAGCCTCGCAAGCGCCGCCGTATACTGTTTCCAAGCAACCAGACGGTCAGTTGACTGGTTGCAACCCTAAGAATATTTCCTGGATTTGACCGTTGATTGTGGGGTCCGCTTTGGCCAAACCGGCGATAATAGTGTCCCGCGATATAAGCACTTTCTCGAGTTCCTGTTTGAGCGTTGCGTCTCTGGTCTGGTCCGTGAACGTCCGGAGGTCGGTGAAGTACTTCGACGCCATGTCCAAGGCGACCGAGAAATTACTTCGTGCTGTCTCCATGTAGAGCATCGCTGCACGATTCCGGAAGCTATTCATCGCTGCCGCTCGCTGGGTAATTGCGAGATCTTGCTGAAGAGAGTCTACCTTCTGTTCCGCCGCGACCCTTCTGGAATACTGCGACCCGAACCCCAGCGCTACGCCAACAATCACGAGCAACGTTCCAACGAGCATCTTGTTCTTCATAACCATCCTCTATCCGGCGAACCGAGCGTCCTGAAACAGCGTTCCCCGAAAGTATAGCCTTGACGGTGTCCGCGGCGGTTACTTCGCGTGCGCCGCGCGTCCACGTTGGGCGAGAACAAATTCGGATATAGGTCCACTGAAGCCGAACAGAGCAAACCAAGAAGGAACGCGCTACTGGACAGAAAGGCCGCTCGCTCCTGTTGGCGCTTGAGGAAAAACCGCACTCCGTATAAACCACCGGCGGAGAGAATCGGAAAGATCACGCCCCAGGGGTGTTCCTCAAAATTCTTAAGTAAAGAGCGGCTGGGCGCGAAAACTCGCCACGCTGACCAGGAGAACCAGCGGAAGCATGGAATCCAAAGCGCCTGGCGACCGCCGGACAACGAGACTGGAGATCTCCGTTGGTTTTTAGAGCTACCCATAACGCTCCGTGAATCGTGAGGGCGACGAGCGCCGCGACGCCGATTAGTAGGATCGCGCAAGGACGCGATAGAGGCTGCGTCTAGTAACCACGCGGATTCCGGTTCCGGCGTAGCGGTTACTTCGTTGCGTCGCATGCACGCTTCCGCAGAACAAACCCACCTCGAACTGCTGATCTAGCGTAAGCCCCGAAAAATCCACGATCAAACCCGTTCCATTAGGTCCGCTGCCTACTGCTTCGGAAGCTTTTCGTGCCAGAGGGTGCAAAACTCTTCGTAGGCCGGCCGGAAGAAATGCTTGAGCGCCAAGGCCGCGATGATGGCGGCCAACGCGGGTGCCAATCCGAGATGCGCAACCAGCAGACCTGATAACGTGGCGGCCACCGCAGCCTGCCCTCCGCCGAATGCATCCAGGAGTTTCTTGCGGTCCGCCTTATCATCGGCGGAGCAGGCTAGGTTCCACGCTTCCCGATTCCAGCGGCGAAAAAGCCGTCGGCCGAACTCGCGTACATCGTCGAGTGGGCCCATAGCTGCGCCGTCGTAGGTAACCGTTGGTTCAAACGAACCGGCAACTGCGGGATTCGCGGCGATCGCCTTTGCACGGATCCCGAGCTGTTCGTAGAGCTGGTCCTCGGAGGCCTGCAGCAGCCGGTTCATCGTCTGCTCGGATGGAATAGTCGAACTCACCGGGGGATTGTAACACGTAGAGTTGCTGGCGTCACGCATCGCTCCGAATCGCGGCCGACGCGGCCGGTTCGATCAGGACCGCCGGCATGAAGGCCGCCGAAGCCGAGCCGAACAGAGTGTAGGCCAGGCCAAGAGGGTTTCGCCGCGCGAGGCCTTCCCGCCGAGCGGCCAACATCGCTGCGCCGATACTATGTCCGCCCAGAAGTCCCCGGAACAGGCTCTCGGAAAAGATGTCGGCGAATTCCACGGTCATGGTACATTCGGTGCCGATGACGCTGCGCGCGCCGCGGTCGAGAAAGAAATCGACAAAACTGTCGCTCAGCGAGGGCGTTACCTGCGCCGATTCGCACATATTCAGGATGACCAGCGGGCGCGATCGCAGTTCTTTCACTTCGCTATAGAGTTCGTCCAGATAGATCATGCCAAAGGAAACACCGATCCAAGAGCGGTCTCGAATGAAGATTCCGTTCTTCACGGATTCGTACAAAGGGCCGGCGCTGGTGCGCGCCGGCGAATCGGCCGGCAGAGCCTCGTACCACTGAAGAAACAGCTGAAGATTGACCGCTGGCGCCACGTTCGATTCGCGCAGGCGCGTATAACCGTGCGTATAGAAATAAAGTACGTTGGGCTCGCAATCGGCAAGCAACTGATAGCACGCGAGTGCGTCGGTCACCGGGGGGTCGCTGACGCTGAGCTTTCCCCCGCACTCTTCCACCAGCTCGTGCATCAACGCCTTTTGCCTGGCTGCATTGCGGAACTGTTCCCAGAGCATGAAGGCAACCCGCAACTGAGGATCCGATTTCGCGGGAGTATCGTCGTCATCGGAGGACTTAGGCAGCCGCTGCTCAACGCAATAGCGGACTCCCCAGAAGCCTTCTGGGTCCGGAAGCTGATACTCGGGTTTCGGCACGTCGTGGTCGTAGAGAAGTGACCATGGAAACGCGAAGTCGGTTGCATCCTGGCTCACCGATACTTGCACCACGCTATCGCGCTCCAGTGGATGCTGCTGCAGCCACTGGCCAATCTCGTAAATGGCGCTCTTCACTTCTCTGTCGAACAACATTCCCCACAGCCGCCTCCCCGCTTGCGCTAGTTGGCGCAGCGGCGGGAGCAGATCCTCTTTCGTGCCGTCAACTTTCGCCGAATAAACGCTGCCCATCGCGATGTCATACCAATAGCGCCGGATCGCGATCAGCTGATCCTCGAGGTCGGTGGCCTGCAGATGTACGGTGCCGGTCAACGCCAGCTCTCGATTCACTTCATTGCGAAAAGCGAAGTGCAACGTATATCCGGAACCTTCGCGGCTGACATCAATGTGCATGGAGCGGGGAAGCACGTGTTCGAGGTCCATGGATTCAGGAGCGCGGCGGTCCTGCTGGATTGTAATCGGCTGTGCCGTCCCGAACGCGGAGGCCTCCGCTTCATCGAACTTTCCCACCACTTCGGCACGCAATACGAGGACGTCCAGAAGGTTGAATTCAACGTACAGGCGGACGCGGATCGCAGCCACATCCACGGCCGTTCCCGACTTTGCAAGCGGCGTTACTTGAAACCAGGCATTTTGTGCCGACTCGCCTTCGGGAGGCAGGACCAGGGCCTGCACGGGTTGGGGAATGAAAAACCCGCTGCCTTCGAGCGCCACCAGAATACGCACCGGCTGCTTTTGGGCCGGTTCGCTGACCGGAGCCTGTGAGCTTACCGTCGGGATGGGGCTGAGTGTGTATCGGATCGCCACTTCCAGCTGATACGCGATTCCTTCCTGAAGCGGCGATGCCGGATTGAACGCGTTCTCCTTTTTCCTTCCTCCACGATATAGGTTCAGACTCGTGAACCGGCGCGGGCGCGGCTGTGCATCGATGGCTACCTGCACCGCCTGGCGCGCCAGTTGCTCTTCATAGGAAATTTCAAATACCGGGCTCGGGCGCTGTTGCTGTTGTTGTTGCTGCTGCTGTTCCTGCTGCTTGTTGCTGTTGCTGCTGTTGTTGCTGTTGCTGGTAGCCAACCTCAAAGACATCCACGTGGCCGCTGTACAGCTGATTCGAGAGCGCCTTCTCGATAACCTGTAGAGCGGTAACTGCCGCGTCGCGAACTGTCCGGCTGGCATCACGTGCCAGATTCGCAAGGATCTGGGTAAGAGTCTGCGCGGGTTTGGAAACGGCGAGGCGATACTCGTCTCGACCCCAGTAGCCGCGAAACTCCGTTTTTATCCTCAGAACTAGTCTCCTGTCCCGGAAGAACGAAACATAATTAAGGCGGGTTTCGTCTAAGAT
>JBDTTL010000293.1:0-6225 GCA_039930665.1 Acidobacteriota bacterium
GGAGATATTCGCTCCCATGACGGTGGCGAGCGCTAGAACTTTGTCGGGTGCAAACGCCCCGCTCGCCAGCACCAGGGCGTCGGAACTGTCGCCCAGGCTTCCGGTGGCGGAACTTGCCACCAAAATCTCCCGCAGATCGCGCTGCAACTCGAATCCGGTGGCGGCCTCAAAGCGCAGCAGACCGTCGCTCTGCGGCAAATGAGAAATCGCAAACTGGCCAAACGGAGACGCCAGCGTTTGCTGAACCTGAATGCCGTAAAGCACCTTGGCCTCGGGCATTACCAACTCCAATAGATGGGGGTCGACAGCGGCGCAGGCGGTGGCCGAGACCCAAAGCGCCAGTGCCGGAAGGATTGCGTGACGATTCATTCAGCCTCCTGTACCATTCTACGGGGCCGGCGGCAGAAGAGTTCCAGAAAAGGACGAAGATGGTCCGGCGGTATCGCGTCGCGGGTAGAGGATCCCCGGACCGTCCGGGATATCCGGCTCTCCGCAGTCCATTTAAAATATGTAAACTATAGTTAACGTTCTTGTTGAAAGCAGAGCTACCGTCGAGCGCATCCCTCCCGGAAGTCCACGGGAGCGTAGTGACGAAGCACGCCAGCACGTTTCGCCGCATGTTGGCGTTCGCCGGCCCGGCCTATCTGGTCAGCGTCGGTTATATGGACCCCGGCAACTGGGCCACCGACCTCGAAGGCGGCGCGCGTTTCGGCTATCGGCTTCTGTGGGTGCTGGTGGTGTCGAACCTGATGGCGATCCTGCTCCAAACGCTGGCCGCCCGTCTGGGGATCGTAGCCGGACGCGACTTGGCGCAAGCCTGCCGGGAATCGTATTCGCGCCGGGTGTGCAATGCGCTTTGGGTGGTGTGCGAAATCGCAATCGCCGCCTGCGACCTGGCGGAAGTGCTGGGCGCCGCGATCGCGCTGCGGTTGCTGTTCGGGTTGCCCCTCATCATTGGAGTGCTGGTGACGGCGCTCGATACGCTGCTGGTCCTGTGGCTGTCGCGCTACGGCATCCGCCTGATTGAGGCGGTGATCTTGAGCCTGATCGCCATAGTCACCGGCTGCTTCTTGGTGGAACTGGTATGGGCCAAGCCCGCCTGGCACGAGATGGCGGCCGGCCTGCTGCCGCGCATCGACAACAGCAGCCTCTACGTTGCCATCGGTATCCTGGGCGCGACTGTGATGCCGCATAATTTGTATCTGCATTCCGCGCTGGTGCAGACGCGCCGTTTGGGGCGCTCGGTGGCGGAACGCCGCGAGGCTTGCCGCTTCAATCTGTTCGATTCCGTATTGGCGTTGAACGCCGCCCTGATTGTGAATGCCGCCATACTCGTCCTGGCGGCGGCGGTGTTCTTCAAACACGGCATACTGGTGACTCAGATCGAGCAGGCGCAACTGCTGCTGACGCCTCTGCTGGGAACCGCGCTAGCCGGCAGTCTCTTCGCCGTGGCGCTGCTGGCGAGCGGCCAATCCTCCACCTTGACCGGCACCTTCGCGGGACAAATCGTAATGGAAGGCTTCCTCAACCTGCGGTTGCGCCCGTGGCTGCGCCGTCTGGTGACGCGAGCGCTGGCCATCATTCCCGCCGTGCTGACGATTTATTACTTCGGGGACGGCGGCACTTTCAAACTTTTGATCCTGAGCCAGGTGGTCCTCAGTATGCAGCTTCCGTTCGCGGTCATCCCGCTCATTCGCTTTACGAATGACTCGCGGAGGATGGGCGAGTTCGCGAACCGCTCCTGGGTGCAGATTCTGGCCTGGGGTTCCGCGGTCATCATCGTCGGTCTAAACTTATGGCTGGTGGCGACCACCGTGGGGCCATGGATGGTGGAAACCGCTTGGTTTGCTGGGGTTCGTGGCATTCGGCGGGACCGTGCCTCCCGCGCCCCAGGCCGAGCTCAGGGACGCTGAGAGCAGCGGAGCCGCAGTTGCCGCCGACCTGCCGGTGCCGCATTATCGCAGCATTCTGGTGCCGCTCGATCACTCCACGCGCGACCGCACCGCGATTGCTCACGCCGTAGCCATGGCTCGTTCCGACGGAGCCACGCTGCACTTACTGCACGTGGAAGAAGGCGTCACCAGCCAGTTGTTCGGCGCACTTTCTTCAACGGAAGAGATTCTTTCCGGCGAGCGTTACTTCGGGGCCATCGTGCAGTCCCTTAAAGCTTCGGGTATTTCAGCCGAATTGACGATACAACACGGGATCACTCCCACCAACGCGATTGTCCAGAAGGCTCGCGAGATTCAACCCGACCTCATCGTCATGGGGGCGCACGGCCACCGCGGAATCAAAGATCTCATCTTCGGAAATACCATCAATGCCGTTCGCCACCAGGTGTCGGCGCCGGTGCTGGTGGTGGGCACCGAGCCAGGCGTTTCCTAAGCGCGGTCGCCGTTACACATCCAGTTCGATGGTCCCTTCGGAAAACTTGACGGCGCGGCCCGCGATGGAGACACGCTCTCCGCGATGCTCGCACCACAACTCTCCGCCTCGCCGTGAACGCTGGCGCGCGAACAACCTGGTCTTGCCGAGCCGCTCGGCCCAGTAGGGAATTAGCGTGCAGTGGGCAGAACCCGTCACCGGATCCTCGTCAACACCCTTCGACGGCGCGAAAAACCGCGATACGAAATCGCAGTCCTTGCCGGGAGCTGTGACGATCACGGCGAAGCGGTCGATCGCCGCCAGGAGTGCCATGTCGGGCTTCAAGGCGAGTACCTCGTCTTCGTTCGCGAAAACGCACATGTAATCGCGTGCCGCCAGCACCTTCCGTGGCACGGCCCCCAAGGCCCGATTCAAATCGTCGGAGTCCGGACAGGGCTGAGGAGGCCGGGCGGGGAAGTCGAGCACATAGAGGACGGTTCCCTTGTCTGACGTCCGGTCCACGCCGAGTTCACCGCTTTTGGATTGGAAGGTCACCCGATTTCCAGCCACTTCGCGGCGTACGTCGAAGATCACATGCGCCGAAGCCACCGTCGCGTGCCCGCAAAGGTCCACTTCTACAGCGGGCGTGAACCAGCGCAGCTCGTAGTGCGTGCCGCGACGAACATAGAATGCGGTCTCGGAGAGATTGTGCTCGCTCGCGATGGCCTGGAGCGTAGCATCCGGCAGCCAGGAATCCAGCGGGCAGATCGCCGCCGGATTTCCGTCGAACAGCTGGCTGGCGAACGCGTCCACATGGTACACCGGGATCTTCACCCCTTCACTTTACCGGTTCCGACGGCAGCCGTCAGGCAGCGTCAAACAGGCACTGCTGCTCGAAGCGCCGCGGTCCGAAGCGTTCCAGTTCGGTGGGGAAGCGCCGCCGTAGTTCCTTGGGCGCCGCTGCCACCTGGCCATTCAACAGGGACTGCAATTGCAGCGAATTCACCACACTCTTTCCCTCGGCGTCATTATTGAACACCACGAACGTGGCTTCCGCGTAGCGATTGATGCGCTCGATACGCTTGGCCCACTCTTCCATTTCCGCTTCAGCGTAAAGGTAATCGTGCTGGCGCAGCCGCGCGGGGGACTGGCGGTCAAAAGCGCCCAGCGAGTTCCTGGGATTCCGCCCGTGCAAACGCACATAGCCAATACCGCTGGTGAGATAGGCGGTAGGCGGCATGGCGCTGGTGTATTCGGGCTGGTCGATATTGCAGAATCCAATGTGATAGTCGAGGAAGGTTCCGATGGCTTCTTCCGCGAGCCAACTGCTGTGGCGCATCTCAGCGACCAGTGGAAATTCGTGGAACGCCCGGCGCAAGCGGATCAGGAACTCGCGGTTCTCAGGCGTGAACCGAAACGCCCAGGGAAACTGCATCAAGATCGCGCCCAGTTTACGCGCGCGAAGCAGCGGCCACAGACCTTCTTTGAACTCGGCGATGGCCGGCTCTTCCACTGAGCGTCCATGAGTGAAACTCTGATGCAGTTTCGCAGTGAACTGGAAATCAGGATTCGCCCGAACCTTCCTCATCCATAGCTTGACGACTTCCGGCTTAAGCGGTTGATAAAAAGAGCTGTTTATTTCAACAGCATTTAGCCGGCGGGCCAGAAATTCCAGAGGATGAAAGCCTGGAGGATAGGTCTTCGGGTAAACCACACCTTTCCAGTGTGGATACGACCAGCCGGCTGTTCCAATGCGAGGGGAGGTAGACATGGGAGAATCTCCGTATTCGCTATTTCTTCGCTACCCAATATTAGCGAACAAAGGGAGAGGATGTCAAGAGCTAATTCGCCCTGTATTCGCCATTAGGTCGGGTGTGCTCCTCCCCCATGAAAGCCTGTCCCGGCCGATATCATTGACAGGACTTCCTATACATGCGAAAATCCAACCGCATGTTGAGTCGCCGAGTCGGCGCCGCACAGGTGCGTATTTGGTTTGCCTGCACTCTGTTCACTGGGGCGGCCTTTCCAGCTTTAGCTGCCCGTCCGGTTTTGGCGCCTTCCCAGCGCTGTGAGGAACTGAATCGGCTGTCGCTCCCTGGGATCGCGATCCACTCCGCAACCCCGGTCGCCTCCGGCTCGTTCGGTGCCGGTGGCATCGCGCCGCGCCCGGTTCCCGCGTTCTGCCGTGTCGTCGGCACGGTTCTCCCCGAGCTTGGTTTCGAAGTATGGCTGCCGGCGCAATGGAACCACAAGTATGTCGGAGTCGGCAACGGCGGGCTCGCCGGCAAAATCGCTTACAGCGCCATGTTTAACCCTGTGAACCGCGGCTATGCGGTCAGCAGCACGGATACGGGTCATGTGGCTACCAGCGCCAACGATGGAAGATGGGCCCTGGGCCACATGAGCCGCGTGATCAACTATGGCCAGCGCGGGGTCCACGAAATGGCGCTGGCCAGCAAGGCGATCATCAAGGACTATTACAGCGCTAACCCGGTCCATTCGTATTTCCAGGGCTGCTCGTTCGGCGGTCAGCAGGCCCTCACCGAAGTGCAGCGCTACCCCACGGATTTCGATGGTGTAGTGGCGGGCGACCCGGCGAACTGGTTCACCCGGCATTTCAGCGGCGGCCACATGTGGATTGCGGACGCGGTCGAGGGCGACGGTTGGCTGCCTCCTTATAAAGTGCAGCTGCTGGCCGATGTCGTGAACGCCGCCTGCGACGTGCTCGACGGCGTAAAAGACGGGGTGTTGAACGACCCGCGGCGCTGCCATTTCAATCCCGCTCTGCTGCAGTGCAAAGCCGGGGATGGGCCCAACTGTTTGACTGGCGCGCAGGTCTCTGCGGTGCGAAAGATCTGGGCCGGGCCACGCGACGCCGAAGGCCAGCAGCTTTATCCCGGACTGGAACCAGGCGGCGAAGCGGGTCCAGGCGGCTGGGTGCAGTGGGTGACCGGGTCCGCTCCCGACCAGAGCGCTCACAGCGAACTGGGTTTGCCGTTCATGAAATATGTGGTGTTCGACGACCCTCAATGGAGTCTTCACACCTTTCACTTTGATCCGCGCGCGCCTGGCCTCGAAAGCGACATAGAATACGTGGATGATAAAGTGGGTAGCATTTTCAATGCATGCAACCATTGTTCGGTATAATCAGGATCATTTAATTTACCCGTTCCATTTAATTCCAAAAAGCAACCCGTGCCAACCGTTCCGCTGCCGATCACATCGCCGGGATAGAGATCAACACCATAAGATGCCCGTTCAATGATCTCGGCAAATGTCCAATCCATATCACCCAGATTTCCTTCGCTAACCTGTATTCCATTTACTGAGCAGATCATTTTCAGGTTCCAGTTCTTACCGACATGATTTTCTTTTGCAGGAATTTCAAATGCGGCTAATTCATCCAGCGTCACTAACCATGGACCGATCACGGTAGAAAAATCTTTTCCTTTTGCAGGTCCAAGGTTCAGCAACATTTCTTCCATCTGTAATTTTCTTGCACTCATATCATTCATGATCATCAACCCGGCTATGTGATCATCTGCATCTTCGGCTTTAATATTTCTTCCGTGTTTACCAATAACAATGGCAGCTTCCAGTTCAAAATCCAACTTTTCAAAATGATCAGGCATGCATTTTATTTCTCCGGGTCCTATTATGCTATGGTGATTGGTAAAATAAAAAATGGGATACTGATCAAATTCAGGTATCATATCCACTTTGCGGTTCCTTCTTGCTGCTACTACATGCTGGCGAAAAGCATAAGCATCCCGGCAGGAGGTTGGAAAGGGAACAGGCGCCAATAGTTGAAGCTCGTTTAGTGGAATAGCCCTGATGCTTGATCTCGTTCCTTCTTTTAGC
>JBDTTL010000294.1:0-6161 GCA_039930665.1 Acidobacteriota bacterium
GCCAATCACGAGCTGATCGCCTATTATGTCGATTACGCCCATCAGCCGGCGAAGGCTCTGCATATCGCGCGGGAGGAGCTTCGCCGCCGCCACGATGCCTTTACTTTGGATGCCTACGCCTGGTCGCTTGCGGCCGAAGGAGATTACGCGGCGGCTAACACCGAGATGCAAAAGGCTCTCGCATTCGGCGTCAAAGATCCCAAAGTTCTGCATCATGCCAGCGAGATCGCGGAGCACCTCTCGTCTACGGTGGCGGCACGGTAACAGGAAAGGCTAAACGCAAATTCCCGGGACCACTCCACCGTCGGTCTCGGGTTCACTTCGCATCACTCCCCGGTTTGTTTGTAAGTTCCCTTGAGCTTCGCCGTCTCGATCAGCGTGGGATAGAACTGGACGAAAGTGGTATCGGTCGCACCGTTTTTCTCGTGGCAGGAGTAGCAATCCGCGGTCTTGGGGAATAGCTTCCCCTTTTCCGGGCTGTCATGGAATCCGTAGAAGGCCCAACCGCCGCGCGCGGCATCCTTCACATGAACCTCCATAGCCGCCACGCTAGTTTGAACCCGCCCGTCCTTATTGATCGAAACCCGGCTCTCCGATTTTCGAATTTCCAGCACCATCACGGTCTTGTCCGGCCAAGTTCCCGTTTTGAGAAATCCCCGATACGCCTCTGGATTGACGAATACGTTTTCGAAAGCGGGATCTTTAGAAGCATTGCCGGAATACGTCATCCCGATACCGGAGGAAAGGAAGATCCACTGCCGGTAATCCTTGGGAAGGACCAGTTCTCCGTCTTTCGTGTATTGCTGGGCCATCCCGGTGGCGGCCAGGCACAGCACAAGCGGGATTGCTTTCCTCATTTGGAGCGATATTAGCATAGGTATCGAACGGGTCCGCAAGAAGGCGATCCTAACTACTGGAACTGTCGCGGATCTCTGCTCGCATGAAGTGGCTCGCATGACAGGCTCGTATGAAGTGGCTCGCATGAAGTGGCTTGACGCCTTGACGACAGGAGCATTACAATCCAGGTGGATGCGTCTGTGGAAAAATGAGAGCGGTGGAGATGTGTCCGAGTACACGCTCCTGATTACTTTTCTGCTGTTGGTCTCCGTGTGTCTCTTTCTCTCGAGCGCTTCCAATGTCTCCGGCATCTGGCAAGCAGCCAACTCCTTTATCACCCGGGGCGCCCCGGGCGGCGCCCAAGGAATCAGCGGCGATCGCCCTTAATGGGTGGTGCGGGGTAACCGGCTATTTTGGGATGGTTGCACGGGCTGTGGTAAGATAAAATTTCCCAAGAAAGCTAAGAGTCTCGCCATGAAACCTGGTATCCACCCCGCTTACGAAGAAGTGAATGTGACCTGCGCCTGCGGACATAAATTCCGCACCCGCTCGGCGCATAAAGGCGACATCCGCGTAGAAATCTGCTCCAGTTGCCACCCGTTTTTTACCGGCAAGCAGAAGCTGATCGACACCGAGGGCCGCGTCGACCGTTTCCAGAAGAAGTATCAGAAAGTCCGCGACGCCGCAGAGGCCAAGAAGAAACAGCCGGTCGCCTAGACTCGGAATCTCGACGAACCAGCGCCGAAGTTGCGCAGGCGCACAAATCTATTCGGGAGGGGGCGGGCCCCTTCTGTCCTTCTTGCTCTCACGCCTGCGCTGCCGTTCTTCCATAATCTTTTGCCATTCGGCCTCTTGGCCGGCTGAGAGCAACTCGCTGATTCTCTGCCGCTGATCCTCCCGGATCTTCTGCATCTCCGGCTCGATCTTGTTTCGGACGTCCCGGAACCGCATGCGGGTTTCGTCCATAACGGCTCCCAACTTGGTTGCCTGATCCTCGCTGAGCTGCAGCCGGGCCTTCATGTCGGCCGTGAACCTCTTGCGAAACTCTTCGGGATTGCGCTGTCCGACATTGGCGCTCACCCCTGAAACCGTATATAGGCGGTACCCGAGTGCCCCTACCACTCCACCGCAGGCGAACACCAACGCCATATAAAACGCAACTGTCCAACGCGTCAATCTCATTGGGTTTCCCCCGTCGGCAGCAAGACGGCGTCATTAGCGGAATCTGCCGCTGCCAGCACGTCCACATAACTCGCCATATAGGCTGGGGAATTACTCTGGAAGCTCGGGATCAGAATTGCGCCCATGACGATCGCCAGCGTCACGGTAGCCACCAGCCAGACTTTAGCCCAGAGCCGGAACCACGATGACGCGAGTGCGCCGCGCTGGGCTTCGATGCGCTGCCACATATGCGGCATAAAGTTCGGGCTGGGCTCCACGTCCGGACAAGCGTTCCGGTACTCGGCCCACAAGGGGTCTAGTTTCTCGTCGCCGCGATCCCGGTTCATCCGCTCCATTATATGCTCCTCACCACCGATTTCAAGGCTGCGTGGACCTTCAAACTTCGCCGGCCTCAAACGCCTTCAAAACTCTCTGCCGCGCCCGAAACAGGCGGACCTTCAAGGCATTCTCATTTACCTTGTAGATCTTTACCAGCTCCTTCAGCGACAGCCCTTCCACTTCCTTCATCATCAGCAGAATCCGATCCTCCTCGGAAACCTTGCCCAGCAGCGACTGCACCATCTCGCGGACCTTCGTCCGCCGCAATTCCTCAGTCTGCTGTTTCCCGCTGGCGGACGCGTCAGCCATGATCACCTGCTGCTCACTTAAATCCGACATCCGGCTTTCATGCCGGCGCTTCTGTCGCCGCAAGTAATCGTAGGCCGCGTTCACCGTCAGCCGGTACAGCCAAGGCTCAAATACTTCCGCGGCCCGCAACTGATCGAGCGAATAATACAGACGGAGAAACACCTCCTGGCCCACATCCTCCACGTCTTCCGGCCGCCCAATCAATCTAGCGATCGTACCCAGAATCCGTTTACGGTACGCGTTTACAACTTGATTGAACGCGCCGTCGTCGCCACTTCTCGCTTTTTCAATGAGCTCGAATTCAATCAGCATCGCTAACGCCCGCTGCCACGTCAATCCGCCCGGCGATAGCGCAAACTAGGTTTATCCACATGAAAAGGCGCACGTATACCCACTCAGGTTACAACGCCGCGATGGTTGGACGCCCGCGCGAGGGAAAATCGTGTAGTTTTGACTAAGCCGCTCCCGCCAAACGCCTGTCGCCCTTCATCTGCGCGACCTTGCCGATCCGCCGGGGAATAGATTCGCCCGGTGGTATGGCGTAAATCAAATAGCGTTCCAAGGAAGCGATCACTTCGTCAAGGGCCGTTTTCCGATTCTGTAGATCAAGTAATCGTGCTCGGATTGCTCCGGGCGTCTCGGGGGAGGTCTTCGGAAACATGGACCGAATTGTCTTTAGATTGTTGAATTTCACTAAACCACCGCGGGTTGTGATGATAGACGAACGTCTATTAGTACTGTATCCGAATAGTAGTAATGGTACCAATACCCACAAATGCGGGCATCAGCGCGAATCGTGCTAAAATCGCCAATTGATGGATTTTCTTGAGGGGCTGAACCCCCGCCAGAGGGAGGCGGTCGAGCACTCCGAAGGCCCCTTGCTGGTGCTGGCCGGCGCCGGCAGCGGGAAAACCCGGGTGATCACCCACCGGATCGCGCACCTTGTATCGGCGTTTCGAGTTCCGGGATGGGCCATCCTGGCCGTCACTTTCACCAACAAGGCAGCGGGGGAGATGCGGGATCGGGTGCGCGCGCTGGTTGCGTCCGATCCGAAAGACGCTCCCACGGTTGCCACTTTCCACTCCTTCTGCGTGCGGCTTTTGCGTCGCGACGGAGCTCCGCTCGGCCAGCTCCGTCGCGGGTTCACGCCACTCTTTACCATCTACGACGACGACGATCAGATTTCGATGATCAAATCGATCTATAAGTCGCTCGGACTCGACGACAAGTTCATGCAGCCGCGCGCGGCACTGTCGCGCATCAGCCACGCTAAGAGCCATAAGCAGACACCTGAAGAAATCGCTCGCGCGGCCACCGACCCTACGACTACGCGCTTCGCGACGGTTTTTGAACGCTACGAAGCTCGTCTCCGCGATTCCAATGCACTGGATTTCGACGACCTGTTGCTCGAAGCCGTCAATCTGCTGCGCCATGACGACGCCACCCGCCAGCGTTTGAACCAGCGCTATGAATTCGTCATGGTAGACGAATACCAGGACACTAATCGGAGCCAATACGATCTGATGCGACTGCTCACCGAGCAGCGCCATAACATCTGCGTGGTGGGCGATGAGGACCAGTCGATTTACGGATGGCGCGGCGCCAACATCCGCAACATCCTGGATTTTGAGCGCGACTTTCCGGGCGCCACCACCATCCGTCTGGAGCAGAACTACCGCTCGACCCAAACCATCCTCGAAGCGGCGAGCGCCGTGGTCGCTAATAACACCGAGCGCATCGGCAAGAACTTGTGGACCGATTCGGGCGCTGGCGAAAAGATCACGCTCTACGAAGCCCCCGACTCGGAAAACGAAGCGCTGTGGATCGCCGACACTATCGAGAACCGTCTGGCACGCAATCCCCAGGAACGCGTGGCGGTACTCTATCGCACGAATTCGCAGTCGCGCCAGATCGAAGAAGCGCTGCGCCGCTACGGACGAAAGTACGTTGTGGTCGGCGGCTTCAGCTTCTATCAGCGGGCCGAGGTCAAGGATATTTTGGCGTACTTGAAGACGCTGGTGACTCCGCACGATTCGATCGGCCTCCTGCGCATTATCAACACTCCGGCGCGCGGCATCGGCCGCACTACTCTGGATCAAATCGAGCAATATTCGCTGCAACACGGGTTATCGCTGTGGTCCTCGCTCGAACAGATGCTGGAAGCGCACGCCTTCCCCGGTCGCGCCGAAGCGGCCCTGGCGGCGTTCCATCGGATGATGACCGAGTTCGCCGGCGAACTCGATTCGCGTCCCATTGCCGCGACGTTGACCGATGTTCTTGAGCGCACCGGCTATCGGAAGATGCTCGAGGACGAGGGCACTGAGGAAGCGCGCCAGCGCCTGGCGAATCTCGACGAACTGCTTAACGCAGCGGCCGATGCCGGCGAGCGCGGCGAAACGCTGCGCGACTTTCTGGACCATGCCGCTCTGGTCTCCGACGCCGATTCGGCGGACTCGCGCGTGCCGGTCTCGCTGCTCACCATGCACAACGCCAAGGGCCTGGAATTTCCTGTCGTTTTCATCGCAGGTCTGGAAGAAGGACTCTTTCCGCACAGCCGTTCGCTCGATTCCGAAAGCGGCATGGAAGAAGAGCGTCGCCTCTGTTATGTGGGCATGACGCGCTCTGAAACCAAATTGTATTTAAGCTGGGCCCGTTACCGGCGCCGCTTCGGAGGCGGACAACCGGAGGTTTCGCTGGCTTCGCGCTTTCTTCAAGAGGTACCCCGTAACTTGGTCGATGCTGTCCGCGGCGATCAGCCGCAAGCGCGATCGGTGGATCTTTACTCGGAGCGCTACCAGGTCCGCGAATCGGCCCAGCGGAACCTCTATACTGGGAAGACTTATAATTCTGTCGATAATATCCGGCAGTTTTTTTCGGAACGCGGCATGCCGGCGCCACAAGGGATCGCCCCTCCGGCGGCTGCAACCGCGGCTCAGGCTGCGGCGCCGGTTCCACAGTTCAAGAAGGCGGGTCCTAGGAAACTGGGGCCGGGTTCAACGGTGGAACACACCAAGTGGGGTCGTGGAACGGTCCTGCGCCTGGAAGGTTCGGGCGATGATACGAAAGTGACCGTCAGTTTTCCCGGATACGGCTTGAAAAAATTAATCGCGAAATACGCAGGGATCAAGGTGGAATGAATACAAAAAAAGTTACCGACAAAGACGAACGCAAGAAGCTGAAGCGCGCTTCCCGCAAAAAAGCGGCTCCGAAACCGAAACGGGCTGCCGATGTGGCACGCGGCTCGCAGAAGCGCAAGGTCAAGAAATTGGTCAAGGGCCAGCGCAAGCGTTAGCGTTCTGAGAATCGTATTGGGACCAGCCTCGCGCTGGTCCCAATCGAGCCGCATGTCCACTCTGTTCCGAACGAAGAGCATCGCGGCACTGATCGCGGCCAGCGATCACCCTTCGCACCAGCTCAAGAGAACGCTCGGACTGGGAAGCCTGATCGCTCTGGGCATCGGAGTGGTGGTCGGCTCCGGTATCTTCACACTCACGGGCACCGCCGCCGCCGGACTC
>JBDTTL010000295.1:0-6125 GCA_039930665.1 Acidobacteriota bacterium
AGACGTGCGCTTGCTTGAAACCGAGGGGCTGGGGCAGGTGTGGGTCACCGAACTCGAGGATGGCGAGATCGGCGAAGACGAAGCAGTCAGCAACGCGGCGCAGGAGATGGGGTGCGGGTGCCTGGAGATTCGGCTGGCGGCAGGCGGGCGAGCTAATTTGTTCGCAACCGAAGACTGCTGCGTGCTGGTGGACGACGATTTGCTGAGGCAGATCAACTGCATTTCGAGTGTGGTCATTGCGACCGTTCCCAATTTCACATTCGCCCGCATCGGACAGCGCATCGCCACGGTTAAGAGCACTCCTTTTGCGGTGCCGCAACAGCAGCTTGAAGCGGTGATCAATATCGTGAAAGAGCGGGGGCCCATTCTGCAGGCGCGCCCGATCCGGAATCCTACGGTGGGGGTGCTGTACTCGGATCCGGTGCATGGAGACCGCGCACGGCAGTTGTTTGAAAGCATCCTGCGCCAGCGATTGGAGCGTTACGCGGCGACGCCCAGCTTTATTCTTTCGTGTACGGAAGAGGAAGATGCGGCGGCGCGCAACCTGCAGCACCTGCTGCGGGCGAAGCCCACCGTTGTGCTGGTGGGATCGACCACGGCTCCGGCCGGTCCGGAAGACGTCATCGGGCGCGCGATGACCCGCATCGGCTGCCATCTGGAACGCTTCCTGGCCCCAGTGGAACCTGGCAATCTGCTCCTGCTGGGGTATAAGGACGAAATTCCTATCGTCTCGGCTCCTGGCTGCTTCCGTTCGGCTAAGCCCAACGTCGTTGACTTGATACTGCCGCCCATGCTGGCCCGCTATCACGTATCCGGCTGGGAAGTGGCATGTATGGGACACGGCGGATTATTGGGCTGAGCCGGATCCCGCGCGCTACAGACTGGCGCTTTCTACTGGTGCTCGAATGTGTCAACATTTGAGTAATCATGAGCAAGCCCAGGAACAAGAAACCGATTTCCCGACGCCAGTTCATCGAAGGCACCGGAGCCGCGCTGGTTGGCGCGGCTGCTGTACCCGCTCTTCACGCACAAAGTGCGGCCGCCCAGGCGCCTCCGTCCGATGCCGCTGCGAGTGACCGCTCCACCATCCATCTGACCGTCAACGGCAAGCCGCAGACTGTTGCAGTTGACGATCGCTGGACACTGGCGGAAGTGCTGCGCGATCACCTGGGACTCACCGGAACCAAACTCGGCTGCGATCGCGGCGAGTGCGGCGCTTGCACCGTTCATATTGACGGCAAGCCCATGTACTCGTGCAGCCAACTCGCGGTGTGGATGGACGGGCATTCGATCACGACTGTCGAGGGGCTCATACAGAATGGCAAGCTCGACCGGCTGCAGCAATCCTTCATGGATCACGACGCGCCGCAGTGCGGCTTCTGCACCTCGGGCCAGTTGATGAGCGCGAAGGCGGTGCTGACCGCGCATCCGCACGCGACACGGGAGCAGATCCGCGCCGGCATGACCGGCAACATCTGCCGCTGTTCGAACTACAACCGCTACGTTGCCGCGACGATGGCGGCGGCTGCGGGGAGCACCGGCAACCCGAAGATCGCCATGATCGATAATGCCGCGGGCGAAAACCTCCAGCCGCTCAAGACCGTGGGCCGCACCACCACGCGCATCGACGCACGCCAGCGGGTCACCGGCAAGGCCACCTATACCAGCGACGTTAGTGTCCCCGGGATGCTTTACGCACGAGTGCTGCGCAGCCCGCATCCACATGCGCGGATCGTCAAAGTAGACGCTTCGAAAGCCCTGGCCATGCCCGGCGTGAAGGCGGTGCTCTCACACGAGAACTGCACGGTGGTTTGGGGAGCGGGGTCGGTGGCGGGCGGGCGGCAGTACGTTGAAGATGTTAAGAAGATCACCAGGCAGCGCCGGTACGCGTTCAATAATCCGGTGCGCTTTGTGGGCGAGCCGGTGGCGGCGGTCGCGGCCATCGACCGGCACACGGCCGAAGAAGCGCTGCGGCATATCACGGTGGAATACGAGGTACTGCCCTTCGTGCTCGAACCCGAAGAAGCCATGAAGGCCGGAGCGGTGCAGATCTGGCCCGATGGCAACCTTTCGCTCGATATTAAAAATCAAGCCAAGCCGATCACCGAACGGCGAGGAAACATCGAGGAAGGTTTACGCAACTCCGCGATGGTCTTCGAGGATCGCTACACCACTGCCTTCGTGCATAACGCACAGATGGAACCGCGCGCGAGCCTGGCCGTATGGGAGGGCGACAAGCTCACCATGTATACGCCCACCGGCGGCATCGCGAATTGCCGCACCGATATGGCGCGGGATTTGGGTATTCCGAAAGATAAAGTCCGCGTGGTGTGCCAGTACATGGGCGGCAACTTCGGCAACAAGAACCAGAATCAGGACGCCGATTTAATCGCGGCGACGCTGGCGAAGCAGGCGGGTGCTCCGGTGCGCCTGGAACTTTCGCGCAAGGAAGATTTCATCGGGATGCATGGACGCTGGCCGACGGTGCAGTATTACAAGATCGGTGTCAGCCATGACGGGACGCTGCAGGCCCTGCAACTGCGCGGCTATAGCGGGATGGGTCCTTACCGGAAGAATTCGGGCGCTATCGGCGGCGTCGAGTTGTACCAGGTTCCGCACATGGAGGCGCTGGTGCATCCGATCTATACCAACAAGACGACTTCCGGAAACTTCCGCGGGCCGGAGTTTCCGCAAGGTTTCTTCGGCATCCAATCCATGATGGACGATGTGGCTTTTAAGCTGGGGATGGACCCGGTGGACTTCGTTCTGAAGAACATGACGCGCAAGTCCGACGACGAGACGCCCTACACGAACTACACGCTGGAGGATTGCATCCACCGCGGGTCCGAGGCTTTCGAGTGGAAGAAGCGCTGGCGTCAGAAGGCGGGTTCGGATTCGGGTCCGGTGAAGCGCGGGGCGGGATTCGCGTTTGTGGCTTTCCGCGCGGGGTTGGGTCCAAGCAGCGCCATCATGGACGTGGATTCGAACGGCCGCTATCGCGTGCATGTCGGAGTTACCGATGTCGGTGGTGGCGCCAAAACCACCATGGGCCTGATTGCGGCCGAGGCGCTGGGCGTGCCTCTATCGCAGGTGGAAGTGCTCTGGGGCGATACCAGCACGTGTCCGTATTCAGTGGGCGAATCCGGCAGCCGTACCACGATCATGACGGGCTACGCGGTGACGCAAGCCGCCCAGGATATCAAGCGCCAGCTCGCGGAAAAGGGACTGCCGAAAGGAAGCGATCTTCTTACGGCCACTGCGGATACTAAGCCCACTCTCCCGAGCGGCAAGGCGCGCAACTCCTTTGGGGCGCATTTCGTCGAGGTCGAGGTAGACACTGCCGTGGGGCACGTTCGGGTGTTGAAATATCTGGCGGTGCACGACAGTGGACGCATTGTGAACCCACTCTCGGCGAGCGGCCAGATCAAGGGCGCAGCCACCATGGGGATCGGCATGGCGCTGCATGAAGAACTGCTGTATGACGCTCGCAGCGGACACGCGCTGACAGCCGGGTACTACGGACACCGGGTGGCGACGCACATGGATGCACCTGAGATCGAAGTGATGTTCATCGAGAGCGACGACGGCTACGGTCCCTTCGGTGCGAAGAGTATTGGCGAAGCTGGTAAGCTGCCGGCCGTGGCAGCGGTTGCGAACGCCATCTTCAACGCCACCGGACATCGCATGAAAGAACTTCCCATTCGCCGCGACAAACTGGTAGGAGTATTCGCATGAAAGCCTTGATCAATCGAAATCCTCGCGATCTAAGGCAAGCGGTGTCGCTGGCCGAGCAGGCGCGCGCCGATGGCCACCATGCGATGATCGCCGGCGGTGGCAGCGATCTGCTGGGAATGGTGAAAGACCGGATCGTCGCGCCGGATGTTCTGATTCATCTGAGAGCCATCAAAGGACTCGACCAGGTAACGTCGTTAGGCGGAGCGATCAATATCGGCGGACAGATTACGCTGGACGCTCTGAGCCATCATCCGCTGATTCTGCGCGATTACGCCGTTCTCGCCGAAGCTGCCGGAAGCGTGGGGACGCCGCAGATCCGCAACGCCGGGACGCTCGCGGGTAACGTGTGCCAGCGCCCGTGGTGCTGGTATTTCCGCAACGGATTCCCCTGCTTCAAGGCCGGCGGCAACACCTGTTTTTCCATCACCGGCGAGAATCAGTTCCACGCGATCTTCGGCGGGGGGCCCAGCTTCATCGTGCATCCGTCGGATACCGCGCCGGCGCTGGTGGCGCTGAACGCGAAGTTCCGTATCGTCGGGCCGAAGGGGGAGCGAACCCTGCCGGCAGCCGAGTTTTTCATTTTGCCGAAGCAGAACGCGGCACGCGAGAACGCGCTCGGCGACGATGAAGTGCTGGCATCGATCGAACTCCCTGCCGCGCGGCCTGGAACGCGCAGCACCTATCACAAGGTGCTCGACCGAGAGGCTTGGACGCATGCGGTTGTGTCCGCCGCCGTCGTAGTTGAAATGGACAAAGACGTCTGCCGCTCCGCGCGGGTTGTGCTGGGAGGCGTGGCTCCGATTCCGTGGCACGTTCCTGACGCCGAGCGTCTACTCACCGGACAGCGCGTCACACCGGAGATCGCAGCCAAAGTTGCGGAAGCCGCTGTGGCGGGAGCGACGCCGCTCGCAAAGAACGCTTATAAGGTTCCGTTGACTCGTGAGATCTTGCAGCGAACCGTGCTGGGCTTGGCCACACGCGCCTGAGAGAACTACTGCGGCGGAAGCGTTCCCAGGTAAGCCGAGATCGAAATGATGTCGTCTTCGGAGAGATTCGCGACTGCCTTCTTCATCAGCGCCGCGTTCTTTCCCGCGCTGGTTCCGTTCTGGATCTGGATGAGCTGCCGCGCGATGTAGAGCGGTTGCATCCCCGCGATTCTGGGCACTTCGCCTAATCCGCGCAGTTGATCGCCGTGACAGATCGCGCAGGCAACGGTTTTATTGTTGCCGCCGGTCTTCACCAGCGCCTCCCCTTTAGCAATGCTGCCAGGCGGAACAAAAGCAGCGAATGGGGAGTGCGGGTCGCGATAGTTGGTACGCTGCGGATCTACCGGAATTTCCAGGATGCGGTGGCCGATCGGCTCCGTACCGCCTTCAGGAGATAGCAGCCGGTGGCGACCCTCGGTTGCGATGTAAGTTTTCGGCGGCGCGCTGGTCTCGATCACTTTAACCTGTATCGCCGGTTTCAATCCCGCGAAATACTCGGCGGCCTTACGAGCGTCTTCGTCCGACGTCGCCTTCGCGATGGGACCCATTCGCAGATCGTCTTTGCGGGCGCCGGACTTGAAATAGTTCATCTGGCGCATCAGATACTCGGCGGGCAGGCCCGCGAGGTCGGCCGATTCCGGATGCCCTTGTCCCGACATCAGATGGCAACCCCCGCAAGCCGACGTCGTCACCACGCCTTCGCCGGTCACAATCGCGGGTGCGGGACCATGCTCTTGAGGGAACCAGTCCGGCGGATGTGAGTTGCCTGCGATCTTCGCGGGGTCGTACGTTTTGTCGCTGCCGGGCACGCGCGCCGGCCCGGCGGCGGGAACGCTCGGAGGCTGCACCTTATCGGGAATATTAAACGCCCAATCGGGCAGGCCGTTCGGTACCGTTAACGGCGTTTGCGCGAAAATTACGGAGGACGCGAGGTACGCGAAACAGACGATGGCGATGAGTCTGATCATACGAGCGAATGTTCAACAGCAAGTATACAGCGCGAGGATGCGGTGTCGCCGCCTCTACTGCCAGCCGCCGCCGAGGGCGCGATACAGTAGCACCACCGACTGCAGCTCCTGAAGCCGAAGCTGTGCGAGCGTAAGCTGTCCGCCGAACAGATTCCGCTCCGCGTCGAGCACCTGGAGGTAGCTGTCGAGCCCTCCCCGGTATCGCAGATTAGAGAGCTCCACGCTTTGAGTCAGAGCGGCAACCAGCTTTTCTTCCTCGATACGTTGCTCGCGCGTGCGGTCATGAATGACGAAGGCGTCGGACACTTCGCGCAGCGCTGTGTAGATCGTTTTCTGGTAGGTGATGAGCGCCTCGCGCTGCTGCGCTTCAGTGAGCCGGACGCCGGAGCGGAGACCCGCGTGAAAAATAGGGATCAGGGCGGACGGGCCGATAGAG
>JBDTTL010000296.1:0-6109 GCA_039930665.1 Acidobacteriota bacterium
TGAAGTACTGGCAGTTGTGGCCGAAGCCAAACACGGGAGCGCCCAACGCAATCTCGTCAAACTATAGCGCCAACGTCAACAGGATATACAACAGCACGACGTACGATACGCGCATCGATCATCGCTTCAGCGATAGCACCAGCATGTTCGGGCGTTTCTCCTATAACCCGACGTTCAACTCCCAACCAGCCCTATTCCCCGACGTGACGGTGGATGGACTTAAAGTCAGCGCGGGCGGCGGCATTTTCCCGGGGCCGTCGAACGCAAACTCTCAGGGTTACATGGTCGACCTCGTTCACATCATCAGCCCGACCATGGTGGCGGAAGTGAAAGGCTCCTTCACCCGGCTCTACCTTTACACCGCCGCCCCAAATATCGGCACCAACGCCAGCGCGAAGTTCGGTATGCCGAACACCGACGTGACCGATCAGATTTCGGGGCTGGCAACCTTGCAGCTTACGGGCTTCGTGGGAGTGGGCAGCAGCTTCACTCTCGGAGACGACCGGTTCGTTCCAATCTTGGACATCAATAACGTGTTTCAGGAACAGGGTTCACTCACCTGGACCAAGCACGCGCATAATATCAAATTCGGTGCCGGCCTCATCCGGCGGCAGCTCAACTATTATCAGAATACGTTCGGCTTGGGCTACTTCCGGTTCACCCAGACTCCCCTCCTCAATCTGCAAAATATGATCCAGGGCAAACCTGACCAGATTGACCGGCAGGTGAATGCTAAGCGCCAGTACTTCCGCTTCTGGGAGCCCAATATCTACGTGCAGGATGACTGGCACGCAAAATCTTGGCTCACCCTAAATATCGGCTTGCGCTGGAGTCATTTCAGCCCGATTACCGCTGCCCAGGGGGAACGCTCCAACTTCGATCCTGCTCTCGCTGCCAAGTGCACGCCCACCGCTTGCAACCCGTTTCAAATCGGCGCGACCGCAGGGGTCAAATCCTATTGGACCAACTTTGAACCCCGCTTAGGCTTCGCGGCAACTGTGCGAAAGGGCTTGGTGGTCCGCGGCGGTTTCGGCATGAGCCGTTTCGCGCAAGACTATGCTTCGGGCGCCATGAACCTTTATAATCCGCCGTTTATTGGCCAAAATCTTACTTGTTTCCCGCAGACCGGCACAGGGGCGACGGCTTGCCCGGCTGGCAGCGGTAGACTCTTCCAAGGTGCCCCTATAACCTCGATACCGCCGTTGAACAATCAACTCCCCGGCGTTATGGGCGCTCACGGTATCGACTATCCGCAAGCCTACATCATGCAATGGAACGTGACGGTGCAGAAGCAGTTCGGGGCGAATGTTGTTAGCGTGGGGTATGTGGGCCAGGTTGGCCGCCATCTGCAATGGGCTCCGAACATCAACATCCCGGCGTCCATCAAAGGCGCGCCCTTGGGAACCTACGCACCGCTGGTTTATTCCGGCGTGTTGCCGAGGGTGACTTCTATCAATAACCACCAAGCCAGCGGCGCCTCCGAATACCATGCGGCGCAGTTTAGTTTTGAGCGCCGCTACTCCAAGGGCCTCACTGCCAACGTCAACTACGTGTTCAACCGCAACCTCACCAATATCGCTGACGGCGGTACAACCGGCGCCGCAACGGTTGGTGCAATTCTTCCGTATGACCGGAGCTATGACTGGGGTAACTCGGATATCGGTGTAAAGCACCGTCTGTCCTACCGCTTGAACTACGAGCTTCCCTTCGGAAAATCCGGCAGCAGAATGACCAAGCTTGCGATTGGTGGATGGCAGGCGAACCTTCTAGCCTTCATCCAGTCGGGCATACCGTTCACCGTGCTCGATGGGAAGACACCTGTTCCATCGAATGTTAGCTCGCTGGTGACGGTGGACCGCCCCAACGTGGCCTTGGGTCAGTCGTTCTACCCAGCAAACCAAGTCTACGACAACTGGATCAACCTCAATGCTTTTGCTCTCCAGCCAGTTGGCAGCCCGGGGAACGAGGCGCGCACCATGCTCTACGGCCCGCACCAGCGGAGTATCGATTTCTCAATGTTCAAGGACTTCCAGCTCCGCGAAAGGTTCAAACTGCAATTCCGGGCGGAGGTCTACAACCTCACCAACTCGGAAAATTTCGGGCAGCCAAACCTCACGATCACCAATTGGACCTCGACCAATACGGGTGCTACCCCACTCAATTCTGGTCAATTTGGCCAGATCACATCGTCGAATCAAGCCCTCAACCCCAGGCAGTTCCAGCTGGCATTGAAGTTGATCTTCTAAGCTGACTCCTGCTCGTTCTATACAAGGCCCGGCTCTTTCGAGAGTCGGGCCTTTTCTTCTCTAGCGGAGTTGTTTGGCCAGCCAGTTCACGATCAGCGCGTCTAGCCAGAAGCGCGGGCCTTGGCGGGCGAGGAAACCCAAATGGCCCCCGTGCTCCACGGCAACCAAATGCAGATTTGGATTGCCCTCGATCCCGGGATGGCGGTACATCGCAAAGGGGACCATCGGATCATCCTTGGCTTGGACTAGTAGCGTCGGGATTCGGATGCATTCCAGAAACTGGTTCGAGGATTGTGTCCGATAGTAATTGTCTGCCGTACCGAAACCGAATATTCTGGCGGTATAGAGATCGTCGAAGTCGTAAATCGTGCGAACCTGGGCGAGCGGCCCTAACGGGAACAGATCCGGGGCTATATGATTGCGCCGCCGCACTCGGTCCTTTAGTTTCGCGACGAAGCGCCGGCGGTAGAGAATGTTTTGGCGCTTGCCGGTAGCCTCCACCGACACCGCCAGGTCGATGGGCGTCGAAACTGAGCAGACTCCCGCGAACAACTCGTTCGCCTGTTCGCCCAACTCGCCCGCCAGCTTCAGAACGATGTTGCCGCCAAGGGAATAGCCGACGGCGAAGAGCGGCAGTCCACTGAGGCGCTTACGCGCGCGCGCTACGTGCAGCAGATCGCCCGTTTGCCCGGAATGATAATTTGCCTTGGGATGCCACGGGGAACCGCCGCAACCGCGCATGTTGTAGCGATGGACCGTGTAACCCGCTTCGAGGGCGGCCGCAGCCATGCTACGCGCATAACCGGACTCGCTCGATCCCTCCAGGCCATGGACCAGGATCAGTTCGCCAAGCGGGTTCGCCGGGGTCTGGGTTCTGACTAAAAGTTGAACGCCGGGTTCGGGCTCATAGAAGACGTCGCGGACGGGCCAGCGACGCTCACTCTTCGGGCGCGGCCAAAAATTACCGGCAATCGTTGCCAGGTGGCAATTTTTGAAGAGCGGCTGGAAGGAGCGCAATCCTCATTATGGCTTGTCTGCGGCAGACGGTTAAGAATCTCTAGCGCCGCCGCCCATGGCTGCCTTCGTCATCGGCGCCACCCATTTCGAACGAGATCGGGATCCGTCGAAAGCACCTACGGCATTGATAATAACCGTGAATTGGCAACATCACCCGCCGATGAAACAAGCGGCACCATATGTCGCCGAACCAGGCCGTGAAACCGTGTCTGGGCTCGTGCGGAGCATATCCACGCTCCGTGGAATCAAAATCAGTCATGCTTACCGGCCATGTATCTCCATCATCGAGCATTTCGACGGCCAGTTGGGGCCGCTTCAAGGTTGCGTTGTCGCGAGGTTACTACGATACTCACGGAAATAGCAATCGCAAAATTGAGACACAGCGCAACGAAGCCGGCATTGACACCGGCCAAGGGATCCCGGTTGCTGAGGATCAACAGTGCGGCGCAGACGACCCCGGCGACCATCCCGCCGAAGACGCCGCCCATGGTCGCGCGTTTCCAAAACAGACCCAGCACAACTCCGGGAAAGAATTGCGTCACACCGGCATAGCCCAGCAGTAGCAGTGACACCAGCGTTGTTGAGCTATAGATGGCGAGGACCAGGCTGATCAGGCTGAGCACTACGACGATGACACGAGCCAGCCTCGCGACCTGATCGTCGGACATACCCGGCGCGAAGATCGGACGGTAGAGATTCTTCGAGAACAATGTAGACGCGGTGAGGATGAGCACGGCGGCGGGCACCATGGCGGTAAGCGCTCCGGCGCCGCCGATCACGCCCAGCATCCAGGCGGGGAACGCTTGGCGAACGATGGTAAGCAGGGAGAGATCGCCATTGGTGAGTCCGGGGATGGTCAGATAGGCAGCGAATCCAGTGAAAAAGATAAACGCCAGGCTGAGGTTATAGAGAGGCATCACCACGGCGTTGCGGCGCAGCGTTTCGGCATTGCGGGCGGTAAAGCTTGCGCCGAAGGATTGGGGCCACATGCCGGCGCCCATCGCCGTCAACAGCACCGTCGAAATGTACCAGCCATGATTCAGGTTGGTGGTCGCGCCGGGCATCACCAGATGTGCGGGATGGGAGCGTGCGATCGCCGCGAACATCGGACCGATGCCGCCGAAGTAAATGCGGGGCACGGCGATGCCGATGGTGACGGCCGCGAGAACCATCAGGATGTCCTTGGGGACGCTGACCCAGGCCACGGCGCGTATGCCGCTCACAAACACAAACCCGGCCAGCAGCGCGACGGCGATGATCATGGCCTGGGTCCGTTCGATGGCGTCGAAGCTCGCGATTTCGACGATGATGCCCAGCCCGGTGAGCTGGATTTGAAGGTAGGGAATGATGAAGACCACTCCGACCACCGCTACAAATGCCGTGAGGTACTTATTGCGGTAGCGAACGAGAAAGAAATCGGGTTGGGTTTGCAGGCCGTGTTCGCGGCCCATTTCCCAGATAGGCGGCAGGATGAAAAACGAGATCACGTAGGACAAGGGCAGGTACGCCAGAATGTAGAGCGCCGGACCGCCGCGCGAGTAGGCCCATCCGCTCGCGCCCAGGAACGAGAAGGTAGTGTAGGTCTCGCCGGCCATCAATAGCCACATGAGGAGAGGCCCGAAGCCGCGGCTGCCGACGGTCCATTGCTCCAGGCTCATTTTATGTCGGGTGCCGGCGTAGAAACCGATGGCGGAGCCAGAAACGACGATGATGAAAATCACCGTCAGTGCGATGGAGCTTGGACTCATTGAGGGTTACGCTCGCTGGAGCGGCTCGCAGCCTTCGACGCCCGCAACGATTCGATGCGATAGATGGCCCCCATGCACACCGACGTCAGTACGATCCACAGAAGCAGCCAGAAGAAGTTAAAGGGTAGACCAAGAACCATCGGGTAAATGCGGTCCCAGGCGGAGACGGAGAAGCACATGGCGCAGAACGGAATCAGCGCGACCACGATCGCCCAGAGCGACGGCTTCATCAAATGCGGATCTCCTTTTGAGCGTGCTGCATGGCTTTGCGGTGAGGTGAGAGTGGTCATTGTCGCATAACGTCCCGTCGGGTTGCTAGCTGCAGGGCGCGGGGCAATCGATAACCCAAAACAGTTTCCGACAGACGACGGCGGGGAGGAATTATGGGCTGGCAAAAACTCAGGATCGGGATCGCTCTTACCGCAGCCGTGATGTGCGTGAACGGCCAGTGGTTGAACTATCACGCTCCCGGGACTCCGAGAGCCAAGGCCGGCAAGCCGAACCTGTCGGCGCCAACGCCGCGTTCGTCGAATGGCAAGCCGGACCTGTCGGGCGTGTGGCAGGTGGAACCTCCGGCTCCCGGCGAGATGGAGCGTAAGATTGGCGATCTCGGTACATTCGTCGTACCGGGAGACGATCCGCGCACTTTTTCCCCGTATTTTTTTCGATATTCTGGCGGACTTCAAGCGGGAAGAGGCGCCTCTGCGGCCTGAGGCCGTCCCGGGGTTCCAGGCACGGGCGCGAGATTTCGGCAAGGATCACCCAGGCAGCCATTGCCTGCCAATGGCGTTCCCGGAACCGAGCTGATCGGGGTTCCGTTCAACATGATCCAAACCCCTGGGTTGCTGGTGATTCTCAATGAACTGGACTATACCTACCGTCAGATCTACACCGACGGACGCCCGCTGCCGGTGGATCCGCAGCCGTCTTGGCAAGGATATTCCATCGCTAAATGGGACGGCGATACGCTGGTGACGGAAACGGCTGGTTTCAACGACAAGGCATGGCTGGACGCGGCTGGGCACACGCACAGCGAGGCACTCCGCATCGAGGAGCGCTTCCGGCGCCGCGACTTTGGCCATATGGAAGTGCAAATCA
>JBDTTL010000297.1:0-6094 GCA_039930665.1 Acidobacteriota bacterium
TTCGTGCGCCGGTATGTGCACGAACCGGAGGTGTACCTGCGCTCCCGAGCCGATCTGGCCGCCCGCGGCGACCAGCCGTCTGTTCTCGAAATCTTCCGCCAGCCGCTGTTGCGGGTTACCGTGCTGGGCGGCCTGATGAGCACTGGAGCGCAGGGGGGCTACTATGCCGTGACCACCTGGCTGCCAACCTACCTTCGCAGTGAACGCAAACTATCGGTGCTCGATTCGGCCGGCTATCTGGCAGTGTCGATTGCGGGTGCGTTCTTTGGTTACCTCGCGGGCGGCATCCTGGCGGACAAAATCGGACGTCGGCTCACCTTCCTGGTATTTGCCATCGGCGCGGGCGCCACTGTGGTGATCTATACCAGCATTCCCTTCGGCGATCACGCCACCTTGGTGCTGGGATTCCCCTTGGGATTTTTTGCATCCGGCGTATACAGCGCCATGGGATCGTTCTTCACGGAACTGTTTCCCACGCGCGTGCGCGGCGTCGGCCAAGGCTTCGCGTATAACGTTGGGCGCGCGACGGGCGCGGTGTTCCCGGCGCTAGTGGGAGTCCTTTCGGCTAAGGTTGCGCTGGGCCAGGCAATTGGAATTTTCGCGGGAACAGCTTACGCAATCATGGCGCTGGCTGCGTTCCTACTGCCGGAAACGCGGGGAAAGGCCCTGGCTCCGTAAAGGACGGCGGCGTCAGTCGGCCGGATTGGTGGCGAAGACGGCCAGTTCGACCGTGAATCCGCGATCATCCATTTCGAGCATTGCCTTGACGGCATGCGCGATTTCGTCACCGCGCAGCTTGCCCTCGGTGGCCTTTTGCGGGAAGCCTGCGGTAGCCGCAAAGTTGGTCAACACTTCACTCGGATTGACCAGCATCACGCGAATATTGTACTTGCGCAACTCCGCCCGCCAGCACTCAGTCATGCCGCGCAGTGCGAACTTGCTGCCGTAGTAGGCCGTGCCGTTGGCCGCGCCGCGCAGAGCCGCGGTGGAGGCTATGTTGACGATGTTGCCGCGATTTCGCTTGATGAAGATCTTGGCGGCCTCGCGTCCCATTAGCATGGCCCCGGTGACGTTGGTGTTGAAGACGGCTTGGAACTTGGCAAGTTCGAGTTCAACCAGAGGCTTGAATACGCCGATGCCGGCATTGTTTACCAGGATGTCGAGGTCGCCATACTTCGCGAGGACTTCGCTATAGGTCCTCTCGACGTCGGCTTCGTTGGACACGTCGGCGTGAACTCCCAGGGCGCCGAGTTCCTTTGCGGCTTTCTCCAAGCGCCCTTTGTCGCGGCCCGTGATCGCTACCTTGGCTCCACCTTCAGCGAGCGTCTTTGCGATGGAGTAGCCGATGCCGGCGCTTCCGCCCGTCACCAGGGCAACTGCGTTTTTAAGATTCATGTTTGCTCCTGAAAGATTATATCGGTTCCGCGGTCGTCGGGAGACGCCGGCGGTGCGGCAACGCGACGATTCTCGTCAGCCCTAAAAAATGTTTTCCTGCCGCTTGAGGGTTCCGAAGGTACCGATGTTGGAAACGGCAAACGATACCCGGAACTGGCTTTCGTCGCGGGTGCCGAGACTGAAGCGGCCATATTGAACGCTCAAGCCGCAGCAATCGGTGTTGTAGGTCACCTGGGTCTGCGAATACTGCATGACTCCCTTGAGGTAATCGTAGTAGGCGCTAAACCCGAAGCTTAAACCTTTGCGCGTATCAGAGCCGTAGGAAATGACGCCGCGGAACTGATTGGCGCTGGGTGCGATAGCCGGATCGGTATTGACGTGGGATTGGCCCACCGAGACGTGGTACTGCTTGAACCGTCCATCGACGCTTAGGCTGCTGTTCGCAAAGCGGTGGAACAGCGGATCGTAATCCGTGCGCCATTCGAGACCCATGCGGGATTGTTGAACGCGGAATGCACTTACGACCGGCGACGAGTGGCGCGCGCCGTCGAGAAAGCCATAACCGGTCAGATCCAGCGAGCTTTGAATCACGTTGCGCTGTCCCGGAATGATGGCGCCGCCGAAGGTGGGGTCGAAATACCGGTCATACAAGAGCTGCCAGTTAATGAAGTCGGTGACGGTGCCGTTCTTGTCCTTCGCGAGCAAACGGTTGTTGAGCGAAAACTCAACCTGGTTCGTGTTGCTGAGCACATCGGTTTCATCGAAGCGGATGACACGGTTAAAGTTATCGATCCCGCCAGTATATTGATAGGTGATCCGCGGTTCAATTACATGTTTCATTTTTGACCCTATCCAACTAGGGGCATTGAAGGTTTTTGCGAGTGACGGCAATATGACGTCTATGCTTGCCTCGCGCGAATTTCGCAACATGTTCTGTCCTGAAAAAACCCCCGGGCTGGCCGCGCTCGACTCGTAGGAGGTCTCGCGAACGCCGAAGGTCGGGACGATCTGGATTCCCGGGAGCCGGAGAACCGTGGTGATCTGCGGGGCGAAATCCAGGCGATCCACGAATTGGCGCGTCTGGAACAGATTTTGACTGCGGCGGAGTAAGCCGGCGCTGGAATTGAAAGAAATCCAAAAGGGCAAGGCCCCGACATCCACCTGGTGTTCGCGCTGGTCGAACTCCAATTGCGGCAGCTTGCGAATGGAGATGTCGTTACCGGGCGTTGTGCTTAGAAAGTTCACGTTGTTCTGAGCCACTAGATTGACGCCGAAATCGGACCAGTGTTTCGTCACGAAGCCCACGGAATGTGTTTGTGAGAAGACCGCTTCGTTAAAGGATTCGGTGTACTGTTGGCGGAAGGCGAAAGATGTGATGTAATCCAGTTCCCCGCGCGCCAGCCAACCCTTGCCGAGGTCGGAAGTAATGTGCGCCAGAACGAGAGCTCCAGTTGCGGAGGGAACCAGGTGCCGTTTATCGTTGACGCCGTCGGCGAGCACATCAAAATAGGTCTTTTGGGCAGGGTCACCCCGGAAAGCAATATGGTGCGCCAGTCCTGCGCGGGAGAAATACTGGGCGCGATACGTTAGATCGTAGTTGCGGTTTATGGCCCAATAATAGCCCGCCCCAAATTCGAAACCTCGAATCGAGCTATTGCCAATGGTCGGGATGAGGAAACCGCTCTTACGAGGCTCTTTTTTAAGGGACTTATAAAAATACGGAAAATACACCAGCGGCACTCCTTTTAGATAGAACCAAGAGCTTCGGGCGGTGGCGTGGTCGCCCGGAACAACCTCGAACCGGGGGCCTTTTACGCGCCACCAGGCGCCCGGTAGGACGCAGTCTGTTAGGAACCCGTCGTGAAGGATATAGTGATCCTTGAGACGTTCCGCCCATTTACCCTGAAAATAAAAGGGAGTTTGAGTTATCAGGAGTCCTCTTCGGGCCTGGATTCGCGCGGTGGCGGAGCCACTGACGTCGTAGAACTTGCCGGTCTCAGTGTTGACGTTATACTCAGCGCGGTTGCAGTCCAGCTTCTCGCCACGGACAAAGTGTTCGAAGTGGACATGGCCGCGCGCTTCCGTCTCGCCAGTTTCCGTGTTGTAATCCAGCTCGTCGGCGCGTAGCAGCATGTCGGAGGTCTCTAGCCGAACATTGCCGCGAAGGTGCCGCATGACGCCCTCGGCTTCCTGGGTGACGGATTCAATATGGACGTGCTCCGCGTCTGGCGCGCCCAGGCGCGCCGGGGTGATCCGCTGGTCGGGATTGAGGCTTGGGGAAGCCGGAGCCACTGGCGCAGGTAAAGCAGGGCGATAAACTTGTGCCTCTAAATGCGCAAAGCTAAAGCAGCCGAGCAAACAAAATGCGTGACAAATGTGTTGGAGTATGGTACCAAATACTAATGTACTAGTACGTTGCGGCTGGTGATCAGTACTCAAATGGCACCGTGGGAAAGCCCATTGTAGCAGCCGGCGGCGGCAAAACCGGGTAAAACTGAATTCATATGCAGTGCGTCCATTGCCAAGCTTGGAACGACGAGGATGAGCGGCGTTGCATCCGTTGCGGACGGCGCATGCACGGGTCCGCTCTGCGGCCGAACCTCGACACGCGTCCTCTCATGGAAGCTGCGGCGCCGGCATTGGAAGCTTTGCAAGGCGGCCGAACGCTTCCCGACACGCCGCCTGCTCCGCAGCCCGGAGAGTACCAGCCGTGGCTTTTCCGCGACCCATCGCCGACGCCGAAAGTGGTGCCGATCCCTACGCTCACACCGCGGCCACACGTTGGAGAGCGCAAACATCGGGTCCTAAATACGACACGGTCGCGGGAGTTGAGGGCCAACGCAAGCGTCCGCCGCGCCGCGGATTCGCAGCAGTCTCTCGATTTCCATTCAGGTGCGATTTCTGATCCTTCATTGGGCATGGAAGTAGAGGCGGTCATCTATTGTGACGCTCCGGTGGCGCTTCCGGTTCACCGGCTCATGGCTGTAGCTGCGGACGCCAGTATGATCACGATCGCGCTAGGGCTATTTCTAGCCATTTTCTATTTATCCGGTGGTCGCCTGGTATTCACGAAGTCCAGTCTGTTCCTTTTTGGCGGAGTGATTTGCGGGGTGGTCTTTCTGTACCGGCTGCTGTGGTGTTTGGGCGGCGGCGATTCGCCGGGTATGCGCTTTGCGGGATTGCGCCTAGTCGATTTTGACGGTCGACGGCCGCAACGGGAGCAGCGCACCATTCGCCTTGCCGCTTCGGTGCTGAGTATCGTTTCGGCCGGGCTGGGCTTGGTGTGGGCGCTGGTCGACGAAGAGAGCCTCACTTGGCACGATCACATTTCCAAAACGTTTCCCACTCCCGGTTAGCGGCGCCGTTTGCGGTGTTGGTTAGCCGCGTTGGTTAGCGGTGTTTGGCTAGCGGTCTCGGTTCACGGCATTCCTAGGGTTGATTCCCCATTTCCACATTCCGCGTCGCGATGGTAGTCTGAAGTGGTGGGTAGCCCGCTCGCTCGTTTCACATCCTCTCGGGTCTACGTCTTGCTGACGCTATTCGCAGTCGGCGGGGCACTGTTCAGCGCCTGGAATGCGCTGCGCTGGTCGCCCTCTTGGATAGCGGCAGCGTTATTCGGGCTCTCCGCCTTGGTTCTGGCTACCGTGACCATCCGCCCGGCCATTGAAATCCATGAAACCCACCTCGCGATCGGGTGTCGGCGGATTTCCTGGCGCGACATCCTGCGAGTGGATCAGACGGGGTGGAATACGCCGCTAGTGGTGATATTGACCCTGCATGACCACCAACGAATCCATCTCCTTTATTCCGGCAATCCGGATTCCTCGAGCAGCCTGTTGCGGCATTTGCGGCGCTTTTCGCGGGAGGCGCTTCTTGACGGTGTTCCCTATCGTGAATTTTGGGGGGAGCTGGCAGCCGTTACGCGATCTAGCGAGCCTGCCAAGACTCCGTCCTCGGATTCAGCCGATCAGGACGCGTCGATTCCTCTCCGCTACCCGGTGCTCCGCAGCGAGGACGAAGAGGAAGTGGAGCGGCTATTTCAGCGCTTGAAATCGGTTGGGCATCTGGAGTCCAAAAGCTCCGACGATAAGTAGTTCCTCTTCCAAATCTGGTGAATTCCAAACCACGAAACCGGCGCTTGTGGCCGTGGGCGCTGTTGCTGGCCCTGGCAGTGCTGAGCGTCGTCTTCCAAGCACGGATTCTTGGCGCCCTCGGAGCGCGCCTGGTGCAAGCTGGTCCTCCGCAAAAGGCCGATGCGGCGCTGGTATTGGCGGGAGATGGCTGGGGCTTCCGGATCCTAACAGCGGCGCAACTGGAACGAGACGGATTTGTTCCCAAGGTGCTGGTCAGCGGACCGGATGGCGCCTACGGTCTGCATGAGTGCGATCTGGCGATTCCATTCGCTATGAAGCGTGGATATCCCGAATCGTACTTCGTGCACCTCGAACACTCGGCGCGCTCCACTCAGACCGAGGCGGAGGCGGTTCTCCCGGTAATCCGCAGCATGGGCGTCAAGCGGCTAATCGTAGTCACCAGCAACTTCCACACGCGGCGGGCGGGCGCGATTTTTCGAAAGCTAGCGCCGGATCTCACCATAATGATGGTGGCCGCACCGGATAAAAACTTTACGGCCGACGGCTGGTGGCATAGCCGCGAGGGACAGAAGACCTTCCTTATGGAATGGGAAAAGACCGTCTCC
>JBDTTL010000298.1:0-6087 GCA_039930665.1 Acidobacteriota bacterium
TTTGGGGCGAACCCAAGACAAGGAAGCGTGCGGGCGCTAGCGGATAGGACCGAGGATTGAATCGCTTAGCCCTCGGTGCTTCGAACCCAGGTTCGTGCCTCGGACGTCTGCGCGGTCCCGAACACCCGTAGTTGGCCGGGCATGAGAAAGCGAAAAGCGCTGATCATATGCTTCATCCAATCAACATCGGTTACGACTGCCACGCGCTCCCAGCGGGTAAGATGTCCGACTCCGACTCTTAGGTCCTCCCACGCGGCACTGGGATCTATTCCGGAGAATTGCGAACCGAGCTCGTAATACAGCCGGATCTTGTCGTGTCGTTTGAGAGCGCCCTCAACCTTCGGAATCAGAACTTGTTCGTAGTCCTTTTTTGTCACCTGCCCCTTCGCGATGAGAGCAATTACGTTGTCCGGAAAGTCTTCGATATTTTCGATCACCGTGAAATCCTCAATCTCAACTAGCTATTCCGACAATACATGATTGAGTGCTCACAGATTGCCGACCAGTTCCAGTAACGGTGCATCCGGCAAGCGAAGAGTCTGAATATCCCGCTTTGGTGGTTGACCGAAGAGGCGGCTGTATTCCCGATTGAATTGGCTAGCACTCGTATCCGACCTCAAAGGCTGCACTCGCAGCGGCAAGGCCATCGATGAGCATTCGTCCCCGCGCAACACCGACGATGGCCGCTCGCGGACACGCCCGGTCCAAAGTGCGGAGAGGCCTTTCCAGGTTCTGACGCGCAAGGCGTAGATTGACCAACAAGACCCGCGCTCGGTGATTCGTAGAAGCATCAGAGCCTCAGCTAGATTGGCTGCCCGGTGAACGCGGATCGAGATGCGCTTTGCGATTCTTTGCACTTCGACACCCGCTGTGATTGAACGGCTAAACGCGAAGTAGATCGAACCGAGCAAAAAACGGGGTCTACGCCTTCCAACTCGTCGGCTCTCTGAACGGTAACATCGTTCACTTCTTTCGCTTCTTGGCCAAGGCCGAAGGCTCTCTGCTAATCGCACTTGCCCTTGTCGCCTCAACTGTTTTCAAAAGACAGCAATGCTTATATTGCTTACCGCTCCCACAAGGGCAAGGATCGTTGCGACTGTATCTCGGGCGGCGCGAGAATGGGAGTTTCATTAGGGATGCCGTATCCTGATGGAACATCTCCTGGAGCATCCCGTATAATTCAGGCTCTTTGTTTTTGAGCAACTCCGGCGACTTGAAAAAGTACTCCGACAGCACTGCAAAAAATTCACGTGCGTTCGTGTATGCGTAGGCGCGAATGGAAGAATGGTTGCTAGAAGGATCGGAAAGTTCCCGGGCAACGAATTGCACCCATTGCATAACAGCCTGGCCAGGAACCTCTGGCGGGAGGCCATTTTCGGACTCTTCCAGCTGCACGAGGTGCGCGAATTCGTGAATGCCCACGTTGTCGGCATTGGATGCAGTATCGAAACCCGCGAGGAGTGACGGCTTGGACAGAATCATTACGCCACGTATCTGTCCCAGTCCGACCATGCCGAGAGTGTCCCGGTCGGAATTCCCGGTTGTTTGATAGTCATCCCCGAAAGAGCTGGGGTAGACAAGCACTTCGCCCAGGCGATGGTATTCCCAATCGCGAAACCCAAAGATGGGGATCGCCGCACTAGCGGCAACCAAAACGCGGATGGTATCGTCGACCTCAGTCTGGATGCCAGTGATACGGACTTCGTCCAAGAAAACCTTGACGAGCTGTCGAAACCGCTCTTTCTCAGGCGGCGCTAACGCTCGAAAAAAAGCGACGTGAGACTGGAGCACTTCTTCCCACGATGCGGAGAACGGTTGTTTCATTATCTTCACTCGCCGTACGCATCGCCGCCGAAGCAACCAATAAATAAACGGGGAAAAGCCCAGAGTGAGAAGAACAGGATGGCAAAACCAGCCCGCCAGTGCAGACGCCACAGCCGCCGCGCCGGCAAGGGCGAGGGACTGACTGCGGTTGCGCCGGTTCATCTCGACAGTCACCAGCATTCTCGTCTGCTCCTGGGACCAATATTGGCAACGGGCACCATGCTGCGAGTAGGATAGCGGTATTCGTGACTCCCTCCTTTCGTGCGATCTCCTTGGTATTCAGCCCCTGCAATTCTAACTGTAAAAGTGCGCGAGCGCGCGGAGGGCAGAATTTGAGAAGACGGCCCACCTCGACGCCGGCGCAACTCACTTCGGTGGCGTGCAGTTCGAGGATGGCTACGTGGGAGCGTTCTTTCCTAAGGATGCCGCGGTAAGCATTCAAGGCAATCGAATTCACCGAAGCCAAAACCATGTTGTCGTTCCGAAGTTGGCCGAGCCGTTCTCATCCTCTGGCCCAGGCGCACTGCGCGACTTCTTTCGCTACCTCTCCCTCGACACCCCGGGAGACCAGAAATCGGACGGTGCGAAGGAATCCATCCTGGTAAGCCTATCCATACATGAGTGGACCGCCCTTCCCGTGCGTCTTCCAGCAATGTCCCCCATTCCGATATGGTTTAGGATGATAGTAGGTGAACTCTATGAAAGCCAGCAATAAATCCTGGAAGGAAGTGCTGATCGACAGGATGCCGGACCGTTTGGCAAAAGAGTTGGACATCTTCGAAAACGAGATCACCTTGAAAAAGCAGGGCAAGATCGACGACAAGGTTTTCGCGGAAACGCGGCTCCGGCGCGGCGCCTATGGCCAGCGCTACGACAATGGAGCACGGCACGACGGCCGGGTCGAGCGCAAGCTTGCGTATCCCGCCGCGTCACTCACGAAAGGCCCCAACACCCTATGGGACGCTCCCGGAATGCAGCGCATCAAGATCCCTTTCGGGAGCTTGAATGCCGAACAACTGGAAACGTTGGCAGAGGTGGCCGAGGAGTATTCCGATGGCATCGCCCATCTGACCACGCGACAGGATGTCCAACTGCATTTCGTCCACATTGAAGACGTACCATCGCTCCAGCGCCGGCTAGCCGCCGTGAACATCACGACGCGGGAGGCCTGCGGGAATACCGTCCGGAACGTCACCGCCTGCCCGTACGCGGGCGTGTGCATGGGCGAAAGCTTCGACGTCACGCCTTATGCGAAGGCGACGGCCTATTTTCTACTGGGCCACCCGGACACCCAGAACTTCGGACGCAAATTCAAGATTGCCTTTTCTGGTTGCGGAGAAACCGCGTGCGGCCTCACGCGCATTCACGACATCGGCCTGATCGCGGTGACGCGCCAGTTCAACGGACGGACCCAGCGCGGTTTTGAGATGTACGTCGGAGGTGGCCTGGGCACGGTCCCCTACCAGGCGAAGCTCATGGAGGAGTTCGTCCTCGAAGCGGAGCTCCTGCCGCTGTGCCAAGCCATGGGCCGCGTCTTCGCGCGCCTGGGTGAGAAGAAAAACCGCAACACCGCGCGTATGAAGTTCCTGGTGGCCAAGCTGGGACTGGAAGAGTTCAAGCGGCTGGTCGCCCAGGAGCGCGCCTCACTGCCGCGCGACGAGCGCTGGACCAGCTACCTCCATGACATAGCGCGCTACCAAGAGAACGCCCTCAAGCCGCCCAGCCTGTTGCAGATCTCGCCGAGCGCGCCGGCGGGGTTTGAGGAATGGCGCAAGACCAATGTCGCTCCGCAACGCCAGCCGGGCTACGTGACCGCGATGGTGACGCTGCCGCTGGGCGATATCACCGCGACGCAGTTACGCAAGGTCGCGGATGCATGCCGGAAGTACGTACGGGAAACGATTCGTGTCACCGTAGAGCAGAACCTGTTACTGCGCTGGGTCAGCGAGGCGGATCTGCCGGCCTTGTCCGCGGACCTGAACGATGCAGGCCTTGGACAGCCGGGCGCGGGAACCATCGCGGACATTACGGCCTGCCCGGGCACGGATACCTGCAAGCTCGGAATCTCGTCCTCCCGGGGACTCGCCGGGGAACTGCGCAAGCTCTTCGTGCTGCAGAACGGCTCTGTGGACGAAGCCGTGCGCGGTTTGCGCATCAAGATTAGCGGTTGTTTCAATTCCTGCGGGCAGCACCACATCGCCGACCTCGGGTTTTACGGCGTGAACCGCAACAAGAACGGCTACGCGGTGCCGCACTTCCAGGTGATCCTGGGGGGCCAGTGGACCGAGAATGGAGGCGCCTACGGCTTGGCGATCGGCGCCGTGCCATCCAAGCGTATCCCGGAGACGGTCAATCGCATCACCTCCCGTTACCTGGCGGAACGCCAGGCGGATGAATCTTTTCAAGATTTCGTCCGGCGTATCGGCAAAGCCGAATGCAAGAAGATGCTGGATGACCTGACGCAGGTTCCGCCGCATGACGCGGACCCGTCCTTCTACACCGACTGGGCGGATGCGCGCGAATACACCCTGGGCGACATGGGCGTGGGCGAATGCGCGGGCGAGGTGGTGTCGCCGATCGAGTTTGCGCTCACGGCGTGTGAACGGGAGGTCTTCGAAGCTCAGTTGCACTTGGACGGCGGCGAGTTCGAAGCCGCTGCCCGGACCGCCTACGGATCCATCCTGCACGCAGCGACGGCGCTGCTCGACTGGAGGATGTTGCCACACGAAAAATCCGCGGGCGGCATCGTAGACCAGTTCCGCAAGCAGTTCTACGACACGCAGCTCTTCTTCGATCCCTTCGTGGGGGGCAAGTTTGCGCACTATTTCTTTGCAGCTCACGAGAACGCCTCTGTGCACCACGATGCGGACACCGCGCACCGACTAGTAGAGGAGGCGCAGCTCTTCCTGGAGGCCTGCCATAGCTGTTATGGCCGCGTGATGGCGCAGCCAGTGGCGGTATGAACGCGGAGATGGCCGGCCGAGTTCAGGTACAACACGTCAACGTCAAGATTTTCGCTGAAGACACGGCCGGGGTGGACTTGGCCTGCGCGATCCCCGTCTTTCACCGCTGGATTCAGGAGAACGTCTGCGAGGAACTGCTGATCGACGTGGCTGACTATCGACACGTGCCGGAGGGACCCGGGGTGGTGCTGGTGGGCCACGAAGCGAATTACAGCCTGGATCTGTCCGAAGCGCGGCTGGGGTTGCTGTACAATCGCAAAGCGCCGGCGGACCATAACCCTCGCGAGAACCTGACGCAGGCGTTTCGCGCCGCGCTTAGCGCGTGCCGCCGTCTGGAGCAGGAACCCGAATTCCACGGCGCGCTCAAGTTTAACGCCGGCGAATGCCAGGTCATCCTGAACGACCGGCTGCTCGCGCCCAACACGAAGGCGACGTGGCAAGCCTTGAAGGCGGACTTTGAAAACTTCTTCGGCGGCCTGTACGGTGCGGGCTACACACTCGATCATTCCAGTGACCCGCGCGAACGTTTTCGCGTCGGCGTCAAGGCAATCGACGCGGTGGACGCACTCTCCTTGCTGCCGGCATTAGACCGGCTGAGAACAGATCCTTAATAGGGCGCCGATAGGATCTGTGCAAATCCCTTTGTCAATCAAACGATCGAACTCACGGGCGCAGCAATCTCCTGCGCACAGAGCGCGTTGCCATCGGCGGATACGGCGACTTCCAGTTTCGCGAAGCTGGCTTAAATGAAAAGACCGATGGAGGCGGCACGCCTACGTTTCCGACTTCCGCTACTTGGTGATCGTCCCGCAGGCAATGCGGTCGCCTGCGTTGCCCGCGGGATCGCTCATTAAGTCGTCCGCCTTGGCGTGGATCACCAGCGCCGTGCCGCCGTTGGCGAAAACGGAATTGCTTCTGTCGCCCAGAGTAACGGCCGAATCTTCCATCGTGAGCTTCGCTGTACCGTTCGGTTTCACGGTGAAATTCGGCATATCGCCCGCGTGCGGTTTGGGGCTCATGGGGTTGTTAATGCCGTGGTGCGCGTTGGTTGGGTTGAAGTGGCCTCCCGCGCTTGTGAAGGCTGGGCCTTCGCACTTCGCGGTCGTGTGGATATGGAGGGCGTGTTCGCCCGGAGGCAGGCCCTTGAGGTTCAGCACGATTTTTACGCCGTTGCCACCCGGTCCGTCCGAGATTTTAGCGGTTCCGACGCCCTTTCCAGCCCCGTCCTTCAGGGTCGCGGTCATGGGCTTGTTGGCCGCAAAAAGAGCAGCGCCGAACAACCCCATCGCGGTAACAGCAA